>NZ_CAXAON010000084.1:0-1093 GCF_963970495.1 Pseudomonas sp. EA_65y_Pfl2_P78 | reverse complement strand
CAACATCCACATTGAACTGGTCAGCGAGCACCCGGATTTCGATCTGGAGAGCTTGCTCAGCCAACCGGCGTTTCTGCAATTTGGCCATAACGGCGAAGGCATTCACGGGCGCATCGAAGACGTGCTGGTCGGCGAGGCCGGCAAGCGTCTGACCCGTTACCACCTGACGCTGGTACCGGCGCTGCACTATTTGCAGTTCAGCCACGATCAGCGGATTTTCCAGCGCATGACTGTGCCGCAGATCATCGCCCAGGTGCTCAACGGTCATAGCGTTCAGGCCGATGCGTTTACCTTCCACGTCAGCACCAGCGCCGCTCGCGAATACTGCACGCAGTACGCGGAATCTGACCTGGAATTCATACAAAGGTTATGCGCCGAAGACGGTATCGCCTGGCACCACCAGCACTCACCGGACGGGCATTTGCTGGTATTCACCGACGATCAGGTGTTCCTGCCCAAACTCGGTGCCACGCCGTATCAGCAGGATTCCGGGATGGTCGCCGAGCATTCGGTGGTCAGCCGTTTCAGTGTGCGAACCAGCACCCGTACCAGCACGGTCACCCGCCGCGACTATGATTTGAAACGCCCAAGTCTATTGCTCGAAAGCCACTTCACCGCCGAATTCACCCCGGCACTGGAGGACTATCGATATCCGCTGTTGATCGAGAGCGAAAAGTCCGGCAAGCAATTGGCCCGTCAGGCGCTGGAGCGCCATCGCAGCGACTATGAATTGGGCGAAGGTCAAAGCGATCAGGCGAACCTGCGCTGCGGCCACTTATTCGAACTGACCGAACACCCGCGCAACAGCTGCAATGACCTGTGGTTGTTGCTCAGCGTGTCGCACGACGGCCGACAGCCACAAGTGCTCGAAGAGTCAGTCACCAGCGACACCAAAGCCGCTGACGGCTTCACCCAGGGCTATCGCAATACCTTCAGCGTGATTCCCGCCGAGGTGGTGTTTCGCCCACAGTTGCCAGCACCGCGTCGTCCTCTGGTTTCCCAGACTGCACGTGTGACCGGCCCCGCTAACGAAGAGATCTACTGTGACGAATACGGTCGAGTGAAGTGTGAGCTGAGCTGGGACCGTGCTGAA
>NZ_CAXAON010000083.1:0-1256 GCF_963970495.1 Pseudomonas sp. EA_65y_Pfl2_P78 | reverse complement strand
TGTAGTGGTCTAATTTCCCCGGACACCCCGATAGGTGGAAAATGCATCTATCGAGGAGTTTTTCATGACCGACAAACGCAGAACATTCGACGACAGCTTCAAGCTGCAAGTCGTGAAGATGATCAAGGATCAGGGATTGACCGTGCCGCAGGTCTGCCGGGATCTGAATATTGGTGAGACGGCTGTTCGACGCTGGGTGCAGCAGTACGAGGCCGAGCAACTGGGACAATCCGGAATCGGTAAACCGTTGACGTCTGAACAGCAGCGCATCCGCCAACTGGAGCAAGAGAACCGGCAGCTCAAGGTGGATAACGACATCTTAAAAAAGGCTACCGCCTTCTTTGCCCGCGAGCTGAAGTAACGTATCGACTGGTTCGGCAGCTGCAACAGAAGGCTTATTCGGTGGCGTATGTCTGCCGTTTATTAAACGTCAGTCGATCCGGCTTCTACGAGGCCCAAAAACGCGCTGAGGCGCCTATTCGGCAGAGCTGTCCTGTCGTTGTGCAACTCAAGGCATCGTTTGCTGCAAGTGGTGGCTGCTACGGTAGCCGCCCGTTGCGTGATGCTTTGCGCGGCAAAGGTATGGCTGTCGGTCTTTATAAAATCCGTCGTTTAATGCGTGCCAACGGCCTGCGTTCGGCCTGGAAGCGCAAGTTTGTGCACACAACCGATAGCAACCATGACTTGCCGATTGCAGAGAATATATTGGGCCGTCAGTTTGACCCAACGGCGCCAAACAAGGCTTGGGTGGCCGACATAACCTACATCCGCACTCGCAGTGGCTGGTTGTACCTGGCGGTGGTGTTGGACTTGTTTTCACGCAAGATAGTGGGCTGGGCCATGGCCCCGAACATGCCGGCAGAGTTGGTGTGTAGCGCGATGCAGTTGGCCATCGCTCAGCGCCAGCCGTCACCAGGACTGATAGCCCACTCAGACCGTGGCAGCCAGTACGCGAGCGCAAGTTACAGAGCGTTGCTGGCGCGAAACGACATGCAGCAGAGCATGAGCCGTAAAGGTAACTGCTGGGACAACGCGGTGATGGAGCGCTTCTTCCTGAGCTTGAAAATGGAGCGTGTATGGCGACGTGATTATGCCAACCATGCAGAAGCTATCCGCGACATCACTGAGTACATCGTTGGGTTTTACAACAACGAACGGCTGCACTCAAAACTGGGGTATCTGCCGCCGACCGTTTACGAGCGGGCGATGGCATCGAAACTACCTATCGAGGTGTCCGGAATTAGTTGACCACCACA
>NZ_CAXAON010000082.1:0-1373 GCF_963970495.1 Pseudomonas sp. EA_65y_Pfl2_P78 | reverse complement strand
GGGAGTGTCAGATTTTTTGTGTGCGGGCCGGTAACGGCCTGCCGTAAGGCAAGCCCTTTTTTCACCAGTTCAACCTGGTAAATCGATCTCCATAAAGAATCGCAAACTGATTCATTGCTGTCTTCCAGTCGTGCGCCGCGCTGCCCCAATTGGCAGTGATATTTTGCAGTGCCAGCCAGATCAGCTTCGTCGCTGCATCGTCAGTCGGGAAGTGGCCTCTTGTCTTGATGATCTTGCGCAACTGAGAATTGATGCTCTCGATGGCATTGGTGGTGTAGATCACTTTTCGGATGGCTGGCGGGAAGACGAAAAACGGGATGACTCGATCCCAGGCGCGTCTCCAAGCGGCTACGACGGTGGGGTATTGTTTGCCCCAAGGCCCAGCTTCAAATGCGTTAAGAGCGTGCTCGGCCGCTTCGACATTCAGTGCCTGATAAACCGGTTTCAGGGCTTTGGCCAACTCGCGACGCTTGTCCCAGGCGGCGTAATCAAGGCTGTTACGAATCAGGTGCACGATGCAGGTTTGCAAGGTCGTCGTCGGAAACACCGCGTTCAAGGCTTCTGGCATGCCTTTAAGGCCATCAGTTACAGCGATCAATACATCCTCGACGCCACGGGTTTTAAGGTCGTTAAAAACCTTCATCCAGAACTTGGCTCCCTCAGTGTTTTCGATCCAGATCCCTAAGATATCTCGAGTGCCGTCCGGTAATACACCTAAAGCCAGGTAGATTGCCTTGTTGCGAACCAGTCCTTCCTCACGGATTTTGACCCGCAGAGCATCGAAGAAAATCACCGGATACATCGGCTCAAGTGGGCGTTGCTGCCACGCAGCAACTTCCTCCAGCACCGCGTCGGTGACCGAGCTGATGAAATCATGGGAAACGTCAGTCCCGTACTGTTCCGAGAGGAACGCCCGAATCTCGCGGACGGTCATGCCACGGGCGTACATGGCAATGATCTTGTCGTCGAAGCCGGTAAAACGACGCTCATGTTTGGGGATCAGGATTGGAGAGAAACTGCCATCGCGATCCCTGGGAATGTCCAGACGAAGCGGGCCATCGTCGGTCAGTATGGTCTTGCCACTCGAGCCGTTGCGCTGATTACTCGCCCCCTCAGGGCGCTCCGCGCCCTGAGGGTAGCCAAGGTGTTGACCCAGCTCCGCGCCAAGGGCTCGCTCGATAAGCGCCTTTTTGAACGCCATCGACGCATCCTGAATCGCTTCGGCGCTCATTGGGCCTTTAACGAACTGATCAATCAGCTCTTTCGGGATCGAAGGAAACTGGGGTTTGACCTCCGAGGCCGGTTTCTTTTTGGTCGGCATACATGCTCCTTTTCAACATGTTATGCCCGAACACAAAATTTCTGACAGTCTC
>NZ_CAXAON010000081.1:0-1384 GCF_963970495.1 Pseudomonas sp. EA_65y_Pfl2_P78 | reverse complement strand
GAATCGAGTAGGAGACGGATTTACATCCGTCGTCCTCTCACACCACCGTACGTACGGCTCCGTATACGGCGGTTCAAATTATGCGATTAAGCCGAGTTATCGTATCCAGTATCGAGACCAGTCCGAGTCCATCCCAGAGCTTCTTCGGCAGCGCCTGATTCATATGAGGTGCCCCCGAATTCCACCAAGGGCCTCGACCATTGAACGCTGACTGGTAAGCGCGCTGCTCGTCTATCCCCAAGCGCATCAGGTTGCGCGCCCTCGCTGAGGGCCGTTTCCATTGCCGCCAAAGAGCACAACGAAGCTTGTGACGCACCCACCCATCAAGTATCTCTAAAGCGCGTTTGCCCTGAGTGAGCTTGAAGTATCCAGCCCAACCGCGCAGCACAGGGTTTATACGCTCAATGGTATAGGCCATTTTACGTCCTCGTGCTCCGCGCAGAAGCGCCCCGAGCCGGTCGCGCAAGCGAAGCAAGCTCATCGTTGCCACTCGTAACCGTGGCTGTCGATGCCAGCTCATCCCATAGCCCAAGTAATCACACATCCACGATCCGGCTACTCGGCTCTTTTCCCGGTTCAGCGTCAGTTTCAGGCGCTGCCTCAGGAAACGCTCAACGCTAGCCATCACCCGTTCGCCTGCGCGACGACTGCGCACATAAATGTTCGCATCGTCGGCATAACGTACAAAACGATGGCCCCGCCGTTCCAATTCACAATCGAGTTCGTTGAGCAGGATGTTCGACAGCAACGGCGAGAGCGGGCCGCCTTGCGGCGTCCCTTCCTGCCGGCGACTGACGAGTCCGCCTGACATCGTTCCCGCTTCGAGATAACGACGGATCAGCGTGAGCACACATCTATCTTCGATTTGACGCTCGATGTAGGCCATCAATACATCGTGGTTGACCCGATCAAAGAACTTCTCCAGATCAAGTTCCACGCACCAGCGGTGACCCACCGCCACATGGGCGCGGGCTGTTTCGATGGCTTGGTGAGCGCTTCTACCCGGTCGAAAGCCGTAGCTGTAGTCCGAGAACAGAGGGTCGAAGATTGGCGTGAGCTGTTGCAGCAAAGCCTGTTGAATCAGGCGATCCACGACATTGGGGATACCCAGTTGCCGTGTTCCTCCTTTGGGTTTGGGGATGTCGACGGCGCGTACACCTTGCGGGTGGTACTCGCCTGCCAGCAACCGAGCCTTAAGGATCGGCCAATACTGTTTCACGTAGCCCCCCAAGTCGGCGACCGTCATGCCATCGGCACCCGGCGCCCCCTTGTTGCTGACTACGCGTTGATACGCACGCTTGAGGTTGGCGGGTGCGAGCACCCGCGCCATCAACGTGCCCGGCTCCGCGTTCGTCCCCGTCACAGACGCCGCTGATACCTGTGC
>NZ_CAXAON010000080.1:0-1404 GCF_963970495.1 Pseudomonas sp. EA_65y_Pfl2_P78 | reverse complement strand
GAACAGGTCGACCACCACAGCACCAGCCTGATCAAGGCTGACGAACACCACACCACCGACGGGACGCGCAACACCGTCATCGGCAGCGACGACCTGCTCAGCATCAGCGGCAACAGCAGCACCACGGCGGATGGAACGCTGGTGATTCAGGCCGGGCCGCATGCGCGGGTTACCGCGAGCCAAGTGGTGATTGATGCCGGGACAAGCCTGACGCTGAGTGCTGGCGGTCATCACATCGTCATCAATTCGGGGGGGATCTTCAGCAGCGTCGCTATCGTCGAGGGCGGCGCGCCAGTGGTGGGTGTCACGGCGCAGACAGCGTTGGCGGCAGCGCCCGAAGATCCACAGGCGCTGATCGCGCTGTCCATCACCACGCAAATAGCCGCGCTGGCTCAGGCCGCAGAGCAAGCCGCTTCAGTCTGCGCCGCGTGCGAAAAACTGGCGCAGGTGAACGCATGAGTCGGGCTTATCTGTTGCTGGATCGAATCCAGATCGACAAACTTTCGGATCGCCTGTTCGAGCTGACGGGCGGCGCGCCTGTTCACTCGCTTTATCAGCGTACCGCCTACAGCGCTTTGGAAAAGGCCGGCCCCGTGCTGATCGGTGTGACCCCCGATAGCCCGTTGGCAACGGTTTTTTGGCAGGAGTGGAGCGCAACGGCGGGCATCTGGCTGGAGTCTGAGGCCGACGAAGATCAAGCGCTGGCGCATTTGCGCGGCCTGATCCACGCGCGGGTTGACGGGGGTGCGACGGTTTTCTTTCGTTTCTACGACCCGCGTATTACCGCGTTGTGGCTGAAGGATTTGCCCTCGCCTGAGCGTGATCGACTGATGGGGCCAGTACGGCTGATTCGTCTGCCGGATTCACAGATCAATCAGCAAACCGAGCACCCCGCGATCCCGTATGCGCACAAGCCCTGGCTGGTGCTGACGGCGGAACAACTCGATCACCTTAACGCGGCCAAGCGCCAGTCTTTTGCCAGACAGTTGATCGAGCACGGTCAACGCTATTTCCCCCAATACCTCAACACAATGGATTCGACAGCTTTGCAGCAATGGGCCATGGAGTGTCAGGCCAGTGCTGCACGGCGGGGCTTCAGTGCCGTCGATGAAGTCCTGCGCTGGGCGCGTTTCTTCACAGTGCTGGGCACTGACTTTCCCGATGGTGCCGAGCACGGCGCCTACCGGCGTTTGCTGGACGAACCCCGAGTGTTGCCGCACCAGCGTCTGGACAACCTCAACAGCGCATTGACGCACCAATTGCTGACCGACAAGGACTTCGCCCGATGAGCGCCGAAAAACTGGCCATGGTCGACGAGGCCGCTCAGGCCGAACGCGAGGCCAAAGCCCAGCCACACGCTGATATCAGTTGCACGGTGCATCCGTGTCCCGCCAGTCAGCCCGA
>NZ_CAXAON010000079.1:0-1728 GCF_963970495.1 Pseudomonas sp. EA_65y_Pfl2_P78 | reverse complement strand
CGCTTTACCGGCACAGCTCAGTGCCCGCGTTGCCTGCGTTTGTCCCGTTGAAGGCTCCTCCTAAGCGGCCGTCAGAGGCATTGGCGATCATCGAGATACCCGTTGGCGAACAAGCCATCGCCGTGAAGTGGCCAGTGTCCGATCCTGATGGGTGCGCTCGATTTATCCGAGAGCTTGCCAAGTGATCCGCATTGACGCCATCTGGCTCGCCACCGAACCCATGGATATGCGTGCCGGCACCGAAACTGCGCTGGCCAGAGTGATCGCAGTATTCGGTGCGGCGAAGCCGCACTGCGCTTATCTGTTTGCCAATCGCCGGGCCAATCGTATGAAAGTTCTCGTGCATGACGGGATCGGCGTTTGGCTGGCGGCACGGCGGTTGAACCAAGGAAAATTCCACTGGCCAGGCATACGACAAGGCAGCGAGTTGGAACTGGATAGTGAGCAACTTCAGGCCTTGGTACTTGGTTTGCCTTGGCAGCGCGTTGGCGCTGGCGGTGCAATCACGATCCTTTAAAAAGCTGTAATTAAACCCAGAACACGCTGTCGCACGCGGTCGGCTTTGGTAAAATCCACGGCATGACTTCTATGCCAAACCTCGACCACATGACCCCCGACCAACTGCGTGCACTCGCTGCGCAGTTGATGTCGAAGGTCGACACCATGGGCAGAAAGAACCACCGCGATCAAACCATCATCGAACAGTTGACCCACGAGATCGCGATCCTCAAGCGGCACCGGTTTGCCAAGCGCAGCGAGCAGATCAGTCCTGAGCAAGGCAGCTTGCTCGACGATCTTCTTAACACCGATCTTGAGGCTATCGACGCCGAGCTGACGGCACTGCTTCCGACTCCTGCTCCAGAAGTAGCGCGCCAAAAGCCAAAGCGCGCGCCGCTGCCGTCGCAGTTTCCACGTACCGTCATTCATCACGAACCAGAAAACACTCAGTGCACTTGCGGTTGCCAACTTCAGCGCATCGGCGAGGACGTCAGCGAGAAACTGGATTACACGCCAGGCGTGTTCACCGTCGAACAGCATGTGCGTGGGAAATGGGCCTGCCGTCAGTGCGAAACACTGATCCAGGCACCAGTACCGGCCCAAGTGATCGACAAAGGCATCCCAACCGCAGGTCTGCTGGCCCATGTGATGGTGGCGAAGTTCGCTGACCACTTGCCGTTGTATCGGCAGGAGAAAATCTTCGGACGTGCCGGTTTAGCGATCCCGCGCTCCACACTGGCTCAATGGGTTGGACAGACCGGTGTGCAGCTTCAGGCGCTGGTTGATGCCTTGCGAGAAGCCGTTTTGGCCCAACGAGTCGTCCATGCCGACGAGACGCCGGTGCAGATGCTTGCGCCCGGACAGAAGAAAACTCACCGTTCTTATGTATGGGCTTACTGCACCACGCCGTTTTCGGTGCTCAAGGCCGTGGTCTATGACTTCAGCCCGAGCCGGGCAGGTGAGCATGCACGTAACTTCCTCGGCTCATGGAACGGCAAGCTGGTGTGCGACGACTTTGCTGGCTACAAAGCTGGCTTCGAGAAAGGCATGATCGAAATCGGCTGCATGGCCCACGCCCGCCGCAAGTTTTTCGATCTGCACGTGGCGAATAAAAGTCAGCTGGCCGAACAGGCGCTGCACTCGATTGGTGGCCTGTACGAAGTTGAACGCCAAGCGCGGGACATGAGCGATGAGGATCGCCGCCGAATACGGCAAGAAAAAGCAGCGCCG
>NZ_CAXAON010000077.1:0-2121 GCF_963970495.1 Pseudomonas sp. EA_65y_Pfl2_P78 | reverse complement strand
CGTTTGATGCGTTGGCCTGGTATCAGTGTGATCACTTGGGGACGCCGCAGGAGCTGACGGATTCACAAGGCAACATGGCCTGGACCGCGCAGTACAAGGCTTGGGGGCAGGTGACGGAGCAGCGTTCAGAATGGGCGCGCCAGCATGGTGTGACGAATCCGATACGGTTCCAGGGGCAGTATCACGATCATGAGACTGGGCTGCACTACAATCGATATAGGTACTATGATCCGAGGGTTGGGCGGTTTATTTCGCAGGATCCTATTGGCTTCGCGGGCGGCATTAACATCTACCAGTATGCGCCAAACGCCAATGGTTGGATTGATCCGCTTGGATTGGTTAAAGGTACAAATGAAAAAGGTCAGGTCACGAGTCGTGGAGGATGGAGAAAGGCATCTGTAAGGGACGCATGGAATAGTGCTCTTCCCGGACCGAACGGAGGCAAAATCTGTCCTGTGTGCGAAACAGAAGTAGAAGTTGCCCCAGGAACAGGTCCGCGAGATTGGGATATGGATCACCATCCCGATCCGTGGAGCAAAAGAGATTTCCCAGACGGCGTAAGTCGAAAAGAGGTTCTCGACAATTACCAGACGGGCGTTATTCTAAAATGCCCATCCTGCAACCGTAGAGAAGGAAATCGAAAATGAGCATTATTGAACATATAGAGAAGCACTTTGGGAAAATTTACCAAGGGTGGGACTTTTCTGAAGGTGCACATTCTTATCAAGTAGTTGAGTGTCGGGATGGTAGTGTGGAAGGTGTTGTCACATTTTGTACGCTAGGCCTTTCACATGTAGGACTTAAGTCTTCGGTGTCTGCACAAGTAATACACCACGAATTGTTATTGTCTATTGATCAGAATGAGATTCCCAAGAATGCAGTCGCAATCGTAAAGCAACTTGCAGATGATGCTATTGGATCCAGTTGCGCCTTGTTGAATAATCAGTTAATACAGAGGGAGGGAGTTGTTTTTGATGATTGCTCGCTCTCTGCTGTATGGATCAAGCCTCCGGTTTTTTTTGGAGATGAATCATTTTCTTATACTGGGCCTGATACGCATGGCCTTACATTCGTTTTTGCGTGGATTGTTCCAGTGTTTGACTCGGAGCTTAAATATATTGAACAAAAAGGTGCGGATGCTTTTGAAGTATTGCTTGAAGAAACATCGATTGATTTGTTTTCCCTAAGTAGGGATAGCTTGGTCGCTTGAATTTATAGTGCAAGCTTTCTTTGCTCCGTTTTCTGCAACGAGCTTAATTGAGTTTAGTGGGGCGTTGTGGAAAACGGATATCTGAAGGCGGGGTGATGATATGACAGATGCTATTCGCCTAGGCGATTCCACTTCACATGGTGGTAAGGTTCTAGAAGCTTTCTCCCAAACTAATCTGAATGGAAAGCCAATTTCTGGGCTCGGTCATAAGGTCAGCTGTCCATTGTGCAAGGGCGTTTTTCCGATTGCTGAGGGCAGCAGGACCTATACTGTCGATGGCACGCCTATCGCGCTGGACGGGATGAAGACCGCCTGTGGCGCAGCCCTTATCGCTAGTGGCCCGAAAGGTGCTGTAATCAGCTAATTTTCTGAATTTCGTCTACTTTATAACTCCCGTGTTCGGCTTATCCGTTGTTCTGCTGGATAATAAATTGGACCATTAGAACTTTGGATATCCGCTTCTGTCCGTTAGCAAACTTTTGCATAGTGCAGCGTAATCTTGGCCGACCGGATACGCGCAGTGACAGACAGAGCCGCGCCTTCCTACGGCGGCGTATGAATTTAAAGTTCGGAGTGCAGGGTGTTTCAAAGTCTCGGAGGCATATGTGCTTTATCAAGGCGTCGATGAATCAGAGAGACGATTGTAAGCAAATACTCCGCATCTTCTTTGGTCATAGTCCAGTGTATTCGAGCCTCATAGGCCGCAGGGTTTCGAAACATCCCAAATGTGCCCCGAACGAAGTTCGCAAGTAACCGCTCCATGAACTACACATTCAAAGCACTCCCCTGACGCCGGATGCTGTGCTCCCGTTTTTCTCCGGAGCCAGCCCCCGCCATGATGCGACCCGACGCCAAAGTTGAAAAAGTGTACCTCTACCCCAAACCCGTGGACTTGCGAAAATCCATCGACG
>NZ_CAXAON010000076.1:0-2206 GCF_963970495.1 Pseudomonas sp. EA_65y_Pfl2_P78 | reverse complement strand
GCCTTCGAGGGTGGTCATGTGTTTGCCGATGTAGAACTTTTCCATGATCTTCGACTTTTTCCAGTTCTCCGCGTCGTAGCCGGGGCGGTAGTCGGTGTCGTAGGTGCCTCGGGTAGCTTTGGTCGGGCCGCTTTGCGAGGCATTGATCAGGCTCATGATCACGTTGGGTGTGCTGGTGAAACGCAGGCTGTTCTTCACGCTGAAACCGGTGTTGCCGTCGTCGTGAATGAAACCGTAGGGCATGCAAACGCCTGGGCCGTTGGGTACTTGGTAGAGGTCGCGGGCTTCAAATCGGGCGACGAGATCTTTGATCCTTTGCGCGGCATTCTCGGTCGGTTTGTTCATATGGAAGTAAAACACCCGGTTGTTGCGCCAAAGGAGAAACTCGTAGGGAGTTTCTTTTGTGCCCAAGACATGGGCGTCCGGAATGCCCATGTCATGTTCGCATTTTTTGGTTTGTTGTATCTGCTCTTCGAGTTTCGTGATTTCTTTTTCTTGGTTTTTGACGATGTCGGCGGAGTAATTCATTCGCTTGATCGATGCGAGCAGGCGCTCGTTTGTTTTCAGATCGGCCTGCAATATTTTCTTGAAACTTTCGGTTTCATGAACAATGGCATTGCGTTGCCTATCAAATTTTTCATGTGTTGTGACATCGCTGACTCTGATGGTCAGTTCGTCATAGTCGTAACTGACATAGTCACCCACTGCGTGGATATTCTTTGAAAAAACATGACCGCCAGCGCCTTTTATATTGCTGCGCTCAATTGGGAACGTTGCCCATTCGAATGCTTCCGGTAACTGGAATTTGGTACGTCCCAGGCATTCTCGCAAGGTAGCGTCAGCAGATACGGACTGTGCGGCCAGTAAAAGGCTGGCGAGTGTGATGATGACTCGTGTCATGAACTGTGCTCATTTCGAAGCGAGATTTCAGCTATTGCGAGCTGATGCTCTGCGTCAGTTTCAGAAACTTCGGGATGACGGCCTCGGGCGCAGGCGTCAGGTCCTTCAAACCGTCAGTGCCTTTTTGAAAGGTGAACATCTGCGCCGCAATCAACGGACTGACCAAACCGCCGACATGGGCTATGGCAAACCAGGCGCGATCCTGCTCGGCGGATTCCGGCCGAGGGTCCAAGCGCCAGCCTTCGAGGGTGGTCATGCGTTTGCCGATGTAGAACTTTTCCATGATCTTCGACTTTTTCCAGTTTTCCGCGTCGTAGCCGGGGTGGTAGTCGGTGTCGTAGGTGCCTCGGGTAGCTTTGGTCGGGTCGCTTTGCGAGGCATTGATCAGGCTCATGATTACGTTGGGCGTGCTGGTAAAGCGAAGGCTGTTCTTCACGTTGAAACCGGTTTTGCCGTTGTCATGAATGAAACCGTAGGGCATGCAAACGCCTGGGCCTTCGGGCACTTGATAGAGGTCGCGGGCTTCGAAGCGGGTGGCAAGGTCTTTGATCCGCTGCGCTGTATTCTCGGCGGGTTTGTTCATATGGAAATAGAACACCCGGTTGTTGCGCCACAGCAGGAACTCGTAGGGCGTCTTTTCGCTGCCCAATACATGTGAATCAGGAATTCCCAAGTCATGCTCGTGTTTTTTTATTTTAGGTATTTGCTCTTCTAGATTTTTTATTATGGCTTCCTGTTTTTGGATGGTGTCGGGGAGGTAGTTCATTTCCTTGATCGATACCAAAAGATGCTTGTTGGTATCAAGTTTTTCCTTTAGCCGGTTTTTGTACATTTCGGTTTCGTGAACAATGGCATTGCGCTGCCTATCAAATTCTTCACGTGTTGTGATATCGCTGACTCTGACGGTAAGTTCATCATAGTCGTAACTGACGTAGTCACCCACAGCGTGAACATTTTTTGAAAAAACATGACCGCCAGCGCCTTTTATATTGCTGCGCTCAATTGGGAACGTTGCCCATTCGAATGCTTCCGGTGACTGGAATTTGGTACGTCCCAGGCATTCTTGCAAGGTAGCGTCAGCAGATGCGGACTGTGCGGCCAGTAAAAGGCTGGCGAGTGTGATGATGACTCGTGTCATGAACTGTGCTCATTTCGAAGCGAGATTTCTGTTATTGCGAGCTGATGCTCTGCGTCAGTTTCAGAAACTTCGGGATGACGGCCTCGGGCGCAGGCGTCAGGTCCTTCAAACCGTCAGTGCCTTTTTGAAAGGTGAACATCTGCGCCGCAATCAACGGACTGACCAAAC
>NZ_CAXAON010000075.1:0-2304 GCF_963970495.1 Pseudomonas sp. EA_65y_Pfl2_P78 | reverse complement strand
TTCACGGCGATGGCTTGTTCGCCAACGGGTATCTCGATGATCGCCAATGCCTCTGACGGCCGCTTAGGAGGAGCCTTCAACGGGACAAACGCAGGCAACGCGGGCACTGAGCTGTGCCGGTAAAGCGTAACCGATCCACGAACCCCACATTCAAAGCCGCCATTTGATTCTGGATGCTGTGCTCCCGATCTCTTTCAGGAGCCAGCACGCCATGATGCGCCCCGACGCCAAAGTCGAAAAAGTGTACCTCTACCCTAAGCCGGTCGACTTCCGAAAATCCATCGATGGTCTGGCCGCCCTGGTCGAGCTGGATATCAAGGTTGCCGTATTCGATCCGGTGCTTTTTGTTTTCCTGAATCGCCACCGTAACCGAGTGAAAATCCTCTATTGGGAGCGCAACGGTTTCTGTCTCTGGCTCAAGCGCCTCGAATCCGAACGTTTTAAAATATCACCAGACGACCCCGACGAAGCCATCGTGTTGACGGTGCAGGAACTGAATTGGCTGCTGGACGGTTTTGATCTTTGGCGCAACCGTCCGCATCAGGTTTTGACTCCGCGTTTCGTCGCCTGACCCGGTATAATCCGGGCATGATTTCCATGCCCAAAGACCTTCCTGACGATCCTGCCCTGCTCAAGCAACTGCTGCTTGAGGCGCTCAGTCGTGAGCAGGTAACGGCTGAGGCCTACCAGACTCATATCGTCGATCTGAAAGAACAGATCAAGCTGTTGCGCGACCGTTTGTTCAATCGAAAATCCGAGCAGACGGTCGAACCCAACACGCCGCAACTGGCGTTGTTCAACGAGCCTGAAAGTGAGCCGATGCCTTCCATCGGCGACGCCGATGAAGAAGTTGTGGCTCCGACGCCGCGTCGCGGCAAACGCAAGCCGTTGTCGGCTGACTTGCCGCGCATCGAAGTCATTCACGACCTGCCCGAACACGAACTGATCTGTGCCTGCGGTTGCCGCAAGCACATGATCAGTGAAGAAACCAGCGAACAGCTGGACATCGTGCCGATGCAGATCCGGGTCATCAAACACATCCGCAAAGTCTACGGTTGCCGCGGTTGTGAAATGGCACCGGTCATCGCTGACAAGCCAGCGCAGTTAATCGAAAAGAGCATGGCCAGCCCAAGCGTTCTGGCGATGCTGCTGACCACCAAGTATGTCGATGGCTTGCCGCTGCACCGTTTCGAAACGGTGCTGAGTCGCCATGGCATAGAAATCCCGCGCCAGACGCTGGCCCGCTGGATCATCCAATGCGGCGAGCATCTGCAACCGCTGTTGAATCTGATGCGCGACCGCTTATTGGAAAGCCCGGTCATCCACTGCGATGAAACCCGCGTCCAGGTACTCAAAGAACCGGATCGCGACCCGACCAGCCAATCGTGGATGTGGGTGCAGGCCAGCGGGCCGCCGGATCGAAAAGTGGTGTTGTTCGACTACACCTCCAGCCGTGCGCAGGAAGTGCCACTGCGCCTGCTGGAAAGTTATCGCGGCTATGTCATGACCGACGATTACGCCGGCTATAACGCGTTGGCGCTGCAACCCGGTGTTGAGCGATTGGCGTGCATGGCCCATGCACGGCGCAAGTTTGTCGAGGCGCAAAAAGTACAGCCGAAAGGTAAAACCGGGCGCGCGGATATCGCGCTGGCAATGATCAACAAGCTGTACGGCGTCGAGCGTGAACTCAAGGACGTGAGTGATGAACAACGTTTTATCGGTCGCCAGGAAAAGAGCTTGCCGGTACTGGCGCAGTTGAAAAGCTGGCTGGAGAAAACCCAGTCCCAGGTCACGCCGCAAAGCGTGCTGGGTAAGGCGGTTAATTATCTTGCCAACAACTGGAGCCGGCTGGAGCGTTACGTGGAAGCTGGATTTTTACCGATCGACAACAACCCGGCAGAGCGCGCAATAAAACCGTTTGTGATCGGGCGCAAGGCCTGGCTGTTCAGTGACACGCCCAAAGGGGCGACAGCCAGTGCGCAGATCTATAGCTTGATCGAGACAGCAAAGGTCAACGGCCAAGAGCCCTATACGTGGCTGCGCCACGTACTTGAGCGGTTGCCGCATGCCTCGTCAGTAGAGGACTATGAGGCCTTGCTTCCGTGGAACTGCTCACCGGAGATGCCACGGTAAATCAAAGCCTCATCCTGCGGTAGGTGGGGTTTATGGATCGGTTACGGTAAAGCGGCAGCCATTTACGAATGACGTTGGCGTTGATGCCGTGAGCGATGGCGACGCTTGAAACGGTGGCGCCGGGCTGAAGGCATTCCTGAACGACCTGGGCTTTGAACGGTTTGGGATAAG
>NZ_CAXAON010000074.1:0-2341 GCF_963970495.1 Pseudomonas sp. EA_65y_Pfl2_P78 | reverse complement strand
ACCTTGGGGATGCAGCGCAGGCCCACTATGGCGAACATTCCAACCGACAGGCATTCGAGCAGGCGCTGGGACGCTCGACGATTGATGAATTGGGGTTGTATGCGCAAACCCAGCAACGTTCGATTGAAGAATGCGTTGCTGCGCTTGAATCTCGCCAATAGTGGCCACACGCCATTGTGCGCAACTTCTTGCGCACTCAAATGTGGATAACCGTGTGGACACATCACTACAGCCCACGTAATCCGTTCTGTACAGACGAGTGCGCAAGAAGTTGCGCACTTCAGACCTCAAATCGGCCTCTGGCAGATCGTTGACGGCGAACCGTTGCGACAACTTTGTGCGTACCAATACGACGCCTATGGCGGCCTGGTTCAGGCGCAGGGCGAGAACTGCGCAGTCTGGTCGTATCAGTACCAGCATCACCTGATCACTCGTTACACCGACCGTACCGGGCGTGGCATGAACCTTGAGTGGGACGGCCAGGGCGCCAAGGCCAAAGCCGTGCGCGAATGGGCCGACGATGGCAGTTTCGACACGCGTCTGGAGTGGGACGAAAACATCCGTCTGACCTACGTCACCGATGCGCTCGGCAACGAGACCTGGCACTACTACGACATCCTTGGCTACACCTACCGCATCCGTTACGCGGATGAGCGTTCGGAATGGTTCTTCCGCGACGAGGCCAAGAACATCGTGCGCCGCGTGAATGCCGATGGCAGCACGGATCGCTACAGCTACGATGAACGCAGCAACCTGCTCGAACACATCCGAGCCGATCACACGGTGATGCATTACGCCTACGACGACCAAGACATGCTGATCAAAATCAGTGATGCCGAGGGTGGTCAGTGGCAACGCGCCTATGACGACCAAGGCAACCTGGTCGAAGCGCTCGATCCGCTGGGCAACAAAACCGAATACGCCTACAACAAATCCGGTCAGCCCACCGCGATCAAGGACGCCAACGGCAACGAAAAGACTTTGGATTACAACGACGCCGGGCAACTGGTCGAGTACGTCGATTGCTCAGGCAAAACCAGTGCTTGGGAATACAACGAACTGGGGCAGATGATCTGCTTCACCGACGCCGCCGGTAACACCACCGAATACGAATACAAGGCTGGCCAACTGGTGCTGATCAAGCACCCGGATAAAACCGAAGAGCGCTTTGAACGCGACGCCGAAGGTCGGCTGTTGATGCATGTCGACGGTCTCGATCGCTGCACCACCTGGAGCTACAGCGCGGCCGGTTTGATCGCCGAACGTGTTGATGCCGCCGAGCAAACCCTGCGCTATCGCTGGGACCGTCTCGGACGGCTAACCGCCCTGGAAAACGAAAACGAACAACGCGCGCACTTCCACTATGACCCGGTCGGACGCCTGCTGGAAGAGAGCGGATTTGACGGGCGCAGCACTCGCTATCAGTACGACCCGATAACTGGTCGCCTCGCCCAATTGATCAATGGCAAACGCATCATCTCGGCGAGCTTTGACCCGATGGGCCGCCTGATCGAGCGTCGCGCTACTCTGGGCGAGCAGTCGCAAAGCGAGACTTTTGCCTACGACGGCAACGGCAATATGGTGCTGGCTGACAACGCTGACAGCCGTCTGCAATGGTTCCACGACCCGGCCGGCAATCTGCTGCGCGAATACCAGCATTACCTCGGGCTGGAAAAGCCCACCGTCGCGATCTGGCAGCACGAGTACGATGTGCTCAATCAACGTGTTGCCACCGTACGCCCGGACGGCCACCGCGTCAGTTGGCTCACTTACGGCAGCGGCCACCTACTGGGCATACGCCTGGATGAACATGAACTGATCGGCTACGAACGCGACGACCTGCACCGCGAAGTTGCCCGTCATCAAGGTAACCATTTGCTGCAAACCCAAAGCTGGGACCCGGCCGGACGCTTGCAGGAGCAACTGTTGGGACGCAGCGATGAGAAGTCCACGCTGCTCAAGCGCGAATACAAATACGACGCTGCCGGCCAACTGACTGACATCAACGACAGCCGCCGCGGGCCAATCGCCTATCGCTACGATCCGGTCGGTCGTCTGCTCAGCGCCACCACACGTCAAGGCATGGAAACCTTCGCCTTCGACCCGGCCGGCAACCTGCTCGACGACAAGGCGACAGAAATTCTCCGACCACTGGACCTGACCCCAGCGCGCAGCAAACTCGTCGATAACCTGCTGCGTGAATACGCCGGCACCCACTACGACTATGACGAACGCGGTAATCAGATCCAGCGCTGGCACAACGGCCAACGCAGTGATCTGCGTTGGGACCTGTTTGATCGGCTGGTGCATTTTGAAGATCCTCGTCTGAGCGTGGATTTCG
>NZ_CAXAON010000073.1:0-2579 GCF_963970495.1 Pseudomonas sp. EA_65y_Pfl2_P78 | reverse complement strand
TCGAGCAGCAGGCCGGTAATCTTGTCCTCAGTCGCTGGACGTACGACCCGGCAGACAGTCGTCTGCACACTCAGTCCAGTCGCAAAGACACCGGCGCAGTGCTGCAAGACCTCGAATATTTCTACGATCCCGTCGGCAATATCACCCGCATCGAAGACCACGCCTTTCAACCACGTTACTTCGCCAATCAGTTGATCGATGGCCACCGCAACTTCACCTACGACTCGCTCTATCGGTTGACCAGCGCCACCGGCTACGACGACGCCCCGCCACCGGACATTCCCGGCCTGCCGCAACCGGGCGACCCGAACAATCGCCTCAACTACACCCAGACCTACCAGTACGACAACGGTGGCAACCTGATCGAACTGTGTCACGTACGCGCCGGCAACAACTCGACCCGGCAAATGTTCATCGATCTGAAGAGCAATCGCGGGGAACGCTGGAAAACCGGCGACGAGCCGCCGGATTTCGACACTTTGTTCGATCGCCACGGCAATCAACTGACCGTGCAACCGGGCCAGCCACTGCTCTGGAATGCCCGCGATGAGCTGGAAAGCGTGATCCTGGTCCAGCGCGATGGCGGTTCCAATGATGCCGAGTACTACGGTTACAGCCAGGGTATGCGCGTGTTCAAGCGCCACGAAACCTTCGCTGCCAACGCCGAACATTTCCACCAGGTGCGCTATCTGCCCGGGCTTGAAATCCGCACCCGCGACAGCGGTGAAGAACTGCACGTCATCACGCTCGGCAACGCCCGCTGCCTACATTGGGCAGCGAAAAAAATCGATGAAATCGCCAATGACCAAATGCGTTACAACCTCGAAGATCATCTCGGTTCCAGCGTGATGGAACTGGATCAAGACGCCGTCATGATCAGCCAGGAAGGCTATTACCCCTTTGGCGAAACCGCGTGGATGGCACCGAACTCGGAAACCACGTACCGCTTCATCCGCTATTCGGGCAAGGAAATGGACGTCAGCGGTTTGTATTACTACGGCGCACGCTATTACGCGCCGTGCTTGCAGCGCTGGATCAGCACCGACGCAGAGCAGGCGGATGGTCTGAATTTATATGCATTCGTGGGGAATAACCCGGTCCGTTTTATCGATCCGGACGGTAACACGCGGGCAGAAAGCGTGATCATGCTGTATTCGGCGTTTGCTTCCGCCGTAGAAGGGCACTCCGAGGAAGTACTATGGCAACTACACAACATCATTAATCAAAATGTTGCACTGAACATGGCGGTGAATCTGGCGGGAGAAACCGTCAGAGGTATTGTCGGTTATGAAGGTGGATCTTTGGGCGGCACCCAATTTGACACCCTGTTTCCAGCACTTGAAGTGAAACCGAACGTGTTGAAACCTTCATCGTTGGTCGGTGGCAACATCGGGGGTGATGTCGCTGGGGCCATCCTTGAGCCGGTGGCAAACCATATCGGCCTGCAAGTCGGGCCTTTGATCCCGCAGACCTCGCAAATGTCCGTCAGCGCGATTGATCAAAGCCTGGGGATCGAGGCCCCCGTCAAGGAAATCAATTCATGGAAAGACTTCAAGAGCGAAGTGCTGCATCCGGCACTCAATTCGTTATTCAACCCATTATTTTTAATGAACAGGGTATTCGGGTCAGTGGTGGGGATTATTCCCGGCGCGCTTAATATGGGAAGTCGGGCGCAGGAAGCACAAGACATCAAGAACCGGCTTGACCCGGTGAAAATTGAAAAGATCGAAAAAATGCTCAGCGACTGGAAAGCGGCCATCGAACAACGGTCTGCATGGGCGGAAAACGCTTTTGACGCATTGGGCGTTGACAGTGTTTCGCCTGCCAATGTGCTCCCGAATGTCAATGCCAATACTTCCAGCGAAACGCTGGCCATCATTACGCGCTCTGGCTTGCAACAGAAAAACCGAGCCGTACTCGCCAACATCGCACAGGCTCAGGCCGGACTTGCGCGATACAAAGAGATGGGGACCACTGACAATCTGTACAAAGCAAGACAACGGCATCTTGCATCAAAAAAGCCGGGAAACACCTTGCTCACCAAGTTTAAAAACGGTCACTGAAACCATGCATTCACGCACGCCCTCCCTGACAGTGATTGACGGACGAGGCCTGCCAGTCCGCAAGGTCGCCTACCTGCGAAGCATGGCAGGCAACACGTCAAGCACCCTGGTGATCTGCCAGGAACACGATTTAGCCGGGCGTTTGATCACGCAACGCGACCCGCGCTTGTCCATGGCGAACACGGCGACTGTTTATTCGTTGAATGGCAATGCGGTGCTTATCGACAGCGTGGATAGCGGCTGGCGTGTGGTGCTGCCAGGGCTGGCCGGTGAACCTTTGCGCAGGTGGGATCAGCGCGGCAGCCATTGGCGCACGTGCTTCGATGAACAACTGCGGCTCGTGGCCGTCGAGGAAAATGGCGAGGTCGATGTCGATGTGTTCACCTATTCCGACGCCTCGGCCGAAGCCGGATACAACCGTCGCGGCCAGTTGCTGGAACAGAAAGACCGTTCCGGTTCGTTGCTCACGGACAGCTTTTCCCTGACCGGCCAGCCGCTGCGGGAAACCCGCACGTT
>NZ_CAXAON010000072.1:0-2581 GCF_963970495.1 Pseudomonas sp. EA_65y_Pfl2_P78 | reverse complement strand
TGTTGCCGCTGACCGAAAACTGACCCAGTAGAGGCTGTTCTGCCGACTGAAAACTGACCCAGGTGTTCAACTGCTTCTGCTCACTTTTTGAGCAGGAGAACACAGGGTGATCAGCATGGAAATGTTGGGGAAAATCCGGCGGATGTACTTCCGCGACAAGCTCTCGCTGCATCAGATAGCCAAGCGTACCGGGCTGTCGAGAAACACCATCCGAAAATGGGTCAGAGCGCCCGAAGTCACTCAGCCGGCGTACCATCGGTGCGCGACCTTCAACAAACTCAGCCCTTTCCACGACACGCTGGAACAGGCGCTGAAAGCCGACTCGTTCCGGGCAAAGCACAATCGCAGAAGCGCCAAAGCACTTTTCGAGCAGATCAAGGCCGAGGGTTATGACGGCGGCTACAGCCAGCTCACGGCGTTTGTACGCTCGTGGCGAGGCGAGCAAGGCAAGTGTTTACGCGCTTTTGTACCGCTGACGTTTGCGCTCGGTGAAGCCTTTCAATTTGACTGGAGCGAAGAAGGGCTGCTGATCGGAGGCCTGTTTCGACGCATCCAGGTCTCCCACATGAAGCTGTGCGCCAGTCGCGCATTCTGGTTGGTTGCGTACCCGAGCCAAGGTCACGAGATGCTATTCGATGCCCATACACGCTCGTTCGGAGCATTAGGTGGCGTGCCGCGTCGCGGCATTTACGACAACATGAAAACGGCTGTCGACAAGGTCAACAAAGGCAAGGGTCGCACGGTCAATGCCCGGTTTTCCGTGATGTGCGCGCACTACCTGTTCGATCCGGATTTCTGCAACGTAGCCTCTGGCTGGGAAAAGGGCATTGTCGAGAAGAACGTTCAGGACAGCCGGAGGCGAATCTGGCTCGATGCTCAAAACTGCATGTTCCATACCTTCGAGGAGCTGAACGTCTGGCTCGGCCAACGCTGTCGTGCGCTCTGGGGTGAACTTATACATCCGCAATACAACGGTTTGACGGTGGCAGAAGTCCTGGAGCTGGAGCAGGTTGAAATGATGCCGATGCCGACGGCTTTTGATGGCTACGTCGAACGCACCGTCCGTGTTTCTAGCACCTGCCTGATCAGCGTGTCGAGAAATCGTTATTCGGTGCCTTGCGAGCGTGTTGGTCAGTGGGTCAGCAGCCGCTTGTACCCTTCGCGGATCGTGGTCATCGCTGACGAAACGGTGATCGCCAGCCACGAGCGCCTTTTTGATCGAGATCAGGTCAGTTTTGACTGGCAGCACTACATCCCACTTATTGAACGCAAGCCTGGTGCATTGCGCAATGGCGCTCCATTTGCCGATCTGCCGAAGCCGTTACTGCTTCTCAAGCGGGGACTGAGGCGTCATACCAACGGTGATCGAATCATGATGCAGGTACTGGCTGCTGTGCCCATCGCCGGTCTCGAACCGGTGCTGGTGGCGGTGGAGCTGGTACTTGAGTCGGGAAGTCTCAGCGCCGATCACATCCTCAATGTCGTTGCCCGCCTGACCTCCACCGCACCTCCTCCCTGCGTAGAAACCAGCTTGCAACTCAAGGTAGCGCCTGTTGCCAATACGGCGCGCTACGACCGGCTCCGTTCGACTGATGAGGAGAATCGCAATGCGTGACCTAATGACGGAACTCAAAGAACTGCGCCTGCACGGCATGGCCAGTGCTTGGGAAGAACTGGTCTCTCAAGGAACAGCGTCGACGGCTTCATCGAAATGGCTGCTGGAACATCTGCTTCAACAGGAACATGCGGATCGAGCGGTGCGCTCAGTAAACCACCAGATGAACATGGCAAAACTCCCAATGCACCGTGATTTAGCTGGCTTTGACTTCAGCGCTTCCTGCGCTGATGCCCGGTTGGTCAAGGAGTTATCCAGCCTGGAGTTTACGGAGACAGCGCAAAATGTGGTGTTCATCGGTGGGCCTGGAACCGGAAAAACACACTTGGCCAGTGCCTTGGCTGTATCCGGAATCACGGCGTACAACAAACGCGTGCGCTTCTTTTCCACGGTGGATCTGGTGAATCTGCTGGAGCGTGAGAAGTACGATGGCAAGGCAGGGCGAATCGCCCAGGCACTGCTTCGCACAGACCTGGTGATACTGGATGAACTCGGATATTTGCCCTTCAGCCAAAGCGGCGGCGCCCTGTTATTTCACCTGCTGTCCAAACTGTACGAACACACCAGCGTGGTCATCACCACCAACCTGAGCTTCTCGGAATGGTCGAGTGTGTTTGGCGACGCCAAGATGACCACCGCGTTGTTGGATCGGCTGACACACCACTGCCACATCGTCGAAACGGGCAACGAGTCCTACCGCCTGCAACATAGCACCTTGGCCGCCCAGACAAAGATCAAGTCACGGGAACGAAAGCGCAAGGACGGAGATGGTATCGAGGACGATGAACCGTTTTGATCTGCACCGTAAACACCCTGCCGCATGCCTGCATGCGGTGGGGCCCGATGCGTCGTCAACCGGAACACTGCTGCTAAGCTTATCCACAATTGCTGTGGCAAAAATCAGCAATCCGTCCTGGGTCATTTTTCAATCGGCAGGGTGGGTCAGTTTTCAATCAGCGCCAACAG
>NZ_CAXAON010000071.1:0-3091 GCF_963970495.1 Pseudomonas sp. EA_65y_Pfl2_P78 | reverse complement strand
CAACGTGAGCGTAGTGACGGATCAGCGAGTTGTACTCAACGTGCGCGGTGTTGATGGTGATACCGCGAGCTTTTTCTTCTGGAGCGCTGTCGATCTTGTCGAATTCAACTACGGCCGAACCGAAAACCTCGGAGCAGACACGAGTCAGAGCAGCGGTCAGAGTGGTTTTACCGTGGTCAACGTGACCGATGGTCCCTACGTTAACATGGGGCAGGGAACGATCAAATTTTTCCTTAGCCATCGATATCACCCTCAAACAGAAGAATTAGACAAACAACATCAACCATTAAAACAAAGGCAGATATTTTCATATCTGCCTTGTTATATGGAGCTCTTGAGCGGATTTGAACCGCTGACCTCACCCTTACCAAGGGTGTGCTCTACCAACTGAGCTACAAGAGCGAAACACTTTGCACAACCTGCAAGCTTGGAGCGGGTAGCGGGAATCGAACCCGCATCATCAGCTTGGAAGGCTGAGGTTCTACCACTAAACTATACCCGCAGAGCCTGCAGCTCACGCTTAAATCTGGTGGAGGGAGAAGGATTCGAACCTTCGAAGTCGTAGACGTCAGATTTACAGTCTGATCCCTTTGGCCGCTCGGGAACCCCTCCTAATCAGGCCGGCATTTTATACTATGCCAAACCCCTGTCAAGCATTTTCTCATTTAAAAACTTGAGGTTAGCTGCATTGACACCACTCCTTCATGACCACCTCTTCAGGTCTTCACTGTGGAGCGGGCGCCATTCTATGCAAACTATTCAGCAGGCGCAACCCCTTCGCACAGCATTATTTTATGTTTTAACTCATTGAATTCCTTGGAAAGGTTTTGCAACTGATCAGCACCCAACAATCGCTGACCTTCAGGTGAGATACGCAGCCAGTATCCTGTTGCCGGACGCTCGTCAGGCAACGGCGAAGCCTTGATATCCATCTCCGCCAAACGGCGCCCCAACGCTTCAACCAAATCCTGACGAGCAAATCCCCCCAAATAAAGACAGCGCTCCTCAAAGCGCACACCAGCATTCTCTCGAGAAGCATCCAGACTCTCGCTGAGCAAACGAATGTCATGCTGGGGGCCTTTATACAAACTCAGAGGGGTGACATCTTTTGCACGCAAAGGTGCTTCCTGCTGATGCCAGACGTAATAGAAAACATTGAGAACAAGGAACAGCAGGAACAACCAACGCATACAGACCTCAGGACAAAGGACACGCCATAGCCAAGCCCACGAACACCAGGTCAGGAACAACCCTGGCCTCTGGGACAACATCTGCTATTAATACGGCATCCCCCCCTGTAAGAAATACAGTGAAACTCTCCCCCCAATAGGCTCGTGCCATTTCCATCTGAGTGAGCACGAACCCTTTGAGCATTAGAGAGCAACCGCGCTCCACCGCCTCAACAGTGCTCCGACCGGGAGCCTGGCTTGTCAATGCACGCTCAGCCGCGAGATCACCGTATCGTATCTTTCGTGTATGGGTGCGCAACTGGTTACGCATCAACGGCATGCCAGGACAAATAAAGCCCCCGAGATGCTCTCCATCTTCCGCGATGAAGTCCGCCGTTACCGCCGTGCCAAAATCCAGCACCAGACATGCACCTTCAGCTAAGTGGAATCCGCCGAGCATCGCTAACCAACGATCAAGCCCCAAGCGCTCGTAGTCCTCATAACCGTTTCTAACACCAGACATTTCACGAGCTGGCTCTGCACATACAACTGTCAGATCGAAATCCCGCCGAAGCATTTCGATTAACGCTCCCGTCTCCTCGAGAGTACGAACACTAACAAGACGGCATTTGCTTAGCGACAATCCAGCTAGAGCAAATAGACCATCACGCAGAGCCTGATCCGAGTCAACCACCCCCTCTGCGATCAAAACAGCAGCCTCGGCACTCAGCACGCGCCACTTTATGAAGCTGTTGCCACAATCAAGCTCAAGAATCATCACGCAACCTCAGGCTGAGCTCGCCACCGCTAAAGACCTTTTCCACACCACTCACCTGCAAACGCAGCGCGCCTTGGCTATCAATCCCCAGCACAACACCATCAACCTGGCTGACACCAGCAATCAACGACACTGATCGCTCCTGCCACAAATGGTTTTCCTCCCATTCTGCCTGGAGAACTGAAAAACCACCGACCTGCTGACGCTGTATATATGACTGCAACTGTTCGCTTAACTCGAAAACCAGAACGTTACGATCGCAAGTTGTACCAGATTCAAGTCGCATGGAAGTCCATTGCTGATCAACCTCCTCTGCAACCTGCATATTTACGTTAATACCTATACCTAGTACCACGTGACACACATCAGCCGGATCCCCAACCAACTCCAGCAAAATACCGGCAATTTTCTTATTGCCGACGAGAACATCGTTAGGCCACTTCAAACCTGCGCCAGTGACGCCGAGCTTTTGCAGGGTTCGCATGACTGCCAACCCAACAACAAGACTCAAGCCCTCAAGCTGGCGCATCCCACCATCAATTCGCAGAACGAGACTGTAATAAAGGTTTTCGGCAAACGGGCTAACCCACTTGCGCCCTCTACGCCCACGTCCAGATATCTGTCGCTCGGCAAGCACTAAAAATGGCGCTGCCTGCCCCCGGCCAATGGCGCGCAAAGCCTCAGCATTAGTCGAGTCGATAGAATCAAAAACCGCAATTGGCCAACTCTCTTTCATCCGCGCCACTTTAAGAGGATCGATCAACACAAGCGGCGCAGCCAACTGATAACCTCGCCCCCGAACCTTGTGAATGGACAGCCCAAGCTCAGCCTCCAAGTGCTGAAGCTGCTTCCATACCGCACTTCGACTAATTCCTAAGGCGGCGCCTAGGTCCTGACCAGAATGGAATCGCCCATCCTTCAGAAGATTCAACAACGTCAGCATGTAGGTCTCGCCTCACAGTGAGGCCCGAATAATAGCCATGCGCCGGGCCGTTGCATAGAAAACAAGCAGACACATTTCCTGCGGGCAAAACAAAACCCCAACTGCTTTCGCAATTGGGGTTTCGGAATTTAATCTTGACGATGACCTACTCTCACATGGGGAAACCCCACACTACCATCGGCGATGCATCGTTTCACTGCT
>NZ_CAXAON010000070.1:0-3437 GCF_963970495.1 Pseudomonas sp. EA_65y_Pfl2_P78 | reverse complement strand
TGAAAGCTTAGAAATGAGCATTCCATCGATGTGATGATGAATGTTGATTTCTAGTCTTTGATTAGATCGTTCTTTAAAAATTTGGGTATGTGATAGAAAGATAGACTGGATAGCACTTTCACTGGTGTTTATTCAGGCTAAGGTAAAATTTGTGAGTTCTCTTAATTGAGAAATTCGAATTTTCGGCGAATGTCGTCTTCACAGTATAACCAGATTGCTTGGGGTTATATGGTCAAGTGAAGAAGCGCATACGGTGGATGCCTTGGCAGTCAGAGGCGATGAAAGACGTGGTAGCCTGCGAAAAGCTTCGGGGAGTCGGCAAACAGACTTTGATCCGGAGATGTCTGAATGGGGGAACCCAGCCATCATAAGATGGTTATCTTGTACTGAATACATAGGTGCAAGAGGCGAACCAGGGGAACTGAAACATCTAAGTACCCTGAGGAAAAGAAATCAACCGAGATTCCCTTAGTAGTGGCGAGCGAACGGGGACTAGCCCTTAAGTTGATTTGAGATTAGCGGAACGCTCTGGAAAGTGCGGCCATAGTGGGTGATAGCCCTGTACGCGAAAATCTCTTATCAATGAAATCGAGTAGGACGGAGCACGAGAAACTTTGTCTGAATATGGGGGGACCATCCTCCAAGGCTAAATACTACTGACTGACCGATAGTGAACTAGTACCGTGAGGGAAAGGCGAAAAGAACCCCGGAGAGGGGAGTGAAATAGATCCTGAAACCGTATGCGTACAAGCAGTGGGAGCCCACTTTGTTGGGTGACTGCGTACCTTTTGTATAATGGGTCAGCGACTTATTTTCAGTGGCGAGCTTAACCGAATAGGGGAGGCGTAGCGAAAGCGAGTCTTAATAGGGCGTCTAGTCGCTGGGAATAGACCCGAAACCGGGCGATCTATCCATGGGCAGGTTGAAGGTTGGGTAACACTAACTGGAGGACCGAACCGACTACCGTTGAAAAGTTAGCGGATGACCTGTGGATCGGAGTGAAAGGCTAATCAAGCTCGGAGATAGCTGGTTCTCCTCGAAAGCTATTTAGGTAGCGCCTCATGTATCACTGTAGGGGGTAGAGCACTGTTTCGGCTAGGGGGTCATCCCGACTTACCAAACCGATGCAAACTCCGAATACCTACAAGTGCCGAGCATGGGAGACACACGGCGGGTGCTAACGTCCGTCGTGAAAAGGGAAACAACCCAGACCGTCAGCTAAGGTCCCAAAGTTATGGTTAAGTGGGAAACGATGTGGGAAGGCTTAGACAGCTAGGAGGTTGGCTTAGAAGCAGCCACCCTTTAAAGAAAGCGTAATAGCTCACTAGTCGAGTCGGCCTGCGCGGAAGATGTAACGGGGCTCAAACCATACACCGAAGCTACGGGTATCATCTTCGGATGATGCGGTAGAGGAGCGTTCTGTAAGCCTGTGAAGGTGAGTTGAGAAGCTTGCTGGAGGTATCAGAAGTGCGAATGCTGACATGAGTAACGACAATGGGTGTGAAAAACACCCACGCCGAAAGACCAAGGTTTCCTGCGCAACGTTAATCGACGCAGGGTTAGTCGGTCCCTAAGGCGAGGCTGAAAAGCGTAGTCGATGGAAAACAGGTTAATATTCCTGTACTTCTGGTTATTGCGATGGAGGGACGGAGAAGGCTAGGCCAGCTTGGCGTTGGTTGTCCAAGTTTAAGGTGGTAGGCTGGAATCTTAGGTAAATCCGGGATTCCAAGGCCGAGAGCTGATGACGAGTCATCTTTTAGATGACGAAGTGGTTGATGCCATGCTTCCAAGAAAAGCTTCTAAGCTTCAGGTAACCAGGAACCGTACCCCAAACCGACACAGGTGGTTGGGTAGAGAATACCAAGGCGCTTGAGAGAACTCGGGTGAAGGAACTAGGCAAAATGGCACCGTAACTTCGGGAGAAGGTGCGCCGGTGAGGGTGAAGGACTTGCTCCGTAAGCTCATGCCGGTCGAAGATACCAGGCCGCTGCGACTGTTTATTAAAAACACAGCACTCTGCAAACACGAAAGTGGACGTATAGGGTGTGACGCCTGCCCGGTGCCGGAAGGTTAATTGATGGGGTTAGCTAACGCGAAGCTCTTGATCGAAGCCCCGGTAAACGGCGGCCGTAACTATAACGGTCCTAAGGTAGCGAAATTCCTTGTCGGGTAAGTTCCGACCTGCACGAATGGCGTAACGATGGCGGCGCTGTCTCCACCCGAGACTCAGTGAAATTGAAATCGCTGTGAAGATGCAGTGTATCCGCGGCTAGACGGAAAGACCCCGTGAACCTTTACTATAGCTTTGCACTGGACTTTGAATTTGCTTGTGTAGGATAGGTGGGAGGCTTTGAAGCGTGGACGCCAGTTCGCGTGGAGCCATCCTTGAAATACCACCCTGGCAACTTTGAGGTTCTAACTCAGGTCCGTTATCCGGATCGAGGACAGTGTATGGTGGGTAGTTTGACTGGGGCGGTCTCCTCCTAAAGAGTAACGGAGGAGTACGAAGGTGCGCTCAGACCGGTCGGAAATCGGTCGTAGAGTATAAAGGCAAAAGCGCGCTTGACTGCGAGACAGACACGTCGAGCAGGTACGAAAGTAGGTCTTAGTGATCCGGTGGTTCTGTATGGAAGGGCCATCGCTCAACGGATAAAAGGTACTCCGGGGATAACAGGCTGATACCGCCCAAGAGTTCATATCGACGGCGGTGTTTGGCACCTCGATGTCGGCTCATCACATCCTGGGGCTGAAGCCGGTCCCAAGGGTATGGCTGTTCGCCATTTAAAGTGGTACGCGAGCTGGGTTTAGAACGTCGTGAGACAGTTCGGTCCCTATCTGCCGTGGACGTTTGAGATTTGAGAGGGGCTGCTCCTAGTACGAGAGGACCGGAGTGGACGAACCTCTGGTGTTCCGGTTGTCACGCCAGTGGCATTGCCGGGTAGCTATGTTCGGGAAAGATAACCGCTGAAAGCATCTAAGCGGGAAACTTGCCTCAAGATGAGATCTCACTGGAACCTTGAGTTCCCTGAAGGGCCGTCGAAGACTACGACGTTGATAGGTTGGGTGTGTAAGCGCTGTGAGGCGTTGAGCTAACCAATACTAATTGCCCGTGAGGCTTGACCATATAACACCCAAGCAATTTGCGCTTGAAAGCCAGATTGCGGTGTGTGAAGACGAAACGAACCGAAAGTTCGATGTTCACAAAACACCGACAGCTGTCACATACCCAATTTGCTGAAGCGAGGCCAACAGGTCGCGAGTCAGTACCCGAATTTCTTGACGACCATAGAGCGTTGGAACCACCTGATCCCATCCCGAACTCAGCAGTGAAACGATGCATCGCCGATGGTAGTGTGGGGTTTCCCCATGTGAGAGTAGGTCATCGTCAAGATTAAATTCCGAAACCCCAATTGCGAAAGCAGTTGGGGTTTTGTTTT
>NZ_CAXAON010000069.1:0-5108 GCF_963970495.1 Pseudomonas sp. EA_65y_Pfl2_P78 | reverse complement strand
AAGAACATCACATCGTTTACGAAGACCGAAAAGTTGAAGCTCGGGCCAACGATCACCTGACCGTGGGCGTGAACCAGCACATCAAGATTGGGACTGGGCAGTTCATTGATGCGGGGCAGGAAATCCATCTTGATAGCGGCATCAAGGTCGTGCTGGAAGCGGGAGCTGAGCTGACGCTGATCGGAGGGGGCAGCTTTATCAAGATCGACGCCGCTGGCGTTACCATGAGCGGCCCGGTGATCAACATCAACTCCGGCGGCAGCCCCGGAAGCGGTACTGGCGCTGCTGCGGTACTTCCTGTACCGCCCAAGCCGGCCGATACCGCACCGGTCGGGCAAACGCAGGGCAACGCACCGGTCAACACGGCCGCACCAAGAAAAACCAGCGAGAAAGGCAAAGAGGCGCTCATCGTAGACGTGTGGGGAGACCCGGATTTGGGCAGTCAATTGCAATTGTTGGGGCCAGAGGACAAGGCATGAGTGAGTTCAAGGACAAGTCCATTACCGAAGGGACGCGCAAGAAGACTGACTACGATAATGATCAGAAATCACGATTAGCACTAAGTGTTGATCGAATCGATGGCGGCAAGCTGCAAATCCCTATCATGGTGGATGCGAAAACCACCGAAGAGCTGGACAAGTACCAGCAAAATACTTTGCTCGCGATTACCCCTTTGGCCCGCCTGCCGGGCCACGACAAGCTCAATGAAACCCTGCAAGGCGGCGTACCGCGTGTGGGCCGCGTTTATGTATTCCAAAACAACAAGGTTTGGCGTGAACTCGCTACCGACGGCAAAGGACAACTGTCCGAAGTTGACCTGGTTCACTGGCGGAAACTCGCGGATAAAAAAGGCAACGCCGATAAACGCGAGCCGGTGGGCGTTAAACAGCAACTGATTCTAGTGCCGATGTTTCTTCAGGGCCGATTTGTGGGTCGACAATTCAGCATGGCCTTCAGCGAAGTTTCCTGGACATGGGAATACATCACTTGGCTGGAAGAAGACCCAAGCCGCATCAAGGCACGCAGCCAAAATATGGCCTCCGCCTGGGCAGCAACAGCGGGTGAAACCACGATCTGGAAGGCCACCTCAATTCATCCCGCGACGCCAATCAAAAAACTGACCAAGGGGCTGCGCTCTCGGGATTTCAGCATTGAAGCTGCGATGGAAGACCCTGCGGAGTTCACTCCGGACTTCGCAGCCTTCAAACCCGATGCGTTAATCCTGAAGCTGCAAAAGCGCAAAGAAGAACTGGCTCAAAAAATCAAACATACGCCACCACCAGCCCTGCCAGCGTTGGAGGCGGGAGAGGATTTGTTGGCTCAAAAGGGGCTGCGTGATTACCCGCATCTGATTGGCATGATTCTCGATGACCCGTTGTTCGCCCTTCGTCATGCGACTTCACAGGTAAAGGAATGCGTCGATTATCTGCAAACCCTTAATGCCTTGGTCCCTCACCAATCCCACGGGCGATATGCACAAGTTTTATACAGCACACTGGCGGGCCCTCTTGCAGATCTAAAAGACAAAGTCGACCTACCCAAATTGCAAACGGTGGTATTCGAAGAAGAACGTGAAAAGTCCCGTGAGAAGCTGGCAAAAAGACTGTCGATACTTGTCGATGTGTTGGACAAACAACTCCAACCAACACTCCTCGACTGGTGCTATCGGAATGATGAAGGCTTAGTCGAGCCCTATAGCCTACTGACCCTGGCCCTTGACGCTCTAAATCAGGTACCCGAGCGTAGCGATGTCATGTATACCGGCAAAGGTTATACGGAACTGACCGGTTCCATTAATCGACTCGTACAAAACCTGCTGCAAGGACAGCACCCACTGGGTAGCCTGCTGCTAGCAAAAACCGCTGAGCAACTTCCAGAACTTGTAAAACGTCTAAAATCCATGCGCAACAGTGGGCAAGCGCCAGTACCGGAAGCCATGGGGTTGAGTACATTGATGCTGACGGCATCGTTAACTGGCGAAGTTGACCAACCCAGCGCCGGAAAAGGTTTTGCATATTTCCTCGCAGACTTACTCGATAACTTCGGTGCCAGCGTCGTGGCCCAAATCGGTCGTTTGTCTCAGAATGCGTCTAAGATCCAGCTTGATCGCTTGTTTTCCCCTACATTTGTAACCTTGGCTGCACTTTCGCCAAAAATGACAGAGATCAAGTTGATGCCTTACGGTCAGGCACTGGCTCAAGAGTATGTTGTCATCGGTGTGCAAGGTGCAGGACTGCGTGGCGGACTTACTGACGTCGAACGCCAGGCACTCACTCGCAAAAGTTACCGTTACGCGACGCTTCACGATCAGTCCGGCACAAGTGTGGGAAGTACCAGTCCACGCGGCTCAACAGCAGGTCAGCCTGCATTGCGCAATGTCACGGTCATTGCGGTCCCAAAAGGGAATGCAGACCTGGCCAACTACAGTGCATTCCGAGTTCGTTTTGGCGCTTTGACCCAGACGATGGAAAAGAACAAAGCCGTGCCTACGTTGATGGTGGCGTTCGCTGCTTATAATCTTTGGGTCCAAATAAAAGCATATGATGACCTTAATGCAAGCGGTGAATGGGGACGAGGGATCGCCGGGCTTGCAAGTGCTTCGATGGACTTAATTGCGGCCCTCGGAAGTCATAGCAAACTATTGATCGGCCCTGCCTTTGAGCAACAACTGACCAAACCTCGATTTAATGTAGAAAAAATTTCCACTCGTTGGGCAGAAAATTTAAAACTGCAAACAGGTAGTCCAAAGTTACCGATCCTCAGAGCGGTAGGAGGATCGGCTACGGTTGGTGGTGCATTATTGAGCGGGTGGGATAGCTACCGCGCGCTGGATCAGGGAGATACGAATGCAGCCGCAGCTTATGGTGTAGCCGCAGCAGGAGGTGGTCTATGGGCAGCCTACGGTTTCGGGCTAGTCCTTAATCCTTACGCTCTTGTGATCGGTATGGTTCTATCCATCGGTGGCACTATTGCGGCCAACTTGTTAACGGATAGCGATATCGAAATCGTTGTAAAAAAAGGTCCTTTCGGCAATCAGTTTGCCGAAGCAGGAATACTAGACAAAGCCTTAGGCAATGCTCAACGCTTCTCTCACTTGAAAGACCAACAGGTTGCCTTTCAGCAATTGCTCGGAATTATCGGAAAACCACAAATTTTCGTGCATCGATTGAGCGAGTGGCGGAAAAGAGCTCCAGCATCACACCTCAAAATACTACAACAGGCAGATTCTGATCGTGCACCACTTCCAAGCACGGAATTACAATGCGTCGCTCCTGGAAAACAGACATTGGTAGACCAAGACTGGGTCATCGTCCTCAGCTCTCCGCTACTGTCTATGTTCGAAAACAACAAGCAGTTTCAATTAATCGCGCAGGAATTCCAGAGCAGTATGCGTGTCAACGGTGTTTTCGACATCAAACGTTATCAACGTGTACCTGCTGCGCCCCCTAAGTTCGCTGCATTCTCAATCGACACCACCAGTGTTCTCTATGTACTTCCTGCCAATTTTCCAGTTGTACAACTAAGTCCTTTGGATCGCCACAGTATACGTATCACTCAGGGTCTAAAAGTAAGTGCTCAATTTGAACTTAGTTCCGATCAAGCAGACGAGAGTTTAGTATTACCTCAACCTAGCCCAAAATCCTGGTCGGCCTTCACCGCTGCCAATCGTCGTTTGCCACCGGACGATTTAAAACCGGACGCCGCGCCACCGTATTGGCAGATTGAAACTACTGAGACTTTAGCATGACCATAAGAATGGAAAAACCATACGATATTGGTGCTTATCGCAGCGATAACACTGACCCTCTGCCACCGCCGAAATGGGCAAAAGATGCCAATCGGTCAGGGAGCTTTGATACTCATCTTGCCTTCGGTCATTACGCTAATTTAGACCCTGAGATGGAGATCACGGCTCAACTGGAAAGTAAAAAGCAGATAACAAACCAGAGACTGCAAGACAAGACCAAAGAAGAATTATATTGTGGAGCCATTCGATGGCGCTTTCAAAACTCTAGCAAAATCCCGCACTTACTATTTGTACTTAAAATTCTGTGTTTCACATTCATATGGACACCGTGGACTATATGGATATTCGGTTCAATCAAACCGGAGCTCGGCTATGGCCCTCCCGAAGTTGGACTTGGCCTGCTAATCGCACTTTCGGCCGTAACTCTAATGCTCACATCTTTAACTTTATATATGACAGGAAAGAGAACGGTCCACCTCCTGCAAATCTTCGGCCTTATAGTAAACAGCAGCATTGTATATTGGCTAAAAGACTCGATCCTTGGCGACGATGGTATGCAGATCGCTCTATGGGCCGGTGCTTTCTTATATTTCATGGCCACTTTGGGTTCAGACTCGCTGATTTGGCTCCACAGTAAAATAAGCACCCACGACGGAAGCGAGTTCAACCGCCTTGACGGTATGCTTCGTTTCAAGCGTCGCTTCCGTCGTCTCTTCGTTGCCCCATTTGAAGAGTTCGATCCGGTGCTGCAACTGCTTCCAAGCGGTTATGGCTCCCACGACTACGCGTTGTGGCTGCATCATCGCTATACCGACACCAAAATTTGCTTGGCGACCAAGGTTCACTCGCTGGGATTGGATCAGGCCAACACACTCGCTTTTTGGGATTGTCTACAGCGTTACATGGATATCACGCAGCCGCTGCCTGACCTGCCTGTGCTTGAGCAAAGTCGCCATCTTGATCCCGTGACAGTGGCCCACGACGCAAAAACTAGCCGCAACCCACGACGATGGAGAGATCAGTCGGAGAAAGGATGGATCACAGGCGGCCAGAAGGCTCTGGCCAAACAGTTGCAGGAATATCCATGGCAAAAAGAACCCTGCATCGTGAAAGCGCGTATCGATCCATCGTTGACGATTGAGGCGTATTACCGCGTTCAAGAAGCAAAAGGGATACATGCAACTCCGAAAGCCGATGACTTCGATAATATTCATCGTTCATGATTACCTATGCCGCCATCAACAACAAAATGCACAACTGCCAGGATCCAGGCAACTCGCACTTCACCCACCTGGAAGAAGTGCAGTTCACCTACCGCAAAATCACCTGGACCCACGAAGTATCCGGTACTTCGGGTTCC
>NZ_CAXAON010000068.1:0-5184 GCF_963970495.1 Pseudomonas sp. EA_65y_Pfl2_P78 | reverse complement strand
AAGCAGCATCTTAAGTAATGCGGCTCTGCGTTCAGGTGAATAGTACGGCACGACCAGTCTCTTTCCGCCCCCGATATGCTTTTTTTGGAAAAACCGGAGAGGCGACAACTATCCTGACACCGGGGGCGCTCAGTGACCACTTTTGGCCACAGGTTTCGGGAACGGCGTTTGGCAACGCTGTAGGTGAGTCCTGCAACTGCCGCTGCAACACCCAACGCTCTAACAAGAACTAGCCTTGCGGGTACTGAAGTTCTCCCACTCAGCTGCACCGCGGAAGCCCAATCAACCTCCGCCACTCTTTGAGCGACTGCAGCTACCGCTGCAGCAACGCCGAATCCCGCTCCAACAGCGACAAGGCCATTTTTGGCCGTTTTTTTGTCGAGAAACGTACTTCCCGTCCAAACCAAATTCCCCCCAGCCACCAACGTCACCAAAACCTTCACCGGCGCCTTACTCAACGCCCCCTTCAAATCAAACACACCACTCAACTCAACCCCAGCCGCCAAATTCACCGGCAACGGCGCCAACTTGGTACTGGCCGGCACCAGATGCATGAAAGGAATCCCCGCCGCCACGCCGCTGGCAAGCGAAGCAACATTCAAATGCGCGGGCGGTGTCTGCCGAGTGCCCATCAAGTCGCTGTACCACTCACCCAATTGACGCGACGTAACAGCCAACGTCTGAATGCGCTGCTCGCTGCGGGCCAATGCAGCCGCCATGTACAGGCGCCCGGCATTGCTCGTGGCATTGTCGGCCTGATGCAGTTGCAGCGCGGCGACGGGCGCGATGGATAAAAACAATGCTTCAAGACTGGCCGCCGGGTTGTGTTGCTTGAGTTTGTCGGCGGCTTTGTTCAGCCCTTCGGCATGGGCAAAGGCTCTGGCCAGTTTGTCGGTGCTTTCTAGAACAGCCGCTTTGTTGTCGCGCGTCAGATCGCTGAAATCCACCATGTACTTGATTTCGCCAATGCTCAGCCGCGACGGTAGCCCGAGTAACGCCCAAAGCAGCCATGGCTTGCCGGCCTTGTCCCCTTCCAGATTGAGGGTGATGGCCGTAGCGCCAATGCTGGTACTGGCCGGCCCGTGGCAGGCTTCGGCGAAATGCAGCTCCAGGGCTTCACGGGCAATTGCCTGGGCAATGTCGAAGTGGCCGCAAGCCGTGTCCATGCTCGACGGGCCGGCCGCTTGCAGGGTGTTGAACCATGCCACCCAGAGTTGAACCAGACGTCGAACGTCAGCGGTATATCGCTCGTTCTGCGCCTCTTGATCCTTCCATGTCCGCTGGAGTTCGTCGTAGCGAGTAATGGACGGCAGTTGCGCATGCAACTGAGGGTCGCTTTCGCTCAGGGACTTGAGAACTCCGGCTATCGCCCATTCTTCGGCGTGATGCTCCTGATAGCTGTCGAACGCGGTTTTGCGCGCACGGATCAACGCAGCGAGGTCGAACAGCACGCCCCACGGATCATCGATGACTGCAAAGGTCTGTGGCGCTGAACGCATGATTGTTGAGGTTGGCGTGTTTTTCCGCGCGGTATTCACGGACGACCTGCTCCGCTTCGTAGTACAGATCGGCCGGAATAAACGCCCGCACCGGGCCGACAATGGCTGCGATACGGGCGCATTGCATGGTTTGGCCTGCGGCTGTCGGTAACCGCCATGGGCGACGGGATCCGCGCCTGCAGTTTTCGACCAGATCACGATAGCCCTGAGCATCCGACCTCAAGCCAACTCGCTTTGAGCCTGCGCGGCCAGTTCAGCCTCGCGTTTGGCGATGGCTGCTTCCAGCTCTGGAGAGCGTTTGGCCCATTGTTCCGGCGGGAGTGGTTTTGACCATTCGATGATGTCGGGATAGGGCAAATCGGGTGGCGGGTTCAACTTCCAACGCTCAAGCACATCGATCAGCAGCGTGTTGAAAATGAACATTCCGCAGAACCCCTCCCAGAGAACGGTTACGAACCAGCCTCTCAACTTCGCTGCTTTGATCAGATCATCCAGATAAGTCGCCCAGATTCCTTTTGACCTGTCGAAACGGGCGGTTTGATCCTCGACAGCCTCTGGCCCGACCTCCATATAACTGCGCATGCATTCCCACAGAGCCATCGCCGTGGTGCCGCCGCCACAGTTGAAGCCCAGCGAAAAATGCTTGTTGTCTTCCGTAGCGTGCGGGTCGGGGTTTTCGAAACCGATGACCAGTAGACCCATTGTGGCTTTGCCGGCCTGACTGACTGATGAATGCTGGGTGGCGGCGGCTGTCACTGTTTCCCAGGGGACAATCCAGTACTCGCCGTTATTGCGGGGGACGCAGACTTCGCGGCGTTGGCGGTTGAAGCGTATGGGTAAAGGAACTTCGCGGAACAGACCCTGAATCAACCAAAAAATAGGGAGAGCCATGATACAAGCTCCCAATATCAACGCGTCAGGGTCATCGAAAACGTATGCCAGCCCCAAAAACAACATCACTCCGGGCCACATCACCATCACTGCCGAGCCGATGCTGTAATTACCGATATCGAGAAACACTTCGTTCTTGCGCCAGATGATGTTGAGCACATCAGAAGGTTTTCTACCGGTGGGAATAGGTAATGGCGCGAGATAGTCATTTCGCGAAAACATCCTTTTTTCCGTTGTGCCTGCCGGTGGCGTACTCATCGCTTGTCCTTGGGTTGCAGGTAAATGGCGCCGGGGTGATCCTCACCGAGCGGGTAATTCGGTACACGATCAAGTTCAGGTGTTGGGTCGGCTCGTAGCGCAATGACGCCCGTGGAGTTATTCAAGGTAAATGCCAAACCACGCTCCCCGCCGATAAAACTCCGTGCGCCGAGTATCCCGGTCAATGGCGTGCGATAACGCAACCTTAGCGACAACGTGCTTGGTGGTGTGCGCAGTATGTCTTCCACCTCTTTGAAAGGGCCGCTTATACGCAGACCCTGACCTTCCTCGATCGGTATCCACTGGCAACTGCTGCCGGACAACCAGAAGGGCGTCATGTCACGCCACGGCCTCGGTACCTTGTAGCTATTGGTCGGGCTGTTCTTGATCAGATGCCGATAGACCTGAGCATCCGACCTCAAGCCAACTCGCTTTGAGCCTGCGCGGCCAGTTCAGCCTCGCGTTTGGCGATGGCTGCTTCCAGCTCTGGAGAGCGTTTGGCCCATTGTTCCGGCGGGATTGGTTTTGACCATTCGATGATGTCGGGATAACGCAGATCGGGTGGCGGGTAAAGCTTCTTCCTTTGCAGGTAGGTGGCGAGAGGAGCATTGAAGATGAATACGCCAAAGACACCTTCCCACAACAGGGTCAAAAACCAGCCACGTTCTTTGGCTTTATCCTTCATGTAATCGATGTAGTAACGCAGGTTTGCCCCTGAATTAAGCGCTGCGGCATCCGGTGCCGCCTCTGGCCCGATCTCCATATAACTGCGCATGCATTCCCACAACGCCATTGCCGTGGTGCCACCGCCACAGTTGAAGCCTAGTGAAAAGTGTTTGTTGTCTTCCGATGCGTGCGGGTCGGGGTTTTCGAAACCGATGACCAGTAGACCCATCGTGGCTTTGCCGGCCTGACTGACCGACGATTGCTGGGTGGCGGCCGCCGTCACGGTTTCCCAGGGGACAACCCAGTACTCGCCGTTGTCGCGGGAGACGCAGACTTCGCGGCGTTGGCGATTGAAGCGTATGGGTAAGGGGACTTCTCGGAAGAGGCCTTGGATCAGAAACAGTGCTGGAACACCCGTGATTATTCCTCCACCGATGAGTGCAAAAGCACTTAGGTCTGGCGCAATGTTCCTAAACCCATAAGCCATAGCTAAAAACAACATCACTCCAGGCCAAAGCACCATCACCGCAGATCCGATGCTGTAATTACCAATATCGAGAAACACCTCGTTCTTGCGCCAGATGATGTTGAGCACGTCAGAAGGTTTTCTACCGGTGGGAATAGGTAATGGCGCGAGATAGTCATTACGGGAGAACATCCTTTTTTCCGTTGTGCCTGCCGGTGGCGTACTCATCGCTTGTCCTTGGGTTGCAGGTAAATGGCGCCGGGATGATCCTCACCGAGCGGATAATTCGGCACTCGATCAAGTTCAGGTGTTGGGTCGGCTCGCAGCGCTACGACACCCGTGGAGTTATTCAAGGTAAATGCCAAACCACGCTCCCCGCCGATAAAACTTCGAGCGCCGAGTATCGCGATCAGTGGGGTGCGATAACGCAACCTTAGCGACAACGTGCTGGGTGGTGTGTTCAGCAAATCTTTCACCTCTTTGAAAGGACCGCTTATACGCAGGCCCTGCCCCTCCTCGAACGGTATCCACTGGCAACTACTGTCGGACAACCAGAAGGGCGTCATGTCACGCCATGGACGGGGTGGCCTGAAATAGTCGGTCGGACTGTTTTTGATCAGGTACCGGTTTTCGAGGGTATCCACCGGGTCACCGACCATGCTCAGCTCCAGGTAGACACTGTTTGGCTCGGCGCCCGGCAAGTCGATGGTTAGTGAATCAATAGCGCTGACGAACGCCAGACCGGAACGACCATTATCAGGCGCCTGATTAGAACTGCTTTGCATGGTGACCCGAGGCGTATAGAGGATGAGATACAAACGGTCGAGTTCGTCCTGCTGGGCTTTGGGCGCAATAGGCTCCAAATTGTTAGCTCGAGCCTTAGACCAACAGCAGTTGTTCAGGAAATTTTGCAACGGTGTCTTTTCGAAAAACCACGCTGTCAGGTATACCGCGCCCAAGGCGGCAATGATCCAGTTCAACGGCCCCATGTAGAGCGTGTAGCGCAAGATGGCGACTTCCGCGGTTATTGAACCGGTCAAGGCGCGGGCGGTATAGCCAAACCCTAGCATCGCTTGGGCACCGAAGGCCGCTACCTGCCCCCCGACCGCGATTTGGCGCATTTTCAGCCAAGGATCGACTCGGTTTTGGGCGCTCTCGATCTGTACTTGCAAAGACTTGAACTCTGCCCCCGCTGCAACAAATGACAACCCACCAATCACCCCACCAAACAACGTAAGCGCGGGCGCAGCAGAACCAAAGAAGTAAAACCGATCCTTCCCCAACCCCATCCGCACCTGACTATCCACCACCGCCACCAACGCCGCCGCCCCATACAAACTCGCCGACACCGTGTCATTCACTCGCCGGGCATCCATTCCCTCCAGCACCCCGGCCTCGCTCAAA
>NZ_CAXAON010000067.1:0-7156 GCF_963970495.1 Pseudomonas sp. EA_65y_Pfl2_P78 | reverse complement strand
GAAGCAGCATCTTAAGTAATGCGGCTCTGCGTTCAGGTGAATAGTACGGCACGACCAGTCTCTTTCCGCCCCCGATATGCTTTTTTTGGAAAAACCGGAGAGGCGACAACTATCCTGACACCGGGGGATCCAGACAATCGCTAACCGCCGTCTTCCCTGCTTGGGGAGGTATTCCTCCCCAGGTATTAGTTTTCGCGAAACCCCAGCATTTTCGACACGATACCGGCTATGCTCTTGGTGTCCTTAGGTATCCATCTACCGTAATGCTTTCTCACCATTGTTGTGTCGGCGTGCCCTAGCTGTCTGGCCACCCATTCGACGGGCACATAGCTCGATAGCATCTGGCTGGCGAACGTGTGGCGGCACTGGTTGGCGCCTCGATGGCGCACTTCTGCCTTTTTCAGATGAGCTGTGAACCAATTGCTCAGGGTTTTGCCGCTCCACAACGACCCGCTGGTAGAGCTGCGGAAAAGAAACCTGACTTTCATCTTCTTTGACGTGATGTTGTCGCGCTGGATAACGGTGATCTCTTCGACTGGTGATTCCCTGGCTGCAGCAACGATGTCTCGCATCAGTTCCAGTGCAGGGTCTATCAGCTCGGCGAGCCGTTGCGTTACGCGTAACGGTGCATTCTTCTCTGACCCGCCTTGTGCGGGCTTTTTTTTGGACAAAATCCATGACCCCGATGTTTCGAATCGTCGCCGATGGTGCCGACGTCACGGCCAAGATCAACGATCGGCTGTTGTTGCTGCGCACCTCGGACAAGCCCGGCATGGAGTCCGACGAGTTTGAGTTGCGTATCGATGACCGGGATGGACAAGTACAGTTGCCTCGGCGGGGCAGTTCGATCGAGGTCTATTTAGGCTATGCCGAAACCGCTTTAGCCCGCATGGGACGTTACACGGTGGACACCGTCGAAGTGTCGGGGCCGCCGGATACGATCGTGATCAAAGGCAAGGCCAGCGACATGCGTGGCAGCGGCAAGACCATCCGTAGCGGGAGCTGGGAAGACGTGCCGCTGTCGAAGATCGTGGCCGACATTGCCGCGCGTAATGGCTGGCAGCCGGTGTGCCCGGTGTCGACCAAAGTGGCGCGAGTGGATCAACTCAACGAGTCCGATTTTAATTTCATCACCCGGCTGGCCAAGCAATACGACTGCACGGCCAAGGTGGCCGATGGCAAGCTGTTGGTGATGCCACGTCAAGGCGGACAGTCCGCAAGCGGCAAAGCATTCGGCGCGGTCACGCTGACACGCAGCGACCTCAGCCGCTGGCAATTCAGTCTCGGCGATCGCAGCTCGCACAAGGCGGTTGCGACCAAGCACCAAGACAAGAAAGACGGAAAGCTGGCCATCGTCACCATCGACAACGACGACGCGCCGGATGGCCTGCCGGCGGTGCATACCGACCGGCATATCTACCCGAATAAGACCGCTGCCCAAGCGGCCGCGAAAGCGCGTCTGGCGGCGTTCAACCGCTCGACCGCCGACGTGCGTTTTGAGATGCCTGGGCGCACGGACATTTTTGCCGAGCGGCCCATTCTCGCCCAGGGCTTCAAGGTCGGGCTTGATGGCGAGTACCTGGCGGATTCGGTCGAGCAAGTGTTCACCCAGTCTGGCTGGTCCACCACGGTCGAATGCAATGCCGGCAAAGCCGGTAAATCCAAGGGCAAGAAAAAGAAAGGGCCGAAACCACCCCTCAAGGTTGTGAACATCGAGAAACAGTAGCCGCATCCCATCGCCGCCTGAGAGCGGTTTTTTTACGTCTGGAGTTTGTATGTCCATCACTGAACAACAGCTGCAAAGCATCATGCCCAACGCCCGCCGCCAAGCGGGCGTTTTTGTATCCGCCCTAAACACAGCCATGGCGCATCGGCAGATCAACACGCCGAAACGCCAAGCCGCGTTTCTGGCGCAAGTCGGTCACGAGTCGGGTCAGCTGCAGTACGTCCGGGAGCTGGGCGGCGATCAGTACCTGAGCAAATACGACACCGGCAACCTGGCTGCGAAACTGGGCAACACCCCGGCAGCGGATGGTGATGGCCAGCGCTATCGCGGTCGCGGTCTGATCCAGGTCACCGGTCACGACAACTACCTGCGCTGCAGCTTGGCGCTGTTCGGTGACGAGCGATTGCTGCGCACGCCTGAACTGCTGGAGCTGCCGCAGTGGGCCGCCGAGTCGGCAGCATGGTTCTGGTCAGTGAATGGGCTGAACGCGCTGGCCGATCAAAACGAATTCAACACGATCACCCGCAGAATCAACGGCGGTCTCAATGGCCTGCAGGATCGGTTGGAGTTGTGGGGGCGGGCGAGGGCAGTGCTATGCGTCTCGGCGAACTGATCCCGGCGCCGTATCGGCTGCTGGCAAAAGGCGTACTGCTGGTCATCTTGGTCGGTGGTTCTGTGGCCATTACCTGGCAAGTACAGGATTGGCGCTACGGCAAACAGCTCGCAGAGCAGGCCCGCCTCCACGCCGAAACCCTCAATCAACAGGCCCTAGACTCGGCCGCACAGCAGCGTGCCGAACAAGACAAACGTCTCGCGCTCGAGCAGCGCCTGGCTACCAGTGAACAAACCCATTACCGAGCCTTGAGCGATGTCCAACGTGATCAAGGTCGCCTGCGCGACCGCCTTGCCACTGCTGATCTGCGCTTGTCAGTCCTACTCGACGCCACCTCCGGCGCCGGCAACAGATCGGTGTCAGCCACCACCGCCACCGGCGGCGTGGATCATGGCCCCACAAGAGCCGAACTTGACCCAGCGCATGCTCAACGAATTATCGGCGTCACCGATGACGGCGACCGGGGGCTGATTGCCCTCGCGGCGTGTCAGGCATACGCCAAAGAAGTCTCAACACTGAAGTGAAAAAGAGCGGCTGATCCGGATGCATCAACATCCGGTCCAGCCGCCGTCCCTATCCAGTTCGAAGATCGGCTGCTGTCGATTTAACAGAAATTTCGGTTACGCAAAATCCGGGACACCTGCAGAACATGGGAGTTACACCACGTCCTGGCCCAACAGCGCCATCGTGTATTCGCGCCACTGAATCGAGGGCACGCGATAAAATTCGCCGCACTTATTTGACAGGCCACAATAAGTATCTAGAGTTCGTCTGTGAAGAACTGGAAGGAATCCAGTCTGCCCGAGCTAGAATCAGGAGTTGCATGATGTACAAGATCACGGATGAGCCGCAGTTGAACCGCGCAAAAGCCTACCAGAACAATCCCGCCCACTCGTATATCGACTTTCGCCAGACAGCCTCCGCGGCTATCTGCAAGTTGGCGCCCCTCTTCTATTGCGTACGCCACTAGCGACGTACTGCATTCGCTCGTCCCGAATAAAAATTAGACGTTAAAAACTTGGTGTGCCATTACCCCAACAAGCTATCCGGGGTGGAGCATCACGCTCTACAGAACTGCCACTCGAATCTCTGGCGTGTTTGTGTAGTTGAAAAGCAAAAGGTCCCTGCACTTATGAAACATGTTCTTGTGATTCGTTATTCGCAAAGCGGTCAGTTGAGCGAAGTGGTCGAAAGTCTAATTTCGCCTCTACGTTCGACACAGGAGGTTAAGGTACATGAAGTGGTGCTCAAGCCCCGGGTTGCCTATCCGTTTCCTTGGCCTGTGGGCAAATTTTTCGACGTGTTTCCCGAGACCGTGCAACTCAGCCCGCCGGCCATCGAACCGGTGTATACGAATCACACTCAGCCCTTCGACTTGGTGATCCTAGCGTATCAGGTCTGGTATCTGTCGCCATCACCGCTGATCACCGCATTTCTCAAGAGCGCGGAAGGCAAGCGTCTGCTGGCCGGGCGCCCGGTGGTCACGGTGATCGCCTGCCGCAACATGTGGCTGATGGCCCAGGAGGCGGTCAAGCGTCTACTGGATGAGGCCGGCGCGCAGTTGCGCGACAACGTGGTGCTAACCGACCGGGCCAATACCTTCGCCACACTGATTACCACACCGCGCTGGATGTTCACCGGCAACCGCGAGTCATTCCTCGGCCTGCCCAAGGCCGGGATTAGCGCCCAGGATGTCCAAGGCGCTGCACGTTTCGGGCGGGCATTGAATGCCGCCCTGTATGCCAATAAAGAGAAAGCCGAAGGGCCGATGCTGGCTGGACTGGGGGCGGCGACCGTCAATCCTGGGCTGATACTCAGCGAGCGAGCGGCTTATAGAGGCTTCAAGTTCTGGTCGGGAATAATTTGCCGTTTCGGCAAGTATGGACAATGGCTACGGCGACTCTTGCTGTGCTTATTCATCGTCTATCTATTGTTGGTCATCATGACCGTCCTGCCTATTTCACTTGTGTTACGCCGCTTGCTTCATCCATTTATCCGGACGCGCCTCAATGAGTTGCAGCGTTATTACGAACAGCCGTCCGGTTCGCAACTAAATTTTGAATCTAAAGAGTGAAATAATCATGAGTAATTCGTTTGTCTATATTACGAAAACATCCACGTATATGCCGGGAGAGGCGGTCGATAACGATACGATGGAGAACATTCTCGGGTATGTGGGCGGGCGACCTTCACGGTCTCGGCAGGTGGTGTTGCGTAATAACGGAATCAAGCAACGCTATTATGTGCTGGATCCGGAAACTGGTGTTCCCCGTTTCACTAACGCGCAAATAACCGCCGAGGCGATCAAGGGCCTGGTGGGCGACGATTTTGCCCTGGACTCCATGGAATGCCTGTCCACCGGCACCACCTTGCCGGACCAACTGATGCCCAACCATGGCGTGATGGTGCATGGCGAGCTGGGCAACAAACCTTGTGAGGTGGTGTCCACCGCCGGCATCTGCCTGGCTGGCCTCACCGCGCTGAAATATGCCTACCTGTCGGTGCTTGCGGGAGCCAGCCGCAAGGCAGTGGCCACAGCTTCGGAGGTGGTTTCGCCGGTGCTGCATGCGCGCAATTTCGATGCGGAAAACGAGGCGCTGGTGGCGCAGATGGCGGCCCGCCCAGAAATCGCCTTCGATAAAGACTTCCTGCGCTGGATGCTATCCGACGGGGCCGGGGCCTTCCTGCTCGAGAACCAACCACGGGCCGGCAGCCTGTCGTTACGTATCGACTGGATAGACATCTTTTCCTACGCCAACGAATTACCAACCTGCATGTACGCGGGCGCGGAAAAGGCCGAGGACGACAGCTTGACCGGCTGGATGCGGCTGCCCTCTGAGCAATGGGCATCGCGCTCGATTTTCGCAATCAAGCAGGACGTGCGGCTCCTGAACGAGAACGTGGTGAAGTACACCCTCGGCAAGCCGCTCAAGGAGGTGATGATCAAGTACAACCTGTCGCCCGAGGCCATCGACTGGTTCCTGCCGCACATGTCATCGGAATACTTCCGCAAACCGATTGTCGAGTGCATGGAAAACACCGAATTGGCGATTCCCCAAGAGCGCTGGTTCACCAACCTGTCTCATCGTGGCAACACCGGCTCGGCGTCGATCTACATCATGATCCACGAGCTGCTTGAGTCCGGACGCCTGCACAAAGGGCAGCGCGTGCTGTGTTTCGTCCCGGAAAGCGGGCGCTTCTCCGGTGGTTTCATGCATCTGACGGCGGTCTGATACGCCTCGCCATGGCGCAAGAGCCCAGTGGTCGGCACGGGCCGGCCACTGTTTCGTGGTACGCATCCAACCGCAAGGGAATGAACATGGAAACGTTCGAACAACATGTGAAAAAAGTGGTGGCGACCGAGCTGGACGTCAACCAAGCAGACCTCACAAATTATGCCCACGCCTCACAATGCCCTGTCCGCGCAACTGCCTCATTCTGAGCGCTAAGCCTTACACAAGGCCATATCGCCGAACTACTTGAAAGATCGCGGCCTGCGGGAAGGCAGCTATGGCGAAATCGTCAACGAGCGCGGTCGGACAGTGTTCGAGGTGGGCTTTACCCGTGCGATTCGCAAAGGCTGGCTGGTGATCGCCCATCTCAAGGCAGGCACTGCGCGACAACTAGGACTGGCCCCATCCTCTGTAATTCCAGAAATCGGGAGCTGACGTGGAACAGTGCGTTGCCCTGAGCCGTAGATGAATGGGGCGAATCCGATGGTTTTTTCTTCTGGGGTTTCGGTCATTTTGCGTCTCCGTACATAGAGACGTGTGATGAGAGAAGGCTTGTATCGCGGTGCAGGCGAAGCGGGCTTAACAGGTTACTTGTTTGTATCGTTCAACTCCCTCGATTCCGGAGCTGCCGCATTCTGCCGACGAGTTACTTCACCGTGTCTAGTCCTGAAATAGGTTTACACCTGTTTCACCCCAACGCCCGATGCGCTGCATCGGGCGTTTTGTATTTTAAGGACAGGTGCGGGCGTTCCTGGTTGTAGATCAGGATCGCTTCTCGCACCATTTGCTCCGCTTGCGCCAAGTCTTTCGGCCGGTGGAGCAAGAGTTCCGTTTTCAAGATGCCGTTGACCCGCTCTGCCAAGGCGTTCTGGTAGCAGTCGTAGCCATCTGTCATCGAACACGTGATGCCATGCTTGGCGTGGAGCTTTTGATACAGCGCCGAGCAGTACTGGACTCCTCGATCCGAGTGATGGACCAGTTTCTGGCGTGTTCGACGTGTCTTTAACGCCATGCGTAAGGCGTGGGCCACCGAGTCGGCATGTAGGCTGCCATGCACGTGATAACCGACAATTTTTCTTGAGAAGGCATCTGTGACCAGACTCAGGTAGACCGGGTTGTCACGCTGGGTGGACAGGTAAGTAATATCGGCCACCCAGACCTGTTCCGGACCGGTCGCGACAACTTGCTGCGGGCCTGGCTTTAGCAGATTGGGATGGCAGCGAAAGTGATGATGGCTGTCGGTCGTCTTGTGATACGCCCGTTTCCTGCGAACCAATTGCCGGTGCTCGCGCAGCACCTCAAACAAGCGATCCCGGCCAACATGCAATTCAGGTTTCTCATGCTCCGCGTGCATCAATGACTGGAGCTTGCGCGCGCCAATGCAGGGTTGGCGCACTCGGATTGTCTGCACAAACTTGATGATTTTCTGATCTTGATCGACTCGAGCCCGATAGACACGATCACGCTTGTAAAAGGCTTGGCGACTGATCCCCATAAACTGGCAAGCCCTGCTGACACTCAGGGTTTGGGTTTGCGCAACGACTTGCCGGGCCGCTTTTTTACAATGGATACGCCGTAGTCGTT
>NZ_CAXAON010000066.1:0-8930 GCF_963970495.1 Pseudomonas sp. EA_65y_Pfl2_P78 | reverse complement strand
GTCGTAGGTTTCACCAGTGGTTCCCTGGTGCTGGTCAGGAATCGAAATAAAGCTCTTTAGCAGGATCTCCATACCGATCGCTGCATTGACTTGCGCTACGTGCGGTAGATGTTGCGCATCCAGCAGCTCCGCTGCTTTTAGGTAGCTGTGCGCGCTTTCCAGCATCCAGCCTGGGAAATGATTCATTGATGTTTTTTCCCTTATTGGCAGATGCTGATTTTCTCACCTTGAGCGATATCGTCCATTTTTGGAAGATAGCGTTCAAGGATGAGCTACCCCTAGCTCATCTGATGAGCTACCCTACTCTTTTGATGCTATATAGTTATAACTACACTAAATGCTTGTTTAGTTTAGTTATATCTCGTTGTTAGGTATCTGGAATTTAGCGGCTAAAATTTTGGGGTGTCGAAATGTACTATGAAATTCTGATGAAGAATCTAAACCAAATCCTCACCGAAAGAGGCATCAGCAAAATGGAGCTAGCCGAGCGTGCTGACATTTCAGTTTCTTTTTTCTCGGATCTCACAAACGGTAAAGCCAATCCTTCACTCAAAATAATGGAAAAGCTCGCTACCAGCCTGAATGTATCGCTGCCCTCCCTCCTCTCTGATCATCCGGTTGGAGCACCCAAGCCAGTTCCAAAGGGTTTCGTTGAGATCTCAGCTGTACTGCCGGAAATCAAAGCGTTCCAAGTAAAACGCTGGCAGCAAGAAGCCGAAAAAAGTCTCTCAAAGATCGACTAAAGTCGGAGTCAGAAAAAGCATCAGCTCGGTGGTCGTCACCGACTTTGTTTCACTCCTGAAGAGCCATCCGAGTAATGGAATGGCTCCTAAAACTGGCACAGACTTCTGCACCACGTTGTCGGATGTCGAGTAAACCCCTCCCAGCGCGATTGTTTGGCCAAATTTGGCCACTACTTTAGACGTGAACGATGCCGTGTTAATTGGCGGCACACCATTTAACGCATTTGAGAAGTCCGGCTCATCCTTGGACAGTTTTATATCGAGCAGAATGCCCTGGTCATTGACGATCGGTAAAACGTCCAAGGATAAAGCTGCTTCTTTGAAAGAAACCGATGTGGAGCCCTCGCCGGCAGACTGCTGGTAAGGGACATCAAATCCTTTGATGATTTTTGCTTGTTGACGGTCAGAGGTGACCACGCGAGGTCTAGATATCACCTTCCCTCCTCCATTTTTCTCCATTGCATTTAGCTCAAGATCGAGCGTCAGCGCATCCGTTACGATTCCAAAACCTACCGAAGACGACAGCGATCCGACATCAACAAAAGTACCGGAAGCGGCCACGGCAACTGCTCCCTTACCGGACTTAGCCCCCCAGCTGACACCCAGGCTACGACTATAAGAGGTGTCAACTTCTACAATTCGAGCCTCAATCATTACCTGCTTACGGGGGAAATCAACGGCTTTGAGATACTCACGAAGCTCATCAATACGAGCGGGCATCATGCGGGCCAAGACTAAAGAGGCACTGTCGTCAGCTGTCAAAGACTCACCTTGGAGAAGACTGAATGCTTTAATAGCGTCGCTCCCCAACACATGGGTGACTTTCAGAATCGTATTTTTTTGAGGTGGCGACACAGAAAAATCACCGCCAGGTAACGGAGGTGAAGAAAGATCAGCAGTGCGCAAAGAGTTTGAGAAAAGTCGAGACACCTGGAGAAATTGCCCATCGAGTTGGTAAACCAACCCCTTTGTTTTTACAACATAGTCAATAGCACTATCCCACGATACATCTTGCATGCGCATGGTGATCGACCCCGTCACTGAGTCATCAGCAACGAGATTCAAATGTTTGTAATCAGCTAACAACTGAAGTGCTGCACGAACCTGAATACTGTCGAAGTCAAACGAAAGATGATCATCAGCAGCAGCAAAGGAGTATGCAGAAAAAAACAAGGCTATGAAAACTAGAATGCCACGCATAGATATTCCACTGGTCTTAATGATAATTTCAGGACTGCGCATTAATTGGTGACGGTGTTTGCGCTACGCTGAACACCGTCACCAATCAGTGCGCTTCCCAGTGAGTTAGACGAGCTTGATGACCAAGTTGTTATTTTCGAGCCATCCACTAAGCAATACGCCTCTTGAAAATCATCGAAATATCGACATTTACTAAATGAGATATAACGCAAACGGCCGCTTTTATGGGAAATGACCGCGACGGAATTCGGTTGATTACGCACATTGGAGTCAGGCCTTGCTACATGAACAAACCCTACAAGACGCCAATCATTCGAGACGGGTAATTCAAAAGGCTTAGGAAGTGACTTGGGTTGTTCCTGGACGACCACAGCCGGCTCATTAACTTTAGGGCTTCCGCCAAAAAAAGACCGAAGCCCCATGTATGAGAAAATAGAGCCTACTACGACAATGATTAGTAACGACCAAAGCCCCCACGACCGAAATATAGAAGATCGTCCATCCGCGGTTGTTTCATCTCCTACTCCACCTGAAGTCGATTGCGTTGCAGAGCTATAGTAAGCGAATACTTTTGCATTGAATTTTCCACCGGTTTGACGGATCAACTTGCTTTTAGGTGGAGAATCCCCGGTAACATAACCATTGTAAACATCGACGCGAAAAACTTTCTTGGATAGCTTTTTCATCCGATACGTTGTTTCGATCAACGTACATGCCCACGCGGCTATTTGGGACAGGTCTTGCGTTACCAGCACGACTCGCATCGAGTTTTGATGTTCGTCTACACGATGACGATGCTCCGCTAAGAGAGCTTTATCAGTCAAACTTGCTTGGTTTGCTTTCTGCCCTTTAGGCCAGCGTCTCCATACCTCATCAAGTATCAGCACTGAACCGCTGGGCACTAGCGAAGAAAGGTCCGGATGTTCATACCAGTCGGAAGGTAATTGGTATATTGAACCACCAAAATCCCGGATTAACTCTTCATCGTTAAGTGGGATATTAGTAACAACGTGTCTGCCCTGCTTAAGGGATGGTAAAACCACATGTTCAACAACGCCATAACTTTTCCCATGGCCAGGCTTTCCTACATAAGCATCAATAGCCATATATCACCCGATGAAAGGAATTCTGCGAACTAGAAAACGCAAAAAATAAGCACTGGTGACCACTGATATTCCATAAGGGATCTGCATCATATTCATGAAATACCAAACAGACGACGGGATGGTTGTAAAAACATCTCCTGCGCTCTGAATGAGACCCATCAACCAACTGGTACTGATCAGCTTTAAAAATGACTCCCAGATCCACGTTATTATTTCAATCGGTATATCAATAATAAACTGTAGAAGCTCGCGAATTATTGATAATAGCCACTCACCGAAAGCAGACATAGCAACCTCAATTAAGCAGATAGGAAGACACGTAAAGCGAGCAATGACCAGCACGCAAGAAAAACTATGTTGAGCGTAGGGGAAATTGAATTAAATAGAATGCAGTGAACATCGAGAACGATAGTAGTGCCAAGAATCTGCACTGTGGATGTTGGGCACGTACTAACAGTAGACATTGAACTCATTTTTTGGGTGAATTCATTTACCGCCGTACCTATGTCTGACTCATTAAGATCAGCCTGCATACCTGTAATTAATGCATCATATGCAGCGGCATTTGATTCTTTGCCAATGACTGATTGGGCGTCTAAAGCTCCTGGCGAAGAGAAAGAAAGCTCGCCATCAAAAGTGCCATCGCCATTGCCACCAGACCCGTTACCCCCTGTGCCGCCGTCATTCCCGCCTGATCCACCATCGGAGCCACCGTCACTGCCATCACCAGGGTTAGTACTTGGGGTGAGAGGATCTCCAACCTTGGGCGCACTGTATCCGTACTCCGCAACGCATGCAGGACGCTGGGTGTTAAGACCCACAACGTAGTTACAAAAACCACTAGTTGTAGATCCTGAAGTGAGATAGCACGTACTGGTAGTTGCAGATGAAGCCAAATAGGAACAAGCGCTATGGCAAATATCATTAGTGATCGAACCAATAGACCAAGCCACATAATATTTATCTCCCGATTTTACAGCTGCTGAATCAGGCCCGCGACTTTCTAAAGTTTCTGGACAAACTGCAGCCTCTTTTTGAAGCCCAACCGAATTGGAAACCACGTTAGTGGTGTAAAGGATGAGATCAAAATTACAGATCGCTGTAGATGCAGATGTAGTTGAGCACGCTTTAGCTTTCCATTGCTTGTTCGGATTTGTGTTCGCTGCGACCTCTGCTGCTACATAAGCTTGCAAGAATGCCTCAGGAGTCTCTTGTGTGCCCGCCGTCTTGCACGATGCCGGCGTAGCACTCAAATACGTGTCATTGCACTTCCATGCAGCATTGACAGCGCATGTATAGAGTGGAAGCAAAAGAGCGAGAAGAAGGTAGCGAACTTTCATTCACCACCCCGCAAAGACAGCAAAAGCGCACCCTGAACCGATACAAAACATGGCGAAGTAATATAGTTGATCCATGATGTGATCTCCGGGCAATAAAAAGGGCGCCCGAAGACGCCCAGGTTGAACTGGTTGGTAACAATTAGCGACGAAGGAAGCCAAGTACAATAGTTGCACCTTTGATTCCTGCGTACACAACAGCCATAGCACTGGCAACAGCGAGCACGCCTGTGCCGATAGTGCTGAAATCAATGCTGCTGGTCAGCGAGGAATAATCCCAAGCAGCAGTAGGATCTGCCGCGAATACTGGAGCAGCCGCGATAGTAGTAAGAACAGCAATAGCAGGAAGCTTCTTGATCATGATTTTTCTCTCACAGTGATTTTATGAAGTTAAGAACAGTGCGAGCTCCCATCCCCAAAACCATGCAACTGGCGACAAGCATAAAACCGACACCAAAGGCATGGCTAAGCAAAACGGGATCAAGCTGAGATGGGTCAAAAGGAGGCTGAGCTTGAACTGCCTCCCAAATCCCCGAGCATTGAGGGTAACCACCCTCAGTTTTAAGCTCGCCAGTGCAGCGAACAAAATTGGACATAGGGCTTATCGCTATGAAGCCTTAGAAGGAGTGGTATCGAAATTTTGTGGTTTGCCATCACCTGATAGATAGAAATCAAAACCGGCATTACCAGCCTTAGAAGCCCATGCAGCTACAAACACGGGAACTGCTACTGCTTTGCCTTTGTATTGGTTCCAAACGTTGTTAAGCCCCTGCTCCATGTTTTTCTTGGAGAGTTTTACTTTAAGGGTCTTTACTTCCGGAAGGCCATATTGGTTGACGTCTTGAACCTCAAGCAGAATGAGATTCTCGGTGAAAGTGTTTTGGCCGACAGTACGGTTGTCAGTATGAAAACCGTGGCACAGGCCGCTTAGAGTCAACATGATTTACCTCACAGGATTATATTTTGGGCGAGTGCCCGGTTCACGATATGCCCAGCTAGGAATTTGGGCGTTTGGATCTCGACGGAAGCTACGCAGGGCTTGGCGTCCCTTGTTCATTTGGACGACTTCGGCGCATGAAAACGATAGGAAGTGCCGCATGATTGAATTCACCAATGCGTTCGACTCGGCAGTGACACCGAGCTGCTCAATCACTTCGAGCTCCACTGTACTGCGCAGGATCAGATATTTTGACCGTTCCATTAAGCCGCCTCGACAGTTGGTTCGACGTACCAGCCCGGGCGCTGGCTATTGAAATCGACCTGCACAAAACGAAGAATTGGTACAACGTTATTTTGTTGATCCGAAACTTTGAGTTTCTGCAAAGCTGCCTTTGAAATACCGCATTCGCAAATATCTCTGATGTGGTTGTAAAAGCTGGCCCGATTCATCGATGCCTGGGTTTCTTCCCAGCCATAATCCTTCAAGCTGCGGTACGTTCGGAACAGACTACGAGCGTAAGCGTCAGAGGTTTTACCAGGAATAAAGATTGGTGGTACCGAGACTCCACCGACCATTTTTTCCTTGGTGTAACGGCCTTTGCCTTGTTTAGTGTGTTTTTCAAGAAGTGCGGCCAGCACTTTTTCATCGTTAATAACTCGCATCTGGATTCCCTCAAAGGCCGCAAAAAGGTCTTTAGTTACTTGCTCCCAACACCACTGAATAAAACAAATGCCCTGCTCTGACAGCGCTTGCTGGTGACGAATCAGGTCATTAAGTAGATTTGAAATTCCGCGACGGTTAAACCATCGTTTGGCAACGGTCACTTCAAGCCGAAGCAGATTTTCTGACCATGCTTGCAGATCTGGATTGCTGAGAACTTTTACAGTTCTTGCAGCGGATAGATCGCCGCGGCCGGCCTTCTTTGCGTCCTCCAGTTGCTTCATGAACTCTGGATGCTTGAGGTAAATCTTCAGCCGTCTCAGGCGAGAATCTTTGGCTCCGAAATATGCCGTAGTTTCGTAGTCGTCTCCCCTGCCCTTCATTTGGCCATTGGAAACACCACGAATGGCCTGAATAGCCTGTCTTGCCGTGCGTTCATCCGGAAGCCTGCTCGAGTACGTGCAGTCGATGTCGTAAACCTCACAACAGTCCACAGCGAGCATTTCAAAAAGCTTGGGGTACGTACCGGCAAGCCATTTGAGCATCGTCAATGCGCCCTTTTCGATGCATGTCGGGCCAAAGACGTTGTGCCCTTGAAGAAGCTTCGCCGGTGATGCTTTTAGCTCAACGCCGGGCATCAGCCGCTTTCCCATACTTTCGTGAAAAACCTTCATGGCCATCGGCGTGAAGCCAGTGCCGAGAGATTCCCACGCATGCCGAAGGTATTCGGCGTGCTGGGTGCCCTCCTCGTCGACGGTGATTTGAGCTTGTAGAGGAACGCCGAGTGACTCGATATCGACCAGGTGCACGGGATCAGTTCGACCATCAACACCCATCAGGGTGATGTGCTCAAGCTTGAACGGCACAAAGAGGTGGATTCGATCTAGCATCTGTATACACGCAACAAATCACATTTGCGGTGATCGTATGCGAGTGATTAGTTACGTGTCAATACGCAACTTGTATACGTGTAACCAATGGGCAAAAATCAGTTTTTCGACATGACCTAAACTTTTAGGAAAATTATGAGCACCGTCAGAATCGATCAGGAACGCTGGGAGCGTTTAGAGAAGAAAGAAGTGGAATTCACTCTGAAGCGCAAAAAACTGACGAAGAAGTCAGAGATCATCAACATCTTGCTGGATCGCGTTTTGGATCGAGTGAAAATGACCCCTGATGGAGAAATCTACATCGAGTCAGACGATGGGAAGCCACCAGTAAAAGTCTAACCGTTAGACAAGAGTCCACCATTAGAGATAGTGGACCCTGCTGCGCAGGGAACCGTGTTCGGCCCCTGAAAAAGCAGCCGCTCTTCCCTCCCCCAAGTCGCAAAATTCCCCCAGCCTTGGCCGAAAAAATGAAGAAAAACGAAGGCTTAAAGCGGTCTACGCCAAGGGTTGGGGCTGTAAGAACCCTGACAAAATCAGAAATCCTCGCGCTGCGAGAAGACATGGAGTCTGCATCACGATGGATGAAAAATGCTCTCAAGCAGCGACGGCAGCAGACAAATTTTAGCGGCTAAAACACGCCCAAGTAGCTCGTTTTTTTAGCGGCTAAAATGAAATCCCTCAAATGTCGATAGCGAGAAAGTACCCAAATAGTGCCGTTTCTATGGCTAAAACAGGGCAAATCGTCCTGATTTTTTGGCTAAAAAGCGTCGAATCGAGTGAGGAAAATCCCTCAAGTGTCGATAAGGAATGAAGCGTTGAATTAGGTACACCCGCCTGTCAACGGAAGATAGATCAGCGAAATAAGTCAAAAGGAGTCGTCGATGTCAGTTCAAATCTACACGTGTGGTCATTGCCACTTTCAATTCAACTGGGGTGTGACCACCTGCCAAGGTTGTCTCGGAACAGTAGTTTGGGGAGCTACCCAGAAAGAGAAACATGAAGCTGGACTGTTCGGAGCTGTCATCGGCGCCGGTGTAGGTGGCTTGGTGATGTTTGGTCTACCTGCAGCACTCAATAAGTACCTCGGCATGAATGTGGCGATGGGCTTTGGCTTCGGTCTTGGAGCGCTCGCCGCTATCGCGGTTTTGGCAGGCATTGGTTACTTCAAAGGGTCCCTCAGTGCCGAGAAACAACATCGTGGGGAGTGCAGAACATTTCGTTAACTCGATAAAAGCTAATCAGGGCGCGAAGTGATTCCAAGGCGATCACTGAAGCACCGACCGCGAAAAAAACCCCAGGGCTCTCACGAACGCTGGGGTTTTTCTTTGGACGGTAAACCGGCCGGCTGCACCGGGTATCGGCGCACCAGGTGCAATGCACTAGCGAGGATCTGCGAGGCGCCTAATGCCCTTCGGGCAGGTCAAGGTATGGCAGCTAAAAAATGACAAAGCATCAACGTGCCAACCGAACAAGACCGCGAGCTTCGTGCCAAATGCGAGCAGCATCAGGGACTCGGAAATAGACGTCTTCAAAACCACCACCAGCGCCGTGCACTATCTCCCAGTGTGTTGAATTTGGATCATTTCCGAAAAGAGCACCGCCGTCTGCCAAGATATGGTCAGACTCGTCTCGGACGTAATAAGGCTGCTGAATCGCGGGATGAGACTTGAAAGAATCAATGGTGTCGATGGGCAAAACGGAGACCAAGAGTGTATGGCTGCCGTCACACTCCGAATGACCGCAAGGAAAAGTGACCTTGAAGTCAGGCTTCCAGTTAGAGACTGCGGAAACATTTGTACTCCATTGCCAGCCAGCAAGGTCAAAAAACGCGGCCCATAGAGCAAGCAATTCGGTTTGAAATTCTAATCCTTTATAGCTCACAGACATCTCGCTGCTCCTCTGGTAAACCTGATAGGTGGCTTCAAGAGTACAGCGAAAAAAGGCCTCGCATAATAGACGTTATGGCTAAATCCTCGCCGGGGCTTCGCAATTTTCCCGGCGTCGGATTCTGCCCTTTCGGGCGGCAAGTACCATAACGTCGGCCTCATTATGCG
>NZ_CAXAON010000065.1:0-9105 GCF_963970495.1 Pseudomonas sp. EA_65y_Pfl2_P78 | reverse complement strand
ACATCGTTGGGTTTTACAACAACGAACGGCTGCACTCAAAACTGGGGTATCTGCCGCCGACCGTTTACGAGCGGGCGATGGCATCGAAACTACCTATCGAGGTGTCCGGAATTAGTTGACCACCACAAAGAAATTCCACGAAGCCGCCGAGCGCGCCCTCGACCACCATTTCAAACCAGCCGTCGATCCACACCCCAAACGCGAGAACGGCCTCTTCAAACTCTCCCCCGGCACCGACGCCGAAGCCCTCATGGCCAACGCCTCCGAAGACCTTCTGTCCATCAGCGTCATCGCCTGCGACCTCGCCGACGACCTCCACGGCTCCCGCCGCTCGGTTGCACTCGCCCTGAGCAGAATGGCGGACGGTGTGCGACTGATGGTGGAAGGGACGCTCGACCAGATTGAAGTGCGAAGCGTGGCGGCCAAATCGTAGCGAGATTTGTGGATGAAAAAAGGGGACGTTAAGTCCCCTTTCTGAATATTCCCTGCTTCACCATTGGCAACCTGTTTCAGGTTTCGAATCCACGTTGTAATCGTTTTCAAACGAATACTTCTTTGCGGATTTGTAATTCGTATACGACATCGCATCAACCCGGCCACCCTGAGTGACCATCTGATACTCACCTGTCAGTGCGCCATCAACTACTTCAACCCAAGTTGTCGTGTACTGGTAGGGCCGGCCATAGACCAGTTCCTCTTGTTCAGTATTGCGATGAACCAGAGTGATGGCCTTCTTCGACTTGCTGTACTTGACGCCAGCACCGCTCCACTTGGCGACAGAATCGTAATAGGTTCTGAACTCAAAATTTATGGGCTTGCCTTCGTGGGAGCGGAAGCAAAAAACCTCGGTCGTGACCTCGCTATGAGCCGCCAGAGGAACGAAAACGAGCAACGCGGAAAACAATGCAGACGAAAATTTCAAACCGAACATTCCTTTAGCGGTTCATCGGTACAGAACACACAGTTACAGCAACTCAACGAGCTCTTGTCACGCCTCGGGCGCCACAGCGCTGCGCTCACCCACCCTCGCCGGGATTTTCGAAGCTTTTCCCGCTTCAGACATTCGCGATGCGTATTGCTTGTACGCCGCCACCGCCCGCTCTTTATCGTTCACGGCCCAATAACTGTCAGCGAGATTCAGGTAAGCAACCGTCCTGTTTGGGTGGTTAGCAATCACTGCGTTGAGCAACTCAATCGACTCAGCGTAGTAACCCGCCTCGCCGAGCAGAAAACCGAGGTCGTTGGACCAGCCGGGACGCTGCGGGTAGTAGTACTTTGCGACGATATAGCTATCCGGGGGACAAGTGTCATGCGAGCCACCGCCCATCAACGCGTAGCTCATCGTATCCTTGAAGGAAGAGTCATCACCCTTTCGGTAGGCTGCCAGCGCCATATCCAGCAAATCAGCCGAATTGACGGTCATCAATTTCTTTCTAACGCCCTCAATACTGCCAGTACGAGCAACCCGCAGCTTCTGCAGCGCTTCACGCCCATCGAAAGAGGCGAGGGTGATCGGGCCCAATGTCTGCACCGGCAACTCCACAACGCTGACAAGCGACCGGTCACAGGAATCGTTATTCGCCACTTCCAGCAGAGCTTTCAGCTCAAACTGCTTTGAGCCTCTATTGAAGGCGAACAACAGGTTGAAGTTGTAAACCGCGTTATCTTCCTCGCTGGTTACCAGCGCGATGTAATCCCCAGCCTCAACGAACGGCTGCTTGATCAAAGCTTCCTCAGCCTGCGGATCAATGACAGTCATGACGCCAGGGCGACCTTTGAGTACATGGACGCTGAATACACCCTGAAGCGCAGACGAGTACTGACTCTTGATCAGAGGCAGCGCCTTCGACGTATTGAGCAAAATTCCCTCATTACGTGCCTGCACCGGCGCGATCAACAACCGGTTGGAGGCCTCGTCCGCATCCCCTGCCAGAACAAATACCTTTTGCCGTGATGCATCACCCAGCAAGCTAGCCGGGATTTCCTTAAGAACTTGGGGCGCAGCAAGCGCGGGAGAACCCGGTACAGCGACACAACAAGTTAGAGCGCAGAGAACGCTCTGCAATACGCGTTTCACTTTCTTCAATCCTTGATTCAATCAAATGATGTCCAAATACACCCCAATAGAGCTTGTCCGATTAGGCACCGGGTTCAGGCGCGCCGCACTTCAGTTCTTTAATTCGCTCATTCTGGATCGGTATCACACAAGCGAGCCGCTTCTCTCCTTCCCCACGAAGCTCGAACAAGCTGAGCGTCAGGTGTAAACCATCGGCAGCAAATGCATGATCCTCAAACAATGCACTGGCATAACCATTCCAAAACGATTTGCCGTCAAAACTGCAAAACCGCTTGGAGGACAGCACCCTCCAACCGCCGTTGGGCGCCAGTATCTGGACCGTCAGGCATGGGCTGCCAAAGGTGCTGACATAACGTGCCACGACATCGCCGAAGCGCTGGGAGCCGGACAGGTACACCTTGTTGAGATCAACTACATTACCCGGCTCATCAGCGACGATCGTGTCCAGATAAGCCGCACGCTCCAGACTCATTCTGGCCACGCAGTTGTTGATCGTCGTGACATGCGCTGCCACCCCAGGCTCGATTTCCGTGGCTTCAAGCGGGCAGGTGGTGTCGCGTAGCTTGATCCAGGCGCGCTGGGATTCTCTGGCCATGGCGACCAGCGCTTTACCCTGCTCAGGGTCACGCGTTTGTTGAGCCTCAAACCGTCCCAGCAGTTTCTTGTAGCTGGCATTGAGTTGCGTGTCGGCTTCCTTGCGGGCTGCCTCCACGCACCGATCGACCTGGGCGCTCACGGTGATTTCTTTGCAGTCGTCCTCGGCCATCGCGCAGGAGGCAAACAGGCATCCAAAGGACAACGCGATAAAACGCGCAAACATGTTCAATTTTTCATTCCCTGAATGACGGATCGCTCAACTACACGTTGAGGTATTTTCTGCGCCTTGCCGGCGGCGCTCATCGCGTCGCGGTACTGGCTGTAATAGCGCTGCGCTTCATCTTTGCGATCAAGGCGCCAGAGTGAATCGGCGATGTTCAACATCAGCACCGTGCGTTTACCAACGGCCTCAACGCCGCGATAAAACTTCAGCGCCAGTTCATCTCTACCGCCCTCGGCCAAGTAGAAAGCCAGGTCGTTGAAAGCTTGAGCATTGCGCGCCGGTGGGTGACAAGCCATATAGGACTCTGGACTTATAGTGCGAAGATTGAATGCGAGTTCTTCCACGCGAGATTGCGGCATCTCAATATTTGAGACCTGCTTCAATAAGTCCTTTGGAGACGGCGTCTGCATGACGAGATCAGGCGCATCCTCTTCCCCGGAAGTCCACCGATTGCCCTCCCACTTGCCGTAGCAAAACCTGGCTGCGGGCTGACTGAGCACACAACCGGTCTCCATCGAAATGACCCCGCAACCAGTTTCCTCTGTCGGGATTTCTTCACCCTCCTGGCCAATGACAACGCCATAAAGAGTCTGAAGGAGGAGCAATGTTTTCTTGTCGGGACTTAACCAAGCCTCATGCGTTTCAGTACCCACCGCGGGTACATAGAGGGGAAAAGTTTTTCCATTGGCGGTAAACGAGGCGACCGCCGACTCCGCAGCAGGCCTGCCCCATGTCTTGTCATTCAGCGTCACTAAGTTCCCGCCAACCCCCACGATCTCAATATTTTCAGACAAGGCATTGGCTGAAGCTGACAGGCTCATGACAATCATCATCCGCTTAAGGCTGCCCGCGAGAAGACGGTTCATCCACTCACTCCTCATCCATCGGCGACGATTCCACGTCGGTCATGCTCAGCAGCCGAAACTCAGTGTTCACAAACTCGTAGTAACGATCCCGATTACCGCTTTCCAACGCATTCCCTTGGGAGTCTTGCTCACCGTCGAGCGTGATGCCGGAGACGATGACCAAGCGGCTGTCGGGCTGGTAAACCATGCCGAACGTACTGCCGTCGTAAGCATTCGGCAGACCGCCAACGACTTCCCCAGTCTGAGCGTCCAGCACTTCGCCGCAAATCGCGCTGCCGCCACAGCCGAGCCTGCGCAGGATGTAATGGCCGGCGAAGTTGACCTTGCCTTTCAGGGCTTGCACCCGTGCCTGATCCATCATTGGGCTGCTGTTTTCTTGCGGCACCAGTTTATGGTTGGGGCCGTTGAAAACTGGCGTGACGGTGTAATCCTTGAAGGCTGGATCGGCAGCGAATGCCATAGACGCGGCAGCTAATATCAAGCTGGCGAGAAGAACTGAAAATCTTTTCACGCTGTAACTCCATCGAGGCAATGCATTTTGGGTGTGTTCATTCGAAGGCAATGCCGCGCACCGCTTTCCTGATTTGCTCGAACCCTTCGTTGCTGATCGCCAATGGAGTGGATGAACCCGATTCCGCCGAGCCGATCAGCACGTCTTTACCCCTCAGCAGGCAAAAAGCGATGCGGGTAATGTGCCGTCGTGACTTGTCGTGGAAACCGAAGATGAAACCCGAAAAACTCTCCCCGCCCCATTGCTCGAAGGTGTAGGTGTTCGCACGACCCGCGAGCGAATTGGGCACCCAGCCCTGATCGGTAAGGGTCGCCGGGCACCTGCGGTCGTTGTCGTCACGCAGGATTTGCACCGCAAACGCATCGTCTGCTGCGGGTTTCCAGTCGGTGAGAAGCGAAAAGTACTCCGAGTTTTCACACATCAAACCAAACCACGGCTGGCTCAGGTCGCCATGTTTCTCGAAGTGCCAGTCGGCACCACTCGACGTCTGCGCTTGCCACAAGCTGGGGGCGCTGGACGGTTTGGGCAGTTGTTTGGCTGCGATAAATACCGAATAGAAATCGTCGAACTTCAGCCATTGGTTCTGCAGCAGCGGCATGGAGAATCGACACGAACCCATGTCTACAACTGTCTCGGTCGGGCCTTGCGCAACCGGCGACTGGCCGGGCTCGTTACCGACCAACACAGCAGCTGCGGCGGTCACATAACCCACCTGTAAAAGCACGACCAGACCAAAGATCAATTCGCGGAGGTATCGTAGTTTCACTTCCTATCCTTCGAATTGATCAACTCCAACTCACCATCCCGATACAACACCTCACACCCCACCCACGCCGGATCCACCTGCGGCATTACCGCCGACGGCTTGCGCAACTCCCGCAACAACGTCGAGCCATGCGACAAGCGCCCACCCATGCGGGCAATAACCGCCCGCGCGGTTTGGTAATGCGCATGTCGCCCCGGATCGAGGGAGTCTTCGAGCAGAATGTCGGCGCCGAGGATGCCCCGCACCTGCCCCGGATAAATCATGAACCCGGTCGCCTGCTCGGCACCTTCGCGACCGTCCTGCCAGAAGCTGCCGTCTCGGGCGCGCACATCCGGATGCGGCGCAAACCAGTGCTCGCGATCCGCCAGCGGCATGGCGTGGTGCAGACGAAAGAAGATGCGCATGAGGTTGTCGCGATACCACTCGCGCACTTGCAGGTAGTAGCCGCGCAGACCCGGCATGCCGGTGGAATGAGCGAGGCAGATCAGTCCGGACCATTGCGGGAATGGTTGTAACGGCAGCTCACTCGACGTGGGTCGAGGGGTGGCCGGATCGGTTTCCCAAGGCAAGCGGTGAGGACTGTTTTCAAGGTTGTCGTAAGCCGTCGGCGGGCGGCCCAGCCAATCACCGCCGCTGCTGGCCAGCGCCGCGGCGATGCACAGATTGCCTTGTACCACGAACACGTAAAACCGGGTGAACCAGTCTGCCAGTTGCTGGCCGTCGGCACCCTGGGCGACGAGGTCGGCCAGCTCTTGATCGAAACGCTGCAAGCCACGTTCAAGGTTCAGCAGATGACCTCGGGCGATGCGTTGCATACGCAAAAACAGCGGCAACGAACGCAGCATCTTCAGTGGTTGCCACGGCAGATGCGGAGTCGCCCCGCCAACTTCACCGGCATAGTTGCTGGCGCTGATGCCCCAGTCGGCGAGTCGGGCGAGGAACAGGTCGTTGTTGATGTAAGACGCGCCGCCGAACACGGCGGTGAACGGCTCGTTGTCCTGCAACACTCGCGCATCCCAACGCGCCATGATCGCCGGAATACTTGCCGCTGCCCGGCGCTGGGCGTACTCCACAAAGACGCTCGGTTGCGGCGGCAGGATCTCGGCGATGTTGGCGGCCGTCAGGTGGCGGCGCCAGCCGTAGTCGCTGATCGGTCGGTATTGCAGCAGCCACAGTTGCCCGCCGTCCCAGGCCCATTCGACGTCGCCTGGTACGTAGTGAAATACCCGCAGCACGTCTTGCAGAAATTGCCATAGCCGCTCTTCGGTCAAGCCGTGGGATGGCGTGAACGCGCCGCTTCGCCAGGCATCGCCAACCCGCGAAAGCGTTGCCCGCGAAGGGCTGACATGACCGTCGGCCAGCGATTCGAGATGGCCTTCAACCCACTCCAGCTCTACCGAGAGATGTCGCACGAAGGCGATCCCGGACACTACCGGGGTGACGAAGCGCTGCACCACCACTTCCTCGACGCCTTCGGCCGTCAGTTCGGCGATGCGTTTAGGCACGTTGGCGGTCGGCTCGCGCAGATAGGTGGTGCTCAACCCGGCATTCGCCGAATCGGCCTGATCCTCGCCATAACTGGAGGAGCGCACCGCCCAGGTCACGTCGGGTTGGGCGGCGAGAAACGCAGGCAGACGCGGATCGGTGCAGTCGCTGAGCGTCAGCGCCGCCGGCACCGGTTGCCGGGCCAGTTCAGCCAAGCGCAAACGCCCGCCCTTGGTGTGCGCAACAAACCCGCGCTCGCCCGACTCCAGCCACTGCGCAAACTGCGCGGGTGCGTCGATCCACGGGTAATGGCCCCAACCGGGTTTCAGGCTGATGGTCAGATCTGCGCGCGCAAGAATCGCCGACCATGCCGCCGCTTGCTCGATGCCCAGTACCTTGTCCTGATCGCCCCAGACCAGTTCGACCGGGTCGGTGATCCACTCCAGCAAGGGCAGCGCGGTGTCGGCACGGATCAGATCCCAGTGCGGCACAAACGCACGGCAGCGCGCATAACCGGCGCCCATGCGCTGATACTGCGCGGGCGTCCAGGTCTGGTTGGAGAACTTGCGCGCGAACAGCGTGGGTTTGTTCGACAGCAGCCAGTGAATGGACTTGCGGATCGGCAGCGGCGACATCAACGCCGGCAATCGGCGCTGCCACAAAAAGGCGCCCACCGGCGCCAGCAACACACTGCGAGAAAAGTGCCCGGGCCGACGTTGCAGCGCATGCAGCACCAGCAACGCGTTGACCCCGACGGCCATGATCGCACTGCCCTGCTGCGTCATCGCCAGCAAGGTCTGCGCGTAGTCGGCAAGATCCTCACAGGGTGGCTGCGGATTGGCGCCGAAGCCCGGCAATTCCAGCGGCACCACGTCGTAGCGCTGAAAGTGCGGCAACGCGTCATCCCACCAATCGGCGGCGCTGCCATTGCCGGCCAGCAGGTACATCAACGGCTTGCTCATGGGCGATCCTCAGGTCAGATCGCGCAGAGCGGCGTCGAGGGTTGGATAGCGGAATGTGTAGCCGGCCTCGGTCAAACGCTGCGGCACCACGCGCTGACCGTCGAAGAACAACTGAGCCATTTCCCCGGCCAACACACGCACTGGCGCGGCTGGAATGTGGAACCACACCGGGCGCTTGAGGACCTTGCCGACGTTCTCGGCAAAGGCTGCCTGACTGACCGTTTCCGGCGCCACCATGTTGTAGGTGCCGCGCAGACTGTCGTCGTTGAACGCCCGCGCGATCACCTGAAGCACATCGTCGCGATGCACCCAGCTCATGATCTGCTGACCGTCACCCATGCGCCCGCCGAAGCCCAAACGGAACGGCAGCAGCAACGGCGTCAACGCACCGCCCGGGCCGAACACCACGCCAAGTCGCAGCACCACCTGACGCACGCCAAACTCGGTGGCCGGTTGCGCGGCGGCCTCCCAACGCGCACAGAGTTCGGCCATGAAGCCGTTGCCCTTGCTGGCGTGTTCGTCGAGGTTTTCACTGGCGTCGCGCACGCCGTAGAAACCGATGGCTGAGGCTTGAATCCACAGCAGTGGTTTTTGCTTGGTGTTCTTCAGCCAGATCATCAGGGCTTCGGTGGTGCCGACTCGACTGGCGAGCAGTTGCGCCTGACGCTTGGGACTCCAGCGTGGACCGGCGACGGGTGCGCCGGCGAGATTGATGATTACGTCGAAGGTTTCATCGTGGCTGAATTCGCTCAGGGACTGCACGCTGCGAACGCGGCCGTTGAATAGATTGGCTGCTTTCAACGGGTCACGTGCCAACACACTCACGGAGTGGCCGGCATCGAGCAATTGATTGACCACAGCCTCGCCGATAAACCCTGTGCCACCGGTGATCAGCACGCGCTTGTAGGCGCTGCCGGCAAACGGGTTGGACGTACTCTGAGGTTTTACTCGAGGGGATTTCCGGCGGTCATGGCGATACAGCCAGACCAGCGGCGGCAACAGCATCAGCAGCGCAAAACCGTCGAGCCACAGGTGCGACCAGACCTGTTGTTGCGCTGACAGCCACATGTCCTGCGGCGCCCATAACAGGATGCCGGCGCTCAACCAGCCCCACACTGCCGGGGCTTTCGAGCGATTGCCCAAGTGCACCAGCGCGAGCATGTACAGCGAATAACTTTGCAACGTCGCGCCGAACAGCGCGAGCCACCAGACTTGTTGTTCGTGGCCGGCGACGGGCACCGGGTCGGCGCCCCAGAATGTGAGTTCGAGGGTGTGCAGATAGCCGTCGAGTAATCCGGAATGACCGGCCCAGGTCAGGGTGAGGCCGGCGAGAATGTGCACGATTGCGGCGGCGTATAGCCAGAGCACTAGCGCTGGGCGAAGCGAGGTCGAAGGGGCTGGCATTCCGTGTCCTGAGCGCATTCCTTGGGGGTGGGAAGTTTAAAGGAAAAGCGTAGGGTTTCGGGGGTTGTCAGTAGCAGTAGCTGGGTTGGGAGTGTCAGATTTTTTGTGTGCGGGCCGGTAACGGCCTGCCGTAAGGCAAGCCCTTTTTTCACCAGTTCAACCTGGTAAATCGATCTCCATAAAGAATCGCAAACTGATTCATTGCTGTCTTCCA
>NZ_CAXAON010000064.1:0-9597 GCF_963970495.1 Pseudomonas sp. EA_65y_Pfl2_P78 | reverse complement strand
GCGCCGGGAAACCTCGGCCATCGACAGGTTCAGCGGGGGAAGCAGCATCTTAAGTAATGCGGCTCTGCGTTCAGGTGAATAGTACGGCACGACCAGTCTCTTTCCGCCCCCGATATGCTTTTTTTGGTAAAACCGGAGAGGCGACAACTATCCTGACACCGGGGGAGAGATCCCATCTGAAATTCTATCCTCTAGTTCAGTCAACGCTCTCGATCTACGGTTGAAACTGAAGCTTCACTGAACTGCGCCGACGATTGGCAGAGTTTAGTCTTCTACTGTCATGCCGGTGGTTTGCTCGACAATAGGCACCTGCACTCAAGTCAGCCCCAAGCCTAACCACAATTGATCCCTGTGCCTCAGCGGCCTAAATGTGATTCCGCATTCGCCAGCATCCCTCGGCGTCTACAATTTACATCCATGCGCAGGCACTCCACGGCCGAGTGCTGGCGTCCCTGCAGCTTGGGCTAGGCTGCCAGATTAGATCGCTTGCAGGCAGCCGCAACAAATGCCGTCAATAACTGGATTTTCATCATCCGTTTTTTAAGGTGATCGGCTCTGTCTAGCTCTATGCGCTGATGTGTCAGGAGTTGATTTATACTAAACTTACATGAGCGACTTTTCAGTGCTTCCTCTATAAAATCTTTCTTTCCAAGAGCATAGGCGTCAATATCATCATGATAAATTTTGCTAGTTTCTTTTTGAGAGCGGCATAGTTCTCTGCGGTTTTTTCGTTCGCAGACAATTCGTCTTTGAAATTGAGCATGTCCTGTGCCCACTTGCTGCATGGCTCACAAATGTGTACATGATAGCCAATGCTGTCATTAGATGAGTATTTTGCCAAGAAGAAGCGAGGGGTATCTAAACATTCTTCGCGCAATTGATAATCTAAGTCTCGGAGGACTTCAACGATTCCCTCAGACAAACTCCAGTTTTGAACTGATATTAAAATATCAATAATTGGTTTTGCAGGAAGGCCGGGGACCGAAGTTGACCCCACATGCTCTATGAAGAAAAGGGGATGCTTCAGTCTATTTCTTATCGACTGAGCTTCCTTGATGAATGCATTCCCCCAGTCAAATGCATGTTCGCTAATCGCTATTTTTTTCATTTGATCTGCTTATAATTCTTCAGAGGCAATTTGGAGATGTATTAACTTGCTAATGCTGTTAAGGCTTATCGAATGCAGACTACTGCATGTGTACCTAGAAGAAAGATATGCCAAACTCTCAATCTAGGGCACATTACTATAATGGCTAATTGCTTTTAGCAGCGCAAGAGCTTCCCGACACCAGGAAAAATTCCAGATGGTAAGGTCAGTAGCAGCTAACTGCAACGAGTTAGCTTGCCTAGCGCGTGAATTGAAATAGATTGCATTAACCTAAACTCGTTTTACCACTCATTTTCTATGAAAAACCGCCGCCATTAGTCGTTAAAAGTCATTCGCGAGTGACCGCTCCTGGCCGATTCCCGCCCGTTGTGAACGGTAGAGAACCGACAAAAATAACGAGCCAGTTATGCCTGCGAAACCAGTGCGATTCATAATGTCGACTTTAGACCAGTAAATGGCTATCACTTTTACTGAGCTACCTCGGTTGTGGTAGCCAGCGCTTAGGCCTTTTATGGTCAGGCCCCTCCCTCGAGGGCTACTTTCGTAGCTAGCTTTTCAAACGCCTGACTGAAATCGCCAATCCTGTTGATCATCTCAAAAAACCACTCAAAAGACTCTTGCACGAAATCTTCATCGGAAACTCTGTCAGGATACATGACGCAAAATAAAGCTCTTACAGCAGCGTCCTCGTTATCTTCAATGTCGACATCGCGTCCTTTCGCCTCCAGAAAATCCCAACATTTAACTCTGGCAGCATTCAACTCCTTTTCATTTTTTTCCCCTTCAAACCAGTATTTGTGAGCAGCTGCAAACGCGCTTTTGACAATTGGGGACACATCTTCGTCCTGAAGAACCAAACCCACGCCCGCGCACATAAACTTCATTATGTTCCGAGCCGCTTCGGCTTCAGCCTTGCCTTTACTCAACTGCTCTGAAAAATGAACGATTTGCTCATGACTAATCATGGTGGACTCCAAGTGTTGTGAGTACGGAGCTACAGGAGCGACACGCTTTTTTAGCGGTTCCATGCCCCTTGCCCGAGGTACCAATATTGACGGCTTCGCTTGTACCGCCCGCGGGATCCATTCCCGCGTCATAGGATCGGCTCAAGCACTCGATTTCTGCACACTTGCCATGCCATGGCTCACGTTGATCCTTCGGCACAGCCTTCAGGGCTTTCCTGACCTTGGGATGGACTGGATATCTCGATCCACTCACCCCTACAAACACTTTGCCACCGGTACGTAGTTCCGAAGCGGCGCCTGTGGTCTTACCCTTTTTCAGTGCAGCATCTGCAGCCTTTTTGGCAGTGTCCCGCGCCAACCCCAGCGGATCAACCCAGCTAACAGGATTTGGCGCATATTCATAAAGATTCAGTCCACCCGCATAACTGATCGGGTCTTTGCCGATAAATCGCCCGATCAGCGGGTCGTAGTACCGATAACGATTGTAATGCAGCCCGGTCTCGGGATCATGATACTGGCCCTGGAAGCGGATTGGATTGGTCAGACCGACCTGCTGCGCAAATCGAGAACGAGTTTCTTGAACTTCACCCCATGCCTTGTACTGGGCACTCCAGGCGATATCTCCTTGCTGATCCGTCAGCTCCTGAGGTGTTCCCAGATGGTCACACTGATACCAGGCCAACACATCCAGAGGTTGCGCAGACGGGCTGTAATTCCACAACGGATCCTCTTCGAGATTGAAATCGCCAGCGTGCTCGACCTGAGTCAAAAGATTAATGAACTGATGTCGAAGCGCCTGAGCAACGGGAACAAAAGTGTCAGGTTCATAGATGTAGTGAACCGTACGACCGAGGCCTCCGTCGACCTGACCACGACTGCTTTCCCATGCAAGGTTGTCACCGTCCCAACCATACAGCGTAAAGCCACAGCCGAGCTCAAGCTGCTTGCGTGCATATTCGTTTCGGTTCCATTCGGAGCCCGCCTCAGGCCGCTGTTTACAATAGGCGACAGAATTTTTATACAGACGCCGTCCCAGTGCGTCATAGGCGTAGTCAACGGACAAACGTCCGTCTTCGAAGTGCGCTAGACGGTCAAACAGATCCCACCGCATTCGACTGTAACGACCGTCGTGCCAGCGAAGCGTCCGATTGCCGCGATCGTCGTACTCGTAGTGTGTCCCTGCATACTCTCTCAAAAGATTGTCGAGCCGCTTACTGCGAGGAGCGTCTACAGACAGCGGACGCCGATCCTCCTCATTGGCCTTGTCTAGCAAATTACCGGCCGGATCGAATGCGAACGTTTCTGTGCCGAGTCGGCTGGCAGCACTCAACAGTCGGCCCACGGGGTCGTAACGATAAGCGAGCGGACCGCGACGGCTATCATTGATGTCAGTCAACTGGCCGGCCGCGTCGTATTGATAATCGCGTTTTAGCAGAGTGGTCTTATCATCGCTGCGACCCAACATCTGCTGCTGCAGTCGCCCAACCGGATCCCACTGTTGCGTTTGAAGTATATGGTTGCCTTGATGACGTGCGATTTCCCGGTGCAGATCATCACGCTCAAATCCGAGCAGTTCGTGCTCGTCCAGGCGAAGCCCAAGCAAGTGCCCTGTCCCATAGGTTAACCAGCTGACCCTATGCCCGTCCGGACGAATAGTGGCGATACGCTGATTCAACGCGTCGTACTCGTGTCGCCATACCGCGATAGTCGGCTTCTCCAGCCCTAGATAGTGTTGGTGCTCGCGCCGCAGATTACCCGCAGCATCATGGAACCACTGCAAGCGACTATCTGCATTCGAGGCTTCGGTAAGGTTGCCATTGCCGTCATAAGCGAAACTTTCGCGCTGCGTTTGATCGCCTAAAGATGCTGAACGCTCGGCCAATCGGCCCATGGCATCGAAGCTCCAGGCAATGCGCCTGCTGCCGGTGACGGTATTGGCTAGTCGCCCAGTAACAGCGTCATAGCCATAACGGGTAATTTGCCCATCGAAACAGGTCTCCTGCAACAAACGCCCTAGAGAGTCATACTGGAACTGAGCACGCTTTTCGTTTTCATTTTCCAGCACCAGTAACCGTCCACAACGATCCCAGTGATAACGCAACGTCTGTTCGCACGCATCGACCCGCTCGCCAATTAAACCGGCCGCGGTATAACTCCAGCTCGTGCACTGACCCAATCCATCCGTATAAGCCAGTAGCCGGCCTTCTGCATCGTGTTGAAAACGCTCTTCGGTTTTGTCGGGATGCTTGGTGAGCACCAAGTGCCCTGCCTTGTACTCATGCTCGGTACTGTTACCTGCCGCGTCCGTGTAACAAATCATCTGCCCACGTTCGTTGTATTCCCAACAGCTGGTTTTCCCTGAGCAGTCGACATACTCCACCAATTGGCCGGCTTCGTTGTAATCGAGCTTTTGTTCGTTGCCAAGGGCGTCCTTGACCCCCGTCACCAAACCCGCTGAGTTGTAGGCATATTCGGTTTTGTTTTCCAGCGGATCGATGGCTTCGATCAGGTTGCCACGATCATCGTATGCGCGCTGCCATTGGCCACCCTCGGCATCACTGACTTTGATCAGTTGATCCAGATCGTCATAGGCGTAATGCATTACGCTGCCATCAGCCCGGATATGTTCAAGCACGTTGCCACGCTCATCGTAGCTATAGCGCTCTTCGCTGCCACTGGCGTGAACATGACGGATCAGATTCTTGGCCTCATCGCGGAAGAACCATTCCGAACGCTCATCCGGATGTCGAATGCGATAGGTGTAGCCAAGGATGTCGTAGTAGTGCCAGGTTTCGTTTCCGTGGGCATCGGTGACATAGGTCAGTCGAATGTTTTCGTCCCATTCCAGGCGGGTGTCGAAGCTACCGTCATCCGCCCACTCGCGCACAGCGCGAGCCTTTGCATCCTGTCCTTGCCACTGAAGATTCATGCCACGGCCAGTGCGATCCGTGTAACGAGTAATCAAGTGATGCTGATACTCATAAACTCGGCTTGCCCCATTCTCATCCTGAGCCAGCAGAAGATCACCAGTGTCGCCATATTGATAAGCGCACAGTTGACGTTGAGGCGCACTGTCTCGAATTTCCCAGAGTCCGGTCAAGCGGCCCTGCCCATCAATCATCGTCCCCAGGTGGGCCTGAACCTCTGCAATATCATCCTGGTAAGTGATCAAGTCGGACAGTACTGAATCCTTTCCGTGACGGTGCTCGTAATGCAGCATCATCCCAGCGCCATTGCGCAGCTCAACGCTCGTCAGAATGTAACGCTGACCCCGGCGCAAATAGGTTTCCTTGCGCTCGAATCCACGGCACAGCACTAACTGATCCTCGCTGGCCCTTACCAACGTGAAGTTTTCAATCGCGTCGTAGTGAGAGAGCCCGTTTTTGGGAAGCGGGTAATCATGGCTGCGACCGTCAGCGTCGTGAAAAGTCACGCCATCACTACAGCAATCAAAACGCGTGGTCAGCGCTGTGATCCAACGAGCACCGAGTTCACTTTGGTCATACTCAGCCAGACGTGAACTGTATGTTCGCGTCCACTCGATCGGGAATGAACCGGGCAAGCTGAAGTCGGTATGGCTGAGTGATTCTGAGCCCAATGCAAAACTGATGCTGTGCTGGGTTGCGGGCATTACCGCGTTTTTACAACCGTTACAGTTACTGGTTGCCGGCGCTTGTTGACTGGTTGCTTCCAAACGCCCTTCACCCGCCTTGCGCTGAGCTTTGGAGGTGGTGCCCGGTTTGACACTTGCACCTTGTCCATGAGCTTGACGCTTGCGCCAAGTAAGCACGGAGCCGGCAAGCATTTGCAACAGCCAACCAATAGAATGCTGGACGCCAGGATTGCCGAGCTTTTTCATTTGGGTTTGTAATTCGACACCCAAAGTGCGCAGCATCGAGGTGTTGGTTAATACCAATGCCTTGGCATTTTCCGGCAGCAAATTCTTCGCTGCGCTGTTAGCCACCCCCTTTCCCGCAGCCTTGTAGGCGCTGTAGGTAGCGCCAAGAAAATTACTGATGGACGCCTTGGGATCATGTAGAAACTGACTGCCAGCGGCGCTCATTTTTGCACTTGCAGCCTTCATGTCGCCCTTGGCGTCGAGCTTGCCATTGACCACAGCCTCCAGGCCTTTGGCAATCTCGTTGACAGCGTCATGTCCAAGCTTTCCGGCATCATCAAGAATTGACGCGAGCTTGGGTTGAGCCTGTTTTACAAAGTCGTCAATGGTGCCAACGATGGTCGCGTTCAAATGCCCGATCAGCACTTCGATCAGTGAGTCACCCAATAGCGCCTTTGCGCTATTGCGCAGTTCCTGGCGTACCAGCGATAACGTCGGGCGCAACGTCATCCGCGCCGATGCCATGGTAGGCGGTGCAGGCAATACACCTATCAGGTTGATGCCCAGACTCACCCAGTCCAGTACCTCCCTCTGCTTGCTTTTGGCAAGGGTAACGATGTCGCCGAGCGCATCGACCAACGCCATGATGTTGCCTACCACCGGCAACGCACCAGCGACGTTTTTGACCCGTTCAAGCGTAACTACACCTCCGCTGAGAGACTGCAGCCAAGCATCAAACTTCGCCGCCCCGCGACCGACATCCTTGATGTCGATGGTATTGAGAGGAGCGACCGCAACCTGCGGTTCTCGTTTCTTTGCAACAGCAGTTTCATTTGTCATGACAGCAACTCACCGGCCAGCAGCCCCAGCCTTTATGCACAATTGTTGAACACCTCTCAAAAACAGGCATGAGGCCTGCCTCTTGGAGGTACAGAATCAAAACGTGAATTCGAACTTCAGCTGACTACCGCCCCTTTGGGACCACTTGCAATCAGCGCGGCCCCGCAGGCGGTTTTCATGCCGTCGAGCGCGATAGGTGTGCCATCGACAGAGTAAGTGCTGCTGCCCTCGGCAATCGGGAAAATTCCCTTGCACAACGGGCAACTGACCTTGTGACCGACCCCGGCAATCGGCTTGCCATTGAGGTCGGTTTGAGAGAAGGCTTCGAGCACCTTGCCACCGTGGGTGGTGGAGTCCCCCAAACGAATAGCGTCTTTCATTGCGTCACTCCTTTGACTGAAATCGTTTCCGTTGTCATGACAGCATCTCACCCGCCAACATGCCCGGGGTTTTCAAGGAAGGTTTTGGCAGCGTTGGTGCGGGAAGCGTCGGCAATCGGCCGCCCTTGCTCGCGGCGCCGAGGATGCTCGACGCACTCGGCATGGCGGCACTCGCCAGTTTCGGCAATCCAGCCACTCCGCCTTGCACTGCGCCTTTCACCTGCTGTGCCGTTTGCATTGCGCCCTGCGCGGTCTGCATCGCATTCATCCCTGCTTGCGCCATATCCTTGCCCTTCTCCAACATGTCCCAGCTCTTGCTCGGCAACACCTGTGCGACCATCGCCTGCACTTGGCTCGGCACGTCTTCGGCCCCCGGCGGATTCAACGGCCATTCCGGCTTACCGATGTAACTGCCATCGCTCCAGGTGTCCGCCGGATCCTTACCGAACAGCACGCGCGCCGGGCCCGGCGCAGCGCCGGCGACACTGGCAAAACCTTTGCCATCGAGCTTGCCCTTGATGCTTTTGCCCAAGGCGTCGATGACTTCGTAATCACCTTCCTTGATGCCCTGGCGCCCGGCGTACTGGTTGAACAATTCGAGGTTGCCCTTGCCGGGTTTTAGTGGTTCCGGGAATACCCCGGCCAGACTTTTCGCACCGGTGTAGGCAAAGTTCGCCGCATGGGCCGTGTACGGGCCGCTGGTAGCGTGAGTAATGCCACCAGCGTTGTAAGTCGTGGCACTGCCACCACCCTGGATCACCAATTCAGTCTTGGCGGTAATGGTGATGCGGTCGGCATTGGCGGTGATGTTGAGTTTGGCCAGCAGGTTGATGCTGTCCTTTAGCGCACGCACGTCGATGTCACCGGACGCGGCCACCAGACGCCAACCCATGCTCTGCACGAACAGGCGCATGCCGCGACTGGCGCTGGCCAGCAGGCGTTTACCGATGGAAAGGCTGGTGTGACCGGTGCTGCTCAATGCCAGGTGTTCGCCGGTGGCGATGTGACTGGAGCGCGGCGTGGTTAACGCAATGCCGGCGGGACTGGCGAGCACCAGGTGCGGCTCGGTGAATTCCGGGAACTCATTGGCGGTCATGTTCGCCGGGCCACTGCCGAGCACGCCTTGATGCTGGGCGTGCAAGGCCTTGGCCACGTCGTCCTGATCGCCGGCTTCCTGCGCTTGCAACTCTTTGGCTTGCACGGCAAAACCGTCCTGCTGATCGCTCGCGGTGGCGAGGCGTTCGGCAGTTTCCGGCAGATCCTTGTGATGTTTCGACTCGTTCGGGCGCGGCTCGGTGGTGATCAGCAAACCGGCACCGGCACGCACCGCGCCATGGCGGTCGGTGCGCAATTCGAACCCTTCGCCACGCGGCTGGCCGCCGCTTGGGCGTGGATGTGTCAGGTAGCCGAGGTTGATCGCACTCGCACCGTGGTCACTGCGCAGCGCGATGCTGATCTCGCTGTTGGTGTCGTCGATGCGCAGTTCGTTGGCGCGGCTGCCCTTGTATTCCTTGCTCTTGACCGTGGCCAGAGTCTTGAAATCCGGCAGTTTGTAAGGCGGCAGATTAGCGCCGTGGTACAGGCAACCGGTGATCAGCGGCTGATCGGGATCGCCTTCAAGGAAGGTGATCAACACCTCCATGCCGACTCGCGGAATGTTGATCGAGCCAAAGGTTTCCGCTGCCCAGCTCGACGCGACACGCATCCAGCAACTGGTCATGTCGTCGTGTTTGCCTTCGCGATCCCAGAAGAACTGCACCTTCACCCGGCCGTACTGATCGCAGTAGATCTCTTCGCCTTCCGGGCCGCAGACCACGGCACTCTGGGTGCCGAGGACTTTCGGTTTCGGGTGATCGAGCGGCGGACGGTACGGCACGTCCCACGGGATGGCGCTGAAGCGGTTGCGGTAGCCCTGGTGGAAATCGTCCTTGTTGTCCGTGGTGTCGCTGGTCACCGACTCTTCCAGCACTTGCGGCTGCTTGCCTTCGTGGAAGATTTCAGTGAGCAGCCACAGGTCGTTCCACGTCGGGTTGGCGTGTTCGGTCAGGGCAAGAAAATGTCCGCTGACCAGAATCGGCTGGTCGCTGCTACCTTCGGCCAGACGGTAGTCGCTGCGATGACGTTCCAGCGCGCGATTGGCCAAATGTTTGCCGCGGTCACGGTCAACGAATCGGCCCGGGTAATCGTAATCTTCCAGGTCTGGCTGGGCACTGCTTTTGGCGTCGCTTTCCAGCTCGATTTTCGGTTTGACGAAGTCGTAATCGCGTCGCGTAGTGCGGCTGGTGCGGGTAGCCAGACGCAGGCCGAAACGTTTGACCACCGGTCTGTCGGCGACCAGTCCGGAATCTTGCTGATAGGCCACGGGCGCGAGTTTCGGGAACACCGTCTGGTCATCGCCGAAGGTCAGTTTGTGGCCGCTGGCGGTGTGCTGAAAGTGGTAGTGAATACCTTCTTCCTCGCACAGGC
>NZ_CAXAON010000063.1:0-9929 GCF_963970495.1 Pseudomonas sp. EA_65y_Pfl2_P78 | reverse complement strand
CGTCGATGGATTTTCGCAAGTCCACGGGTTTGGGGTAGAGGTACACTTTTTCAACTTTGGCGTCGGGTCGCATCATGGCGGGGGCTGGCTCCGGAGAAAAACGGGAGCACAGCATCCGGCGTCAGGGCAACGCTTTGAATGTGTAGTTCATGGAGCGGTTACCTTTGAACAGTCATACCGAGAACTCTGTGGTTTCAATTTGCCAGTAGGATGGGGCGTTATCCGGTTGCAGGTTGGTCGCAAAAATTGGATGTTCAGCGACACGCCCAAGGGCGCGACGGCCAGTGCGCAAATCTACAGCCTGGTCGAAACCGCCAAAGCCAACGGCCAAGAGACCTATACGTGGCTGCGCCACGTACTGGAGCGCCTGCCGCAAGCTACTTCGGTAGAAGACTTCGAGGCCTTGCTGCCATGGAACTGCTCGCCGCAGATGCCACGGTAGACCGTTGCTCCACCACTGGGTAGGTGGGGTTTATGGATCGCATACGGATCTTTTACGCTTGGCGTTGGAAAATAACGCTTCTCCGACTGCCAAACTAAAGTGAACTGCGCTCGTACTACCCATTCGAAGCCAGTATATCTGGTTGGCGTAGTCACGGATTTAGGTGTGTCGAGATGTAGTTCCAAGGCGTCAGCGTACAACGGAACCCGAAGTACCGGATACTTCGTGGGTCCAGGTGATTTTGCGGTAGGTGAACTGCACTTCTTTCAGGTGGGTGAAGTGCGAGTTTCCTGGATTCTGGCAGTTGTGCATTTTGTTGTTGATGGCGACATAGGTAATCATGAACGATGAATATTATCGAAGTCATCGGCTTTCGGAGTTGCATGTATCCCTTTTGCTTCTTGAGCGCGGTAATACGCCTCAATCGTCAACGATGGATCGATACGCGCTTTAACGATGCAGGGTTCTTTTTGCCACGGATATTCCTGCAACTGCTTGGCCAGAGCCTTCTGTCCGCCTGTGATCCATCCTTTCGCCGACTGATCTCTCCATCGTCGTGGGTTGCGGCTAGTTTTTGCGTCGTGGGCCACTGTCACGGGATCAAGATGGCGACTTTGCTCAAGCACAGGCAGGTCAGGCAGCGGCTGCGTGATATCCATGTAGCGTTGTAGACAATCCCAAAAAGCGAGTGCGTTGGCCTGATCCAGCCCCAGCGAGTGAACCTTGGTCGCCAGGCAAATTTTGTTGTCGGTATAGCGATGATGCAGCCACAGCGCGTAGTCGTGGGAGCCGAAGCCATTAGGAAGTAACTGAAGCACCGGGTCGAACTCTTCAAATGGTGCAACGAATAGCTTGCGGAAACGCCTTTTGAACCTGAGCATGCCATCAGTTCGATTAAATTCGCTGCCATCGTGCGTGCTGATTTTGCTATGAAACCACAATAATGCGTCGGTTCCGAGGGAGGCTACGAAATATAGAAAGACGCCTGCCCACAGGGCGATACTCATTGAGCTCGTATTGAATAGTGAACCTTTTAACCAATAGGTAGTAATTGCACCGGCTACAAATCCTAAGACTTGCATGTGGTGAACAAACTTATTGCCCGTCATGAATAACACTAGAGAGGTGAGCATCAAAATGGCAGTGGAAATACCAATGAACGCGCCACCCGCAGTGCCAGGGGCTCCATGTCCTAACTCTATTCCTATGGAACCGAAGACCCCAAGAGTCCAAGGTGCCCAAATGAACGAAAAACTTACGAGCTTAAGTACGAAAAGAAAATGTGGCACTTTGCTGGAGTTTTGAAATTTCCAGTGTTTATTTGTGCAGTAGGTTTCTGTGTCGTGCTCGTCTTTTTTATTCGGGTCGGCGAGTTTGATAACCTCAAATTGTGAACTGACTTCCACCTCCGGCTCTAAGTTGGCATAATTACCAAATGCTAGATGAGTGTTAAACATTCCGGTCCGGTTGGCATCCTCCGGCCAGCGAGGTGGTGGTAAAAGCTTTTTGCTATCACTTCGGTATGCTCCACTAGCATAGGTGCTATTTATATCTGTAATCATACTTTAGACTCGATTATTTCAATCTGCCAATAAGGTGGTGCGTCTTCGGGTGAAATATTGTCCGGAGGTGTTTGGCGATCCCTAATAGTGAATGGTATCCATTTCTTAGGGCTAGGTTGAGGCAGTACTAGGCTCTCTTCTGTTTCGCTGACGCTGAGTTCAAATTGAGCGCTTATTTTAAGCCCTTCGGTCATTTCGAAGCTGTAGCGTTGCAGTGGAGTGAGATGCATAACTGGAAGGCTAGGTGATAAAATGTATAACACGCTGGTCGCATCTAGTGGCAAAGCAGATATTTTTGGGCTTGCCGCGGGAACGCGATTATATCGTTTGACAGATAATAATCCAGACTTCTCCAGTCTGGTTTGGAATTCTTGCGCGATCAGTCGAAATTTTTTATCATTTTCGAACATTGACAATAACGGCGAACTGAGAACTACAGCCCAATCGTTCATGGAGCGGTTACAAATAGCGAGCGAAGCGTTGATCGCTGGTCATCACTGAACGAACTATCAGTGAGGCGCAGGAGGATCAACTGATCCTGGTCTTTAACTCGCTCAAGTACTATCGCGTCTGGATCGATTCCCTTTGCTGAAACCGCATCGGCTATCAGTTTCTTGTATTTCTCATGCACCAGTGTGTCCGTGTACTGTGGCCCAGAGGCGGAATCTGATTTAACACTCTCTGGAGAATGTAACGTGGCAAAGTCTTCTTTACATCCGGTTAGTAGCAGAGCAGATGCAAGTAATATTTTTTTTGAAGAAAACATAGTGTATCCATAAAATTTGCGCAATGTGCTAAGTCAATGCTCGCTCATTTTTTGAAATAGGTAATGAAGTCCACTCCTGATGCAAAAGCTTTCTCGATTTTGTTGCTTTGCTCTTGCAGTATCTTGCTAGGTTGGGCCCACTGCTCAAAAGGCAAAGGCTCGGACCATTCTTCAATGGATCTTGGCATGTTCCTCATCTTGTAACGATGGTCCCATTCGGAAACTAAGTAGGGAATCTTCCACCAAGTGAGTAAGCTCCCGATGTACCAAAGTGAAAGACTTACGAGGGACCTCTCACCGGCTGCATATTCTTCATGGATTTCTAAGCGTTTTGAATCGAACGTTCGACAATCTTAGTAAGTGGCCTTGCGTGGGCAGTGTTCAAACCCGCTTTCCATGAAAGTGCGAATGGCTTCCCATTTACTTAATCCATGTATGGGGGGGAGGATTCCCTGATTAATAAAATGAGTTTCGCCGCTTTTAGGATCGGTTAAAGCAATTCCAAATGTATAACTAATTACTGTCCCGCTTCAGGTGTAGCCCGTGCTTGTAGATATCCGGCTGACTAGTGTTTCCCAGTTTTGAATAATTGGACTATCGAAGTTGTTAGGGAAAATACAGACTTGTCTGCGCTGTCTGTTAAATCTGATGGGACGATTGTGTGTCTTTGCGAGAGTCGTACTAACTGTTACGCAAAATCCCACTGCTATTGTTATCAGGTCTCCCCATGCGGCAATTGGAAGTCCGGATAGAAAGAATTCCTTGTAGTTGGATTCAAAGGTTTTCCCGTAATTGTTCAGGAACGATCCTAGTCCTGCGATGGTGGGGCCAATCACCAAACTCATGATCACCAGGAACATAGCGCCAGCAATAAACAGTTCTACTTGGAAAGGATTATTCTTATTTCTGATTCCGATATCAATGTATCGTTCGTTTATTTCTAGGATACTCCCATCGATATCCATTGGGGGCTGCCCAGTGGGCAATGGTAGCGGGGATAAAAAGAGAGCTTCGCCAGTAAGATGTTTTCGGATTTCACCTGCGTTAGGACGATTATTTTTTATTTTAAGCTCGTCATCTAAGTTTTTTGAGTTTGACTTCATGCTGGCGTCGTCGATTTTTGCGCTGCGCTTTTGTAAGCAAAGGTGACAGATTTATTTCTAAAAAATACATCTATCACCCTATCACCTTTTGCTCTCTTGGTTCCTACGCCTCGTTAACTTTTTTTAAATTAGACCGGCGGTCTTGCATGCCTCAACAAACGTTGCGCCTTTTTTATCCATTGCGTTTTTTACCGCCTGATTGGCGTTTATCAATGCAGCGCTTGGTTTTGCCCATTGTTCTTTAGGCAAAGGTTGGGACCAACTATCTACTTTTTCCGGTAGAGCGCGACTTCCCTTCCGGTAGCTCCACTCGGCCAGTATGTAAGGCATTTTCCAAAAGCTCAGCACGCGCCAGATGTACCAACGTCGCAATGGCCACGGTGTGCGCTTGGGGTAACCATAATGCTCACGCTCCTTGTCCGTAAGTTTGGCCCCTTCGTCGTTCGAATTGCACATCCAGCGAGCGTCATCGCGCTCAATTTCAAAAGTGTGCAGCCCTTCATAAGATTTCAGGCGATCACCTGTCGGAGTAAGTCCCAAAGCAGTTAGCATTGGGTTCGGCGTATCTACTATCTGTCCGTCTTCCATGTAGTTTCGGATTGATGTCCACATCCCTAGCGCGTGCGCGTCACTGGGCTGTGGGAGAAGAAGAAACTGCACTTTGTCTTGTTCGGCATCCTCAAGAGCCATCCCAAAAGTGTATTGGCGTGTCGCGCCATAACTGGTGATACCTTGGGTGTTTGCGACCCAAGCAACCACGCCCTCCCATGGCACCACCAGTACGCGATCAGTATTATGGTCAACGTAGCAAACTTCACGACGTTGGCGATTGAAGCGCACTGGATATTTTTTTGGAGAAAAAATTACGTCGGAAAACATTCCATATAAATAGGCTCCTATTGGTATTGCGAATAAGAGAGAAGCACTAGTCGTCACCTGTAAAAAGGTAATTAGATCAGTAAGCGGCTCAGGAAAATTTTCAGGGTAAAAAATAACGCCGGCAAGGATTACTAGGCTAGGCATTATGAATGCTGTAAACAGCGCCATCCAAATAGCCGCAGCGAGTATTTTTCCTTGCTCAACCATTCCCCAGTTGCTTCCACCTATCTCAAGGAATACGTCATTTATGGCGGAAAAGTTACGGCTAGAACCTTGTGTTTGTCCGGTGTAAACAGGTAGTGGGGATAAGAATAAGGTTTCGCTTAGTCCTCCTGTGCGAATCTCGCCCGCACAGGGTCGCTGACTTTTAATGTCCGGTGCATCTAGTGTTTCTGAAAACTGGTCACTGCGTTTGAAAATATTTTTAAACATCGACGGCCGCCAATTCTTCTTTTTTGAATATTTTAAACGTGCCTTTTCCCGCCCCGATCGGCAAGGTCTCAACAGGATCGAGTGTGTACTTGCCCTTGGTAGGGATTCGTACTCCATAGCTCGTGGTGATTCGTAAATCCTTTAAAACGAAGCAGGTGCGATGTATCAAATCGCGTTCTGCTTCCAATTGATAGCCAATGTTGAAGGCTAAAGCAAAGTCGGAAGTTTGCAAGGAGTCACTGATAGGGAGTTTGAGTGTCAGTGCTTCATTTCCTTTGCTGGCGACCATAAACCTTGTGGCCCAAGTGGCAGTACTTTCTTGCCATCGTAGTGGCGGGAGATTTGGATTGTATCCCCCTCGCATTGGAGCATCACGTTTTTGCTGGTACGCAAGTAACTGTAACTGACGGCTATCCATCTCTTTCGTGCTGACACCCGGGAGGATCAGTTTCAAATAGGTCTGCTTCTCATCGCGGATGAGTTCGCAAGTGGGCTTTTGCACCACCTTTGCCAACTCGCTCCACTCAACTTGGGTACTACGATTCTTTGTCTGGTTTCCCCATGCACTGGATTGCATCCACTTCTGCAGTTCGTCTAAATTGAAATAGTTATAAAGTCCTTCACCGATCAGCTGCAGGGCTGTACCTATTAAACCAATCAAATTGGCGCGTGCACCAATTGACACCAATTCTGGGCTTGCTTCTGCCCAAGCAAATACACGCATTTCAGTCGGTGTTTTTATTACGGTTTTAACAATAGAGCCAGTATGTTTGGCTCCCCATGTACCCGCGCCGATCAATATTGCGTCGCCGCTAATTTGTAGCGTTGAAGCGCCCAGCCCTTTGGAATCTCCTTGGGCGAGTGCTTTCGTCCACTGGATAGAGTGTTTGCGCAAATCCAGTGAAGCAGATAACACACTAAAACCGAACGCGCCGATGCCCGCGACGCCAGCCCAGCGACCTAGTCGAGTCATCGTATTTAGCTTACCGGCCGTACTTGCCATTTCCTCAATGTGCGCTTGGAAAATCGTAACTGAAAGCCCCTGTACTGTGGCAAATCCGGCGCCAGCGATACCAACAAACGCTTCAGTAAAAGACCAGGCATCGCTCGCTGACAAGGATGTTTTGTCTTTTTTAAGTAGAGTGCTCACTGCCTCGATGAATTTCTGTCCTTGAATGATGAACAGTCCAAAAGCCAGTAAGTCTCCCTTCGACTTTAAGGCTCCGCTCAGAGGTTTATTAAAGGTTCCCGTTGATCGAAAATCTCTAACTGTCCTGTCCATTTCCGCACGTAGTTGTGGGTCTAAGCCATCGATGACGGTGCCAATTTGTGCGGGGCTGTTACCTCCCACTACTAGGGCACCACTTAGCTTTTCTTCCAGAGGTATCAGTTGTAGTTTCAGTTGGTCAATTCGCTGCTGGTAAACAGCCTCACTGCCCGCTTGGGCTGAACCTGATGATTGCAGCATCAGTTCCCGATTTCGCAGCTTATAGGTTGCGCTTAATTGATCACGCAAGCTTAGTGATTGTTCGCTGGCCTGATTGTAATTAGCGATCTCCGTGGCCGTTGCTGCCCGTAAAGTCAGGCCTTTGGTGGAGAACTCGCGTAGCAACTGCAATCGTGCGGGGCTGCCGATATTTCGTATATAGGTATTTGGGTCAATATTTTGCATTCTTTTGAATGCATCATGTGCTTTTTCCAGTTGATCAGCAGCCTTTAGTTGGGTTGCCGGGTTATACGCCTCAGTAAGCATGCTTTGCAAACCGGCAAATTGAGTGCTCAATTTTGCGTAATTGGGTAGGCGTGCAGAGACCAAACTACTGAATTGATTGCCAAGCGCGTCGGCATTTACCAAATTCTCCTTCGCTGACAAAATACCAACAGCCAAATTGCTCAGGTCAACGAGTTTCTTAGCAATATCAATTTGATCTATCAGTCCTAAGGTGTCGAGTCCAGGTACGACTGTTAACAGATTCGATTCTAAATAGGTGGCGAGCTTTTCAACTGCTTTTCTATCGGGGCACATGGCTGCCACGCAGACGAACTCGGTTTTCAAACGATGCTCGATTTGGGCATCAAGATGAAAGTCGTAATACCACGCAGCCCGGTGGAAGAGTCCGTCAGTGAACATCGTCAAGCGATCTTCGCGTATTTTTCCTAGTCGCTTGCTCCAATGTGAGAGGAGATTTTGCTGGCGAGTAATAAATGTTTCCATTTCTTCTCGGTTGACAAGATTCGCGATACCGCGCTGGCCAAGATCCTTGCCATGTAAGGCCTCCCACGTTTGTAGGCTTAGCGTATTGATTGTGCTTTGGTGCTTGCGATAAAGCGGCTGCCCCATTGCATCGGTCATATCGACAAACGCCTTCGCGTAAGGATTGGTCAATGCTGCTTTTCGCCACTGAGACTCATCGCCATACACACCAGGGTCACGATGGTCGCGACGAGCCTTTAGGTAGTCGTAGATTTTTGATTGTTGTTGCTCGTTAGTTTCGTCTTTCAGCGCTTTGACGTCTGAATCTGTGCCGCTAAGGGCGGTCAGTCGTGAGGCATTAACTTCATATAAAGACTGAATGTAGGAGCCGGTAAGGTACTTTGCCTGGCATTTATCGTCGGCACTCCATTTTTCAATCCAGTCAGCTACTTTCAACTGTGCGCTGGCAAGGTCGCGCATGACACCAATGTCATCGCGCAGCACCAGAAAAAGATAATCATCCTTGTACGGGCCCTGTACCTTGCTGGTAAATGATTCTATTGCCGTATTTTGGAACTGCGGCTCATGTTCCCAGTTATAAGGTTTGCTCTCTTCTGAGTCGGCACCTTCAGGTAGCGCCTTGGCTCGGGTTTCGTTCTCAGCCACTTCGGCTAACCATTTTTTCGCCTGCATTTTGCTGAGCAGACTTTCACCTCCCTTCTCAGGGCAGACACTCGCCAATTCGACGGACTGCATTAAGCGCTTTCGTTCATCCTTGGATCTGAGAACTTGCGAGCACTTGAAGGCCGTCCATTGAATTTCCGAGTAACTGGCGTACAACGCATGATTGCGAGGGAAAACCAAGTGTGGTTCACCAATAGAGCTGGTTCGGGTGTCGCCCGATACTTCCTGACTGTTCCACAAAAGCTTGGTGATTTGACCTCTTTCGACACGGTATTCGTGCAGGTAACCAGTAGTGCCGTCGATTATGTACAAGTAGCCGTCGCGTAACAGCCGGATACCCAGCGGCTGGCTTTTCGTCTGAAATGGCATGGCCAGTTCAGCCTTCGGATCGAGATACTCAACCAGTCCAAAACGCAGCGGCAGTAGCTGCACTTTTTTCTTCGCCAATTGGCATTCACCCATGGGAACGCGGGTGTCCTTCGCACTCATGGCCATCGCTGCGGTATTAGCACTGGGTTTTGGCGGTTGTTGAGTAGTCACGATGGGCTTCCTTGTCGATCAATGGCACGTTGCTCAGCTAATTCAGCCGCGCGCTCCAGACGCTTCAATGGCGCTTCTGGTGTTGACTCCGCCAGCAGGAGAAAAATATCTGGGTGTTCAGTCACGGGTTCACCGGCCAAATACCCGAAAACGTTCGCGTAAAGTGTTATTTCCTGTTCAGAGGCAAAGCCTTGCTGATACGCATCATCTGCAATTTTCTGCGCATACTGACGACGCTCAGGCCCTGCAAAGGATGACATAAAGTCTGGAAAATAAGTCTGCAGATGCTCGCTCAACCCTGAGACGAAATTACGAAACTCGACTTCGCCTAACGCCGTGAGTTCTGAGTCCGTCAAACGATAGGTATCGGGTTCGATATTTGCGGGATCGGGGCGCTGGTGTTGATGCCATTCAGCCACCACTCCATCCGGCAGGCAGATGTGCGTAACCGGACCAAACCAGCGGGCACCTCTGGCTTGCTCCGCCAGTGCGAACAGCGGTCGCATGACTGCTGGGTCGGCGATACGTGGCATGACCTCCACACCACTGGGGTGCTCTACAGTCAGCAGATGGCGCAAGTGGCTCCAGAGTTGGTGAACATCGGCATCACTGAACAGTAAATAACCCCATTCAAGGGCTGCATGCTCGCGGAAGTACTCCAATAGCGGATCGTTGGCGCCTTTGAGAGCAATCAAATAGGGCGAGATATCTGCCAGCTCCTGCCAGCGAGTGGACTGGTACAGGCTGTAGGCTTGGTTGTCCCACTGAAACAATTGCTGCGCGAGGTTGGGAACACTGACGCCATCCAGCAGCAGATAGGCTGGGGTTTTCCACGGCAGATCACTCGGGAGCGGCGGTAGTTCGATCATTTACTGTGCCTCCTTTTGCGCGGCCAGTTTGGCGGCTTCACACACCGCACAAATCGGCTTCTTCTGCATCAACGCCTGCCGCTGCGCCGGCACCAGCAACTGCCCGGCCTTATCCGCATCCGCCTGCTTCAACGGCCCCGGCAACAACGGGGCAGCGCCCGTGCCGCTACCCGGACCACCGCCTGAGTTCATGTTGATTACCGGCCCGCTCATGGTCACGCCGCCGGCATCGATCTTGATGAAGCTGCCGCCACCGACCAGGGTCAATTCGGCGCCGGCTTCCATCACCACTTTCATGCCGCTGCTTAGGTGGATTTCCTGGCCGGCATCGATGAACTGCCCAGTCCCAATCTTGATGTGCTGGTTCACGCCCACGGTCAGGTGATCGTTGGCCCGAGCTTCAACTTTTCGGTCTTCGTAAACGATGTGATGTTCTTCGGCCTTGAATTCCGTGTAGC
>NZ_CAXAON010000062.1:0-10088 GCF_963970495.1 Pseudomonas sp. EA_65y_Pfl2_P78 | reverse complement strand
TCACCGCCAGCGCATCCGGCGTCGCTACGACTTGACGAGCGATGCCCTGATGAATGCACAGCTCGGTGGCGAAATCGGCAGCGACGCTCGGGACGCTTTCGATCAGGTTCAACTCACTGAGCGACCGCTCGCCCGACTCGCTCATCTGCCCGAGCAGGCGCTGCAAGTACTCGCCCAACTGCGTCACGCTGTGCGCCGCGAAACGCTCGCACTGGTAGCTGAAGTGCATCGACAACTCGTCGCTTAAATGCACCAGCAGCGTCAGCGGGTAGTTGGTCTGTTCGTGATTGTTGATCTCGCCAAAGCGCAACTCCTGCGGCGCGCCCTGCTCCAGCGCCTCGGACACCGGGTAGTTCTCGAACACCAGAATGTTGTCAAACAATGCTTCACCGTTGCGCGCGGCCCAACGTTGAATGTCGAACAACGGCGTGTGTTCATGCTCGCGCAGGGCAAGGTTCTGCGCCTGTACGCTCTGCAACCACTCACCCACGCTCGATTGCGCGTGGGGGCTGGCGATCACCGGCAAGGTGTTGATGAACAGGCCGATCTGCTGCTCGACACCTTTGAGTTCAGTCGGACGCCCCGCCACCGTGGCACCGAACGCCACGCTTTGTTGGCCGGTCAAGCGCTGCAACAGCAGCAGCCAGGCCGCCTGAATCAGCGTGTTGAGCGTGACCTTTTGCTGGCGAGCGAAATCGCCCAGTCGTAGGGTCTGCCGGGCATCGACAACACAGAAGTGCTCGCCATGACCGTCCCGTGGAGCGTCGCCACGCTGCGCCTGAAGTGCTTGCGCCAACAGTGTTGGCGCTTCCAGGTCAGCCAGTTGCGCGGTCCAGTAATGTTCGCTGGCCTGCACGTCCTGACGCTGTAACCACTCGATGTAATCGCAATAACGCCCGGCAAGCGCTGGCTGAGCAATGCCGCTGTAGCGTTGCAGCACTTCGCCGAGTAACTGCGAGTTGCTCCAGCCATCCATCAGGATGTGATGGTTGGTGTAGATCAAATGGCAGCGCTGGTCATCCAGACGCACAACGACCATGCGCAGCAGCGGCCCTTGGCTCAGGTCGAAACCTTGCGCCTGCTCGGCAGCAGCCAGTGCATTCAATTCGCCCTGGCCATCGCCATGCTCGCGCCAGTCGAGCACGCTGAACGGCATGTCCAGTTGCTTGTGTACCACTTGCACCGGTCGCGCCAGCTCACCCTGCCAGACAAAACAGGTGCGCAGGATATCGTGGTTGTCCACCGCCGCTTGCCAGGCCTGCTGGAAGCGTTGCGGATCAAGGCCTTCGACGTCGAGGCGAACCTGATTGATGTAATCGCCAGCGGCCTGTTCGTAAAGGCTGTGAAACAACATGCCCTGCTGCATTGCCGACAGCGGATAGACATCGGCAATCTGTTGCGCCGGCAATGGCAAGCCGTCGAGTTGCGTCTGGGTCAGGCCGGCCAACGGGAAGTCCGACGGGGTCAGACCTTCGACGCCCGGGGTCAGGCAATGGCCGATCAACGCGGCCAGTTCTTCGGCGTAATCGGCGGCCAGTGCTTCGATCACCGCACTGTCGAAGCGTTCGCTGCTGAAGGTCCAGCCCACGCGCAACTCGCCGCCATACACCTGACCATTGAGGGTCAGCCAGTTGCCCAGCGGCGCGTCCGGGCTTTGATCGAGGCCGGCGTTGTCCGGCGATGGCACGAACAATGCGCTGTCATCGCCCTCGAAACTGCCGTCGAACTGGCCAAGGTAGTTGAAGGTGATACGCGGGCTCGGCAAGGCACGCAGGCTCTGCTGCGCCTGAGCGTCACCGACGTGGCGCAGCACACCGAAACCAATGCCCCTGTCGGGGATCGAGCGCAGTTGTTCCTTGATCTGTTTGATTGACTCACCCGCTGTCGCGGCCGGGGTCAGGCACACCGGGAACAGGCTGGTGAACCAGCCGACGGTGCGGGTCAGATCGACGCCGTCAAACAGCGCTTCGCGACCATGGCCTTCGAGCTGAATCAGCGTCGACGCCTGTCCGCTCCAACGGCCGATGACCCGCGCCAGTGCCGTCAGCAACAGGTCATTGACCTGAGTGCGATACGCCGCCGGCGCTTCTTGCAGCAATTGCCGGGTCAGCTCGGCGCCGAGTCGGGTCTGCACAGTCTGCGCCAGTCGATTGTGCTGACCGGCGTCCACGCGTTTGCACGGCAGGTCGGTGCTGACATCGCTCAGACAGGCCCGCCAGTAAGCCAGCTCTGCCTGCAACGCCGGGCCGTTGGCGTAGCGCTGCAAGTGCTCGCTCCAGTCCTTGAAGGCGCTGGTCTTCGATGGCAGGCTCAGCGGCTGATCATCGAGCAATTGCTGATAAGCGTTTTGCAGGTCTTCAAGCACAATCCGCCACGACACACCGTCCACCGCCAAGTGATGAATCACCAACTGCAAACGCTGAGTGCCGTCGGCCAGATTTGCCAACACAGCGCGCAGTAACGGCCCGTTTTGCAGGTCGAGACTGCGCTGGGCGCGGTTGCCCAAGGCTTCCAGCGCAGCAGCATCGGCGACGTCCTCCTGCCAGAGCAGGTTCTGCGATGAGTCTTCCACCGCTCGGTGTTCGGCCTGCCACACGCCATCCTGCTGCGAAAAACTCAGGCGCAGGGCATCGTGATGGGCCACCAGCGCGCGCAGCACTTGCTCGACCTTGGCGGCGTCCAGCGCCTGACGCGGTTGGAGCAGCACCGACTGATTCCAGTGGTGACGTTCAGGGATCTCGTCTTCGAAAAACTGCTGCTGGATCGGCAGCAGTACCGCCGCGCCGGTCACCGCCTGTTGATCAATCGTCGACGAGTCATCGCCCAACTGTGCGACCAGCGCCAGACGCTGCACGGTCTGGTGCTGGAACAGGTCTTTGGGATTGAGACGAATACCGGCCTGACGGGCACGGCTGACCACCTGAATCGAGATGATCGAGTCGCCGCCCAGTTCAAAGAAGTTGTCGTTGAGACCCACTCGCGGCAGCTTCAGCACGTCTTGCCAGATCGCCGCCAGGCGCTGCTCCAGTTCGCTTTGGGGCGCCTGATAAGCCTGCTGCGCCTGACTCGCGTCCGGGGCCGGCAAGGCGCTGCGATTGAGTTTGCCGTTGGCGGTCAATGGCAGTTGCGCCAGCAGCAACAGGTGCGCCGGGATCATGTGATCCGGCAGGTTTGCCTTGAGCCCGGCACGCACACGGTCGCGCCACAGGCCTTGCTCGGCCGGGCTGGCATCAAGTAGCGCGACATCGTCCGGCACCAGCCAGGCGACCAGTTGCTGACCACTGAGGCCCGGCTGCGCGAGCACCACGGCTTGGCGCACGACGGCTTGTTCGAGCAACTGCGCTTCGATTTCACCCAGCTCGATACGGAACCCGCGAATCTTCACCTGATGGTCGATTCGACCGACGTATTCGACGACGCCGTCAGCGCGGTAACGCGCCAGGTCACCGGTGCGGTACAGACGCCCGCCGTCAGCGGCAAACGGATCGGGAATAAAACGCAGGCTGGTCAGATCGGCACGGTTCAGATAACCCCGCGCCAGGCCGGCGCGCCCGATGTACAGCTCGCCGATACAGCCTTTGGCGACCGGGTTCAGGTCTCCGTCGAGCAAATACCACGACAAATCCGGAATCGGCTCGCCGATCGGGCTGCCGACATCGCCTTGCAGATCGGCCATCGACAATGGGCGGTAAGTCACATGCACGGTGGTTTCGGTGATGCCGTACATGTTGATCATTTGCGGCGCCTGATCGCCGAAGCGTTCGAACCACGGGCGCAGGCTCTTGACCTCCAGCGCCTCGCCGCCGAACACCACGTAACGCAGCGACGGCTGAAGCGCGGCGTGTTGCGGGGCGCACGCCACTTGCATCAATTGCTTGAACGCCGAGGGCGTCTGGTTCAGTACGGTGATGCCTTCGCGGCAGAGCAAAGCGTAGAAATCTTCCGGCGCACGGCTGACCTCGTAAGGCACCACCACCAGTTTGCCACCGTACAGCAGCGCACCGAAAATCTCCCACACCGAGAAATCGAAGGCGCAGGAATGGAACAGGCTCCAGACATCGGTCGGACCAAAACCGAACCACGCATCGGTGGCTTCGAACAGGCGCAGCACGTTGCGATGCGCCAGCAAGGTGCCCTTCGGCTGGCCGGTCGAACCGGAGGTGTAGATCACGTAAGCCAGGTTGTCCGGGCTCATGCTGACCTGCGGGTTGCTGTCGCTGTAGCCTTGGAGAGCGTCGCGGTCCTGATCGAGCATCAAACTGCGGACCGAGTCCGGCACCGGCAGACGATCAAGCAGATGGCTTTGGGTCAGCAGCAGGCCGATGCCGCTGTCGCCGATCATGTAACTCAGGCGTTCTTGCGGGTAGCTGGGGTCCAGCGGCACGTAAGCGCCCCCGGCCTTGAGGATCGCCAACAGCCCGACCAGCATGTCGAGGCTGCGCTCAACCGCCAGACCGACACGCACGTCCGGGCCGACACCGTTGGCGATCAATTGGCGGGCCATCTGATTGGCGTGGCTGTTGAGCTTCTCGTAGGTCAGCGTCTGTTCGCCGCAGGTCACGGCAATCGCTTGCGGGGCGCGCGCAGCCTGGACTTCGATCAATTGATGCAGGCACCGCTCGCTGGGGAAATCGGCCACGGCCGGGTTCCATTGCAGCACGGTCGCCGCGCGTTCGGCTGCGTCGTGCAGCGGCAGTTCGGCAATGCGCTGACCGCTGTCGGCGACGATGCCTTGCAGCAGATTCGTCCAGTGTTGCGCCAGACGCGCGATGGTCGCGGCGTCGAACAAATCGGTGGCGTACGTCAGCTCGGCCCAGACGTTGTCGGTGGATTCGAAGGTGTTCAGGGTCAGGTCGAACTGTGCAGTGTTCGACGCCCAGTTCAGGCCTTCGATCTCGATGTTCGGCAAGCGCGTGGCGCCCTGTGCCTGACGGGCCTGGCTCTGGTGATTGTGCAGCACCTGGAACAACGGACTGTGGCTGAGACTGCGCTCCGGTTGCAGCGCATCGACCAGTTGCTCGAACGGCAGATCCTGATGAGCCTGGGCGCCGAGCACGGTGCTTTTCACTTGCTGCAGCAGGCTGCGGAACGTCTGCTGGCTGTCGAATTCGGCTTTCAGCACCTGGGTGTTGACGAAGAAGCCGATCAGCCCTTCCGTCTCGACCCGGTTGCGGTTCGCCACCGGCACACCGACGCGGATGTCGGCCTGACCGCTGTAGCGATGCAGCAAGGTCTGGAACGAGGCCAGCAACAGTGTGAACAGCGTGACGTTTTCACGCTGGGCAACCTGCTTGAGCGCAGACGCCAGTTCCAGGCTCAGCGGGATATCACGACGGGCGCCGCGATAGCTTTGCTCAGGCGGACGTGGGCGGTCGGTCGGCAGCTCCAGCAGCGGCTGATCGCCATCGCCCAGTTGCGCCGTCCAGTAGTTCAACTGACGCTCGCGTTCACCGGCGTCCATCCACTGCTTTTGCCACACCGCGTAGTCGGCGTATTGCACCGCCAACGCTGGCAATTGCACCGCCTGCCCCTGGCTATAAGCGGCGTACAACGCCACCAGTTCATCGACCATGACCGTCATCGACCAGCCATCGGAAACGATGTGGTGCAAGGTGATGACCAGTGCGTGGTCGTCATCTGCAAGACGCAGCAATTTGACTCGCAGCAGCGGGCCTTGCTGAAGATTGAACAGGTGCAGGGTTTCTTCGGCGACCAGCGCTTGCAGCGCGGCCTCGTCCAGATCGGCGGCAACGTCCTGAACGTGCAGATCCAGCGTGCCGTGGGCCTGAATCACTTGCAGGGTCTGGCCCTGCTCTTCGACGAAGCAGGTGCGCAGGGCTTCGTGGCGGGCGATCAGAGAATCGAAGCTGCGCTGCAACGCCACCAGATCCAGTTCACCGCGCAGACGCAGCGCGGCCGGGACGTGATAAGCGGTGCTGGTCGGCTCCAGTTGCCAGAGGAACCACTGGCGCTCCTGAGCATACGAAAGCGCCAACGGTTGCAGACGCGGCAGCGCGACAATCGGCGGTTCCCAAGTCGCCTGATCAATACCGAGCGCGGCGACAAAATCTTGCAGCGTGCTGTGTTCGAACAGCGTGCGCAGCGGCACCTGAACGTTCAGTACCTGACGCACCCGCGAGATCACTTGAGTGACCAACAAGGAGTGGCCGCCCAGTTCGAAGAAATTATCGCCAAGGCCCACGCGATCCAGCTTCAGCACCGCTTGCCAGATCTCGGCGACGGTGTGCTGGGTGGCGGTTTGCGGTGCGCTGTAGGTCGATTGCAACTGGCTGGCGTCGGGCGCCGGCAAGGCTTTGCGATCCACTTTGCCGTTGGGGGTCAGCGGCAGTTGCGCCAGGAACAACAGGTGCGCCGGTACCATGTACTCCGGCAGTTCAGCCTTGAGGCTGGCCTTGAGCGCGGCACGCAAATCGGTTTGCGAAACATCATTGACCGATGGCACCACGTAGGCCACCAGTTGTGGGCCGGTCGGGCCGTCCTGCGCGACCACGACGGTTTCGCGCACGCTGTCGAGCGCGAGTAAACGCGCTTCGATTTCACCGAGTTCGATACGCAAACCCCGGATTTTCACCTGATGGTCGATCCGCCCGATGTACTCGATCACACCCTCGGCGCGATAGCGCGTCAGGTCACCGGTGCGGTACAGACGCGCACCGTTTTTCGCGAAAGGATCCGGCACAAAACGTTCGGCGGTGAGGCTTGGGCGCTGGAAATAACCACGGGCCAAACCGTCACCGCCAATCAGCAATTCACCCGGCGCGCCGAGCGGATTGAGCTCAAGGTCACTGCCGAGGATGTACAACGCGGTGTTGTCGATGGGCGTGCCGAGGAACGGACGGCTGTTGTCCGCACTCAGTGCATGTTGTGCTGACCAGATCGTCGTTTCGGTCGGGCCATAGAGGTTCCACACGCGTGGCGTCAGCGCCAGCATGCGCTGCGCCAGTTCCTGCGGCAGCGCTTCACCGCCACAAAGGAACGTGCGGCCGTTGAGGATCGCGGCGTGTTCGTTGTCCAGCAGCATGCGCCAGGTCGACGGCGTGGCTTGCAGCACACTGACGGCGTGACGCTCGATCAGTTCGAGCACCGCTTGCGGGTCTTGATGCACGTCCTTGCCGGTCAGCACCACGCCGGCGCCGGCCAGCAATGGGCCGTAGATTTCCAGGCCGAAAATGTCGAACGAGAACGTGGTCAGCGACAGCATGCGATCAGTGGCTGCGATCCCTGGTTGCTTGATCATGCTCGCGACAAAGTTGCTCAGCGCCGCGTGACGCACCATCACGCCTTTGGGGTTGCCGGTGGAACCAGAGGTGTAAATCGTATAGGCCAGGTGTTCGCCGTTGACCGCAACATCCGGCGCGGTCTGAGGATACGCCGCCAGCCAGCCGTGTGGCTGATCCAGCAACAGCATCTGCACGTTCGCCGGGATCGGCAACTGCGCCTGCAAGTGCGACTGGGTCAGCAGCAACTGCAAACCACTGTCCTCGATCATGTAGGCCAGACGATCTTGCGGGTACGCCGGGTCCAGCGGCACATAAGCGCCGCCAGCCTTGAGGATCGCCAGCAGGCCGACGATCATTTCGACGCTGCGCTCGACCGCGATGCCGACCCGTTGATCCGGGCCAACCCCGGCCTCGATCAGTTTGTGTGCCAGTTGATTGGCCCGGGCATCCAGTTCGCCATAGCTCAGCACGTCTGCGCCGATGATCAGCGCGGTCGCTTGCGGGGTTTGTTGCGCCTGCAACGCGAACACCTGCTGCACGCAACCGCCCTGCGTGGTGTGATCGGCCACGCGTACCCAGTCCTGCAACAGCACATCGCGTTCGGTACTGTCCAACAACGGCAATTCGCCGACGCGGCAGGTCGGAGCGGCCACGATGCCACGCAGCAGGTTCTGCCAGTGACGAGCAATGCGCTCGACGGTCTCAGGCTTGAACAGGTCAGTGGCGTAGGTCAGCTCAGCGGCGAAACCGTCGCTGGATTCATAAGTATTGAGGGTCAGGTCGAACTGCGCGGTGCGCCCTTCCCACTGCACATCCTCGACACTCAACTGCGGCAGTTGCACCGCGCCACGCTGCTGATCACGGCGGGTCTGGTGGTTGAACATCACCTGGAACACCGGGCTGTGGCTCAGGCTGCGCTCCGGTTGCAGCGCTTCGATCAATTGCTCGAACGGCAGATCCTGATGCGCCTGAGCATCCATCGCCGCTTGCTTGACCTGCGCCAGCAAGCGGTTGAACGGTAGTTGCCCGTTCACCTCGGCATTCAATACCTGAGTGTTGACGAAAAAGCCGATCAGGCCCTCCGTCTCGACGCGGTTACGGTTGGCCGCAGGCACACCGACGCGAATCTGCGCCTGGCCGCTGTAGCGATGCAGCAAGGCCTGGAACGACGCCAGCAACACCATGAACAGGCTCGCACCTTCGCGCTGGGCCAGATGTTTCAGGGCGTCGCCGAGATCCGCCGGCAAGTCCAGCTCAAGGCGCGCACCGCGCAGGCTTTGCACCGCCGGGCGGGGGAAATCGATGGGCAACTCCAACACCGGCTGCTCGCCGTCCAGCGTCTTGATCCAATAAGCCAGTTGCCGCTCACGCTCGCCCGCTTCCAGCCAGTGACGCTGCCAGATCGCGTAGTCGGCGTATTGCACGTCCAGCGCCGGCAGCGTCAAGGGCTGCCCGCGGGTGTCGGCGGCGTAATGCTGGATCAGCTCATTGACCAGCACTTTGATCGACCAGCCATCGGAGATGATGTGGTGCTGGATCAGCACCAGCACATGATCGTCCTGCGCCACTTTCAGCAGCGCCACGCGCAGGAGCGGGCCCTGTTGCAGGTTGAACGGGCGTGCGGTTTCGCTTTCGACGAACGCCTTGATCGCAGCCTCTTCACCGGCGGCATCAAGACCTTCGGGCAGCGGAACCAGACTGATGTTCAGCGGCAGTTGCGGATGAATCACCTGGCAGAAGGTTTCGCCCTGCTCGGCGAAGGTCGTGCGCAAACTTTCGTGACGCGCGGCCACGGCATTGAAACTGCGTTCCAGCGCCGCCACCTCCAGCCGCCCCTTGAGGCGCAGGGCGCTGGGGATGTGATACGCGGTGCTGTGCGGGTCCATTTGCCAGAGGAACAATTGACGTTCCTGGGCATACGACAGAGGAATCGCCGCAAACCCGGAACGTGTCTCCGGGATCGGCAGGTTGGCCGCAGAGACGCCCTCTTCGAGCATCTTTTCCAGGTACAGCTTACGTTTGTCCAGCGGCAGAGTGATAAAGCGCTTGGCTACCCTCAAAGCAACACTCTTGTCCATCAGACTTCCTCCATATCGTCAAGCAGGGCTTCCAGCTTGCTCAGTTTCTGTTCGTTGATTGCCCCGCCTCCTGTATCGAGGTGAGCGACAAAGTCGCTCAGGACGGGGTGCTGGAATAACAGTTGCGGGGTCAGCGTCAGGCCCAGTTCGAGAGCCATGCGCGACACCACGTTGACCGCCAGCAGCGAGTGCCCGCCCAGTTCGAAGAAGTGATCGTTCAGGCCGATGCGTTGCACGTCGAGCACTTGCTGCCAGATCGCCGCGACCCGCTGCTCAAGCTCACTGTGCGGCGCGACATACGCGGCCTGCATCTGGCTGGCATCGACCGCTGGCAAGGCCTTGCGGTCGAGTTTGCCGTTGGGGGTCAGTGGCAACTGCTCAAGGAACAGCAGGTGCGCGGGAATCATGTAGTCAGGTAACGAAGACTTGAGGCCAGTCTTTAGTCCGTCGCGCAGGAGCCGCTGCGCTTGGCCGTCGCACAGATCCAGTGGCGGGGCGACCACATAGGCCACCAGTTGCGCGCCAGCCTCACCTTCGACGGCCAGCACCGCCGCTTCGGTGACGGCCGGTTGGGCGAGCAATCGCGCCTCGATCTCCCCCAACTCGATGCGCAATCCACGAATCTTCACCTGATGGTCGATGCGGCCCATGTACTCCAGTTCGCCCGCTTCACGCTCGCGGATCAGGTCGCCGGTGCGGTACATCCGCTCGCCATTGTCGGCGAGCGGGTTGGGTACGAAGCGTTCAGCGGTCATCGCCGCGCGGCCCA
>NZ_CAXAON010000061.1:0-11665 GCF_963970495.1 Pseudomonas sp. EA_65y_Pfl2_P78 | reverse complement strand
CGAAATCCACGCTCAGACGAGGATCTTCAAAATGCACCAGCCGATCAAACAGGTCCCAACGCAGATCACTGCGTTGGCCGTTGTGCCAGCGCTGGATCTGATTACCGCGTTCGTCATAGTCGTAGTGAGTGCCGGCATACTCACGGAGCAGGTTATCGACCAGTTTGCTGCGCGGTGGTGCAAGCTCCAGCGGGCGGCGAACTTCTGTTGCTTTGTCGTCGAGCAGGTTGCCCGCCGGGTCGAAGGCGAAGGTTTCCACCCCTTGACGTGTCACCGCGCTGAGCAGTCGGCCGACGGGATCGTAGCGATACGCGAGGGGGCCGCGATGGCTGTCGTTGATGTCGGTCAGTTGGCCGGCAGCATCGTATTTGTACTCGCGCTTCACCAGTGTCGATTTGTCATCGCTGCGCCCTAATAACTGCTCCTGCAAGCGTCCAGCCGGATCCCAGCTTTGGGTTTGCATCAGATGATTGCCTTGATGACGGGAAACTTCGCGGTGCAAATCGTCACGTTCGAAGCCGATCAGTTCATGCTCGTCCAGACGCATGCCCAGCAAGTGACCACTGCCGTAGGTGAGCCAACTGACACGATGGCCGTCTGGGCGCACCGTGGCGACACGCTGGTTAAGCACATCGTATTCATGCTGCCAGACTGCGACCGTAGGTTTTTCCAGGCCGAGGTAATGTTGGTGTTCGCGCAGCAGGTTGCCGGCCAGGTCATGAAACCATTGCAGGCGGCTGTCAGCATTGTTGGCCATGACCAGATTGCCGTTGCCGTCATAGGCGAAGGTCTCGCTTTGTGACTGGTAGCCCAAGGTGGCACGGCGCTCAACCAACCGCCCCATTGAATCGTAGTTCAACGAGATCGTGCGGCCACCGGCGACAGAATGGGCCAGACGTCCAGTATCAGGATCGTACTGATAGCTCGTAAACTGACCGTCAAAGCCGGTTTCCTCGAGCAGGCGACCGACCGGGTCATAGTGGAAGTGCGCGCGTTGGCCATTCTCGTTTTCCATAGCCTGCAATCGGCCCAGCCGATCCCAGCGATAACGTAGCGTCTGCTCGGCCGCATCCACACGCTCGGCAATAAGACCTGCAGCGGTATAGCTCCAAGTGGTGCAGCGATCCAGACCGTCGACATGGGCCAACAACCGACCTTCAGCGTCGCGCTCAAAGTGTTCCTCGGTCGTATCTGGGTGCTTGATCAGCGCCAGTTGCCCAGCTTTGTATTCGTACTCGGTGGCGTTCCCAGCGGCGTCGGTGAAGCAGATCATCTGCCCCCGTTTGTCGTACTCCCAAGCACTGGTTTTGCCCGAACAATCGACATACTCGACCAGTTGGCCGGCATCGTTGTAATCCAACGTCTTTTCATTGCCGTTGGCGTCCTTGATCGCCGTGAGTTGGCCGGACTTGTTGTATGCGTATTCGGTTTTGTTGCCAAGCGGATCGACCGCTTCAACCAGATTACCTTGATCGTCATGCGCGCGTTGCCATTGCCCTCCCTCAGCATCACTGATCTTGATCAGCAAGTCCTGATCATCGTAAGCAAAATGCGTAACGTTTCCATCAGGTCGAATATGCTCAAGCATGTTTCCGCGCTCGTCATAACCAAAGCGCGCGACACTCCCATCTGTTCGGACGTGACGAACAATGTTCTTCGCGCCATCGCGAAACAGCCATTCAGAACGCTCATCCGCGTAGCGAATTCGGTAGGTGTAGCCAAGGATGTCGTAGTAGTGCCAGGTCTCGTTGCCAAGCGCGTCGGTGACGAAGGTCAGACGAATGTTTTCGTCCCACTCCAAACGCGTCTCAAAATAGCCATCGTCCGCCCCCTCACGCCCCGCGTGTTCAACTGACAACCGCCCCTTTGGGGCCACTGGCAATCAGTGCGGCGCCACAGGCGGTTTTCATGCCGTCCAGAGCGATAGGCGTGCCATCGACCGTGTAGGTGCTACTGCCCTCGGCAATCGGGAACACACCTTTGCACAACGGGCAACTGACCTTGTGACCAACCCCGGCAATCGGTTTGCCGTTGAGGTCGGTCTGGGAGAAGGCTTCGAGCACCTTGCCGCCGTGCGTGGTGGAGTCGCCCAAACGGATTGCGTCTTTCATGTTGTCACTCCTTTGACTAAGTTACTCAGCCATCCAAACGTCTTCGTCAGCTTGGGTACCTAGTGCAACTCAAATGATCGGTATCGCGCCTGGCGTGGCGAGTCGCACCGACTCACCGCCCTTACGGCCAAATATCAGGTTTTCCATCGCTTGAATAAAGTTCAGTCCCTGTATCCAAAGCCCGTCGTGAATGAGGCTCAAGACGTAGCAGCAACCCTGTTCGTCCATCAACAGCGCGCCATGGCCGTGTTGGACTTCGGCAATGCTCACCAAGGTACTGCTTAGGCGTTGCTGCCACTCAAGGAACTCCTCGCTATCATGCAGATATTCAAATGTACCAAAGGCGACATCGCTCGTAGCACACTCCTCCCCTGCGCTGCAGATGCCCACCTGCACCCCGACCAACTGCTCAAGTAGAGCAGCGGCAGGATGTTCCGGTGGGACGTAACACGCTACTGGTTCGGTGCAAGGGGTGGGCCAGCCTGCGGCGAGAAACAGTGGGCGCAGGCTCTCAGAAAGTTCTATTAGCGGGGGTACGTTCAGTGTGCCGGTCACGATTTAACCAAGCTGTTATTGAGGACTATAAAATCCACATTCGCTTCATAGTCGAAGTTTTCAGCGATACCTTGAAGGTGCATATGCTCAAGACCATGCGTTGACATCTCATATGATGCATTAATGAGAAAAACGCCAAGTTCTCTAATCGTTTGTGGATCAGCAAGAATCGAAACCTCATCCAGCTGAATATTTTTATCACTCCCGATAGCAGTTCCGTGCACACTGAATTTATTCAACTTTCTCATAGATTGAAACCTTGTTCCCGAAGGGATTTTTTTCTTTTCGCGTGAGTTCAGAGACGCTACCCCGCCTACCTCTGAGATTCCAACCTTATTCACTACAACTTCAGCCTTCCTTGTCTTGCATTGACAGGGAGCATGAACCTGTTGGTTCGTATTTTCCACATGCGGTGGGTCTATTCGAATCCGGCCATTGCCAACCGCCTCCCAACGACCAGATTTTAAAAAGAACGACTTCATTCGCGCTTCAATTGCCACGGAACGGACGATGGGAGCCCGCGCCATGGAGATAGGCAATCAATGCAAAAAATATTGATTCAGCTGACAACCGCCCCTTTCGGGCCGCTGGCAATCAGCGCAGCACCACAGGCGGTTTTCATACCGTCCAGCGCGATGGGCACACCATCGACGGTGTAGGTGCTACTGCCCTCGGCAATTGGGAAAATCCCCTTGCATAACGGGCAACTGACCTTGTGACCGACCCCGGCAATCGGCTTACCGTTGAGGTCGGTTCGGGAGAAAGCTTCGAGCACCTTGCCACCGTGTGTGGTGGAGTCGCCGAGACGAATTGCGTCTTTCATGTTGTCACTCCTTTGACCAAGTTACTCAGCCATCCAGACGTCTTCGTACCCTTGGGTATCGATGATGAATTTTGCGCCCGTGGACAAACACAGATACTTCATAACCATCGGTAGCACTTCGGGTAAATGTTCAATACAAATCGGCTGGTAAAAATCTATCGCTGTCGAATGCGTGCCGCAGTGAATGAACCAGCTGACATTCCCATTTTCCGGCAATTGAATACGGGCGCCGTAAATAGGTGTTTTCCCGAGAGATTCGATGGACAAGGCGACCATTTCTTCAGGAGCCAACGCTGACATTCCGTACTTCTCGCAAATCGCATTCTGTGTGCCGTCAGGATACGGCGGTTCATGTTCGCTCATATCTATCCTTTCCTTTCGATCCAATGTCCGATCCCACAGTGGCTGGTTTCCGGGCTGCGGTGTTGGACTTTTACTCCCGAAAGATCTTGGATTCGTTGCCCGCCGAGATTGGGTGTATTGCAATGTCGATGGCCTTTTCTCAGCGGGCCTTTCCTGGTATGGGAGCCTCAATTCGGTGAACGAGTGTTTGTTCCTGAGCTTGGAAATTGAGAAGCTATTTTAAACTAACTATCCAGCCACCAGTTGAGCAGCGTCTCGTCTTCTACGTCATCGATATTTTTGTAGATATTTGCGTAATACCATTGGATCCCAGTTTCCTCGTAAAACTCGTTAAAAAAACTTGCAATATTATCCATTCCATTTTCTGCAGGAATAGCCAACGACAAATTCCCTTTATATATGCCGTCCAAGGTGCCGCTAAGCTCCCTCGCTACCTCCGTTTCAAGCATCTCCAGCCGCTCAGGTGAAATGTGCTTGGAGTAAATATGGATACAGAAATTACCACCTCTCTTTATAACCTCGGCGTGTGTCTGAGGATTTTTTAAAGAAATCACATCCCCTCTCGCCAGATTCAACGCTAGCCCCGGAGAAGAAAGCAATTCATACGTATGCTCATCAATTTTTCGAGCAGGTAGCTGTTCAAATACCGGCCCTTTTGAGTTTTTTCCCGCATATACCCGAATAAGTTCCGCTGCTTGATCATCGACCATAAGGTGCTCCACAACTTCCACGTTCAACACAAGACATGCCTTCTTTAACATAGCCGCTACTACCGGCACTAAGGTTACAGGAAGCGCCTTCGAGAGCGATGTTAACCTTCGCAAGGTTGCCGCCCTTGGAAGTAGGGACATTGGTGTGCCCCAAATGCATATCTTTAGGGTTTTTCGAGGTACTACCGCACCGCCAACATACATAGTCATCCGAGCCGCTCTCCTCCAAAAGCTCCTCACGACATGCATCTTGGCCTCGACGATGCCCACCATCAACCTTACTCGCTGCAATATCAGCAGCACTCGCTCCATCACCGTCCCGCTTGGCAAACTTCGAGGGAGCCTTTCTCGCTAACCCCAGTGGGTCAATCCACTCGGTAGGGTTCGGTGCGTACTGATGAAAATTGATGCCGCCAGCAAATCCTATTGGATCTCTGCTGATGAACCTTCCTACCGCAGGGTCGTAATATCGATACCGATTGTAATGCAGTCCAGTCTCATGATCGTGATACTGCCCTTGGAATCGTATCGGATTCATCACGCCATGTTGCCGCGCCCATTCAGAGCGCTGCTCCGTCACCTGCCCCCACGCCTTGTATTGCGCACTCCAGGCCATGTTGCCTTGCGGATCCGTCAGTTCCTGCGGTGTGCCCAAGTGGTCGCATTGATACCAAGCCAACGCATCAAACGGCATAGATATAGCCTTGTGACCCCATAACGGGTCATCATCAAGACTGTACTCACCGCTGTAATTGGGCTGCCCCACAAGATCAATCGGCGCATGCCGCACCGCTTGGGCAACAGGAACAAAGGTACCTGGTTCAAAGATGTAGTGAACCGTGCGACCCGGTTGGCCATCGCTCTGCGCTGGGCTGCTTTCCCACGCGAGGTTGTCGCCGTCCCAGCCGTACAGAGTGAAGCCACACCCCAGTTCAAGCTGTTTACGGGCATGCTCGTTGCGGTTCCAGAGAGAACCGGCTTCAGGGCGCTGTTTGTAGTGGGCGTGGGAGTTTTTGTGGAGGCGCCTTCCCAACGCGTCGTAAGCGAAATCCACACAAAGGCGCGGATCTTCGAAACTCACCAGTCGATCAAACAGATCCCATTTCAAATCGCTGCGCTGACCGTTGTGCCAGCGTTGAATCTGGTTGCCACGCTCATCGTAGTTATAGTGGGTGCCGGCGTATTCGCGTAGCAGGTTGTCGACCAGTTTGCTGCGCCGGGGGGTCAGATCCAGTGGGCGGCGAATTTCAGCCTGTTTATCATCCAGCAAGTTGCCGGCCGGGTCAAAGGCGAAGGTTTCCACGCCTTGACGGCTGGTGGCACTAAGCAGCCGGCCGACAGGATCATAACGATAAGAAAGTGAGCCGCGCCGGCTGTCATTGATGTCAGTCAATTGTCCGGCAGCATCATATTTGTACTCGCGTTTCAGCAGCGTGGACTTGTCGTCCCTGCGTCCCAGCAGTTGCTCCTGCAATCGACCAGCAGGATCCCAACTCTGGATTTGTAGCAGATGGTTGCCTTGATGGCGTGCGATTTCGCGGTGCAGATCATCGCGCTCGTAACCGATTAGCTCATGTTCGTCCAGTCGCATACCCAGCAAGTGACCACTGCCGTAAGTGAGCCAACTGACACGATGGCCGTCAGGGCGGGTCGTGGCGACGCAATGGTTAAGCAGGTCGTATTCGTGCTGCCAGACCGCAACCAATGGTTTTTCCAGACCTAGATAGTGTTGATGCTCACGCAGAATATTACCTGCTGGATCATAAAACCATTGCAGGTGGCTGTCGGTGTTGGAGGCCAACACCATATTGCCGTTGCCGTCGTAGGCGAACTTTTCGCTTTGCGACTGATCGCCCAAAGTAGCACGGCGCTCGGTCATCTGGCCCATCGGGTCGAAGGTCAGCTCAATCACGCGCTCGCCATTAGCGGACTGGGCCAAGCGACCGGTCAGTGGATCGTATTGATAACGCGTGGAGCGCCCATCGAATCCGCTTTCTTCAAGCAGTCGGCCTACGGGGTCGTAGTGGAAGTGAGCGCGCTGTTCGTTTTCGTTTTCCAAGGAAGTTAATCGACCGATGCGATCCCAGCGATAGCGCAAAGTTTGCTCGGCAGGGTCAACTCGCTCGGCAATCCGGCCACTAGCGTTGTAGCTCCATGTGGTACAACGATCCAGACCATCAACATGTGCCAACAATCTACTCTCGGCATCACGCTCGAAACGCTCTTCAGTTTTGTCCGGGTGCTTGATCAGCACCAGCTGCCCGGCCTTGTATTCGTACTCGGTTGCGTTTCCGGCGGCGTCGGTGAAACAGATCATCTGCCCTCGTTCGTCATATTCCCAAGCGCTGGTCTTGCCCGAGCAATCGACGTATTCGACCAGTTGCCCGGCGTCGTTGTAGTCCAGCGTCTTTTCGTTGCCGTTGGCGTCCTTGATCGCGGTCGGTTGTCCAGCCTTGTTGTAAGCGTATTCCGTCTTGTTTCCCAAAGGATCGACGGCTTCGACTTGATTGCCTTGATCGTCATAGGCGCGTTGCCATTGCCCACCTTCGGCATCACTGATCTTGATCAGCATGTCCTGATCGTCGTAGGCAAAATGTATTACGGTGTGATCAGCGCGGATGTGCTCAAGCAAATTGCTGCGCTCGTCGTAGCTGTAACGATCAGTCGTACCGTCTGCATGCACGTGACGCACGACGTTCTTGGCTTCGTCACGGAACAACCACTCGGACAGGCCATCGGCATGCTGTATTCGGTAGGTGTAGCCAAGGATGTCGTAGTAGTGCCAGGTCTCATTGCCGAGCGCGTCGGTGACGTAGGTCAGACGAATGTTTTCGTCCCACTCCAGACGTGTGTCGAAGCTGCCGTCGTCCGCCCATTCGCGTACGGCTTTAGCCTTGGCGCCCTGGCCGTCCCACTCCAGATTCATGCCGCGACCGGTGCGGTCGGTGTAACGGGTGATCAGGTGATGCTGGTATTGGTACAACCAGACAGCGCCGTTCTCGTCCTGTGCCTGAATCAGATCGCCATAAGCGTCGTACTGGTACGCACAGAGTTGCCGTTGTGGCTCACCGTCGCGGATTTCCCAGATGCCGGACAGCCGGCCGTGATCGTCGATCATCGTGCCGAGGTGCAGGTGAACCTTGGTGTAGTCGTTTTCCTGATATGTGATCAGATCGGAGAGCACCGACTGTTCACCATGGCGATGTTCGTAATGCAGCATGATGCCGGCGCCATTACGCAGCGAAATATTGGTAAGCACATAACGCTGGTTACGGCGCACATAGGTTTCCTTGCGTTCAAAACCACGACACAGCATCAACTGATCTTCGCTGGCACGAACCAGAGTGATGTTCTCGATGGGGTCGTAGTGGAACAGCCCAACCTTGGGCAGTGGATAGCTATGGTTTCGACCATCAGCACCATAGAACGTCAGGCCATCATCCACGCAGTCAAACCGTGTGGTGAATTTCGTGACCCAGCGAGCACCAAGGTCGCCTTGATCGTACTCCCCAAGGCGCGAGTTATAGATGCGATTCCACTCGACCGGGAACGGCCCGGGCAAGCTGAAATCGCTATGGCTGAGGGATTCCGAACCCAATGCAAAATTGATGCTGTGGCAGGTACTGGTGCATGTGCCGTTTTTCTTCGGTTTGGGGGCTTTGGTTGCAGCAGCTTGTTGGCTCGTCGCACCCAGACCACCTTCTGAGGCTGTGTGCTGGGCCTGACTGGTCTGATCCGGCTTGACTCCGGCACTCTGTCCATGAGCATTGCGCTTACGCCAAAGAGTGACTGCACTGGACAAAATCAGCAGCAACCAGCCAATCGAGTTCTGAACCGATTCGTCGTCCAACTTGCTCAACTGGGTACGCAGTTCCGGTCCCATGGCGCGCAGTTTTGCGGTCTCGGTAGCAACCTGTTTTTTGATCTCGTCGGGTAGCAGATGATCGGCAGCGCTGTTGGCCAGCCCCTTGCCAGCCGCTTTATAAGCACTCGCGGTAGCCCCGAAAATGTTGCCAATTGCCGCGAGAGGGTCGCTCAGTAACTGATCCCCCGCAGCGCTGATTTGTTGACTGGCGGCCTGGACGTCCCCCTTGGCGTCGAGCTTACCGTTAGCAACGGTTTCGAGACCTTTGGCGATCTCGTTAATAACGTCTTCGCCCAGCTTGCCAGCGTCCGCGAGAATCCCGGGCAACTTGCCTTTGGCCTGTTCAACAAAGTCGTCGAGGGTGCCGATGATAGAGGCGTTCAGGTGCCCGACCAGCACCTCGATCACAGATGCACTGAGCAGCATCTTGCTGCTGGCCTTCATCTCCTGACGCACCAGAAACAGTGTTGGGCGCAACGTCATACGGGCTGCCGCCATCGCCGGTGGCAGCGGCAAAACACCGATCAGGTTGATGCCCAGACTGGCCCACGCCAGCAGGTCGCGCTTCTGGGCATTCGACAGGGTGACGATGTCACCCAGCGCATCGACCAACGCCATGATGTTGCCCACCACGGGTAATGCGCCGGCGACGTTCTTGATTCGATCAAGAGTGACCACGCCGCCACTGGCGGATTGAAGCCAGGCGTCGAAGGTTGCCGCACCGCTGGCAACATCCTGAATGTCGATGGCATTCAGGGGAACGATGGCAACTTGAGGTTCACGTTTTACAACAGCATTTTCAGTGGTCATGACAGCATCTCACCCGCCAACAGGCCCGGGGTTTTCAAGGAAGGTTTTGGCAGCGTTGGTGCGGGAAGCGTCGGCAATCGGCCGCCCTTGCTCGCGGCGCCGAGGATGCTCGACGCACTCGGCATGGCGGCACTCGCCAGTTTCGGCAATCCAGCCACTCCGCCCTGCACAGCGCCTTTCACCTGCTGCGCCGTTTGCATTGCGCCCTGCGCGGTCTGCACCGCACTCATCCCTGTTTGTGCCATGTCCTTACCCTTCTCCAGCATGTCCCAGCTCTTGCTCGGCAACACCTGTGCGACCATCGCCTGCACTTGGCTCGGCACGTCTTCGGCCCCCGGCGGATTCAACGGCCATTCCGGCTTACCGATGTAACTGCCATCGCTCCAGGTGTCCGCCGGATCCTTGCCGAAGAGCACCCGCGCCGGGCCCGGTGCTGCGCCAGAGACGCTGGCGAAACCTTTGCCATCGAGCTTGCCCTTGATGCTTTTGCCCAAGGCATCAATGACTTCGTAATCGCCTTCCTTGATGCCCTGACGCCCGGCGTACTGGTTGAACAATTCGAGGTTGCCCTTGCCCGGTTTCGGCGGTTCCGGGAATACCCCGGCCAGACTTTTCGCACCGGTGTAGGCAAAGTTCGCCGCATGGGCCGTGTACGGGCCGCTGGTAGCGTGAGTAATGCCACCAGCGTTGTAAGTCGTGGCACTGCCACCACCCTGGATCACCAACTCAGTCTTGGCGGCAATGGTGATGCGGTCGGCATTGGCGGTGATGTTGAGTTTGGCCAGCAGGTTGATGCTGTCCTTTAGCGCACGCACGTCGATGTCACCGGACGCGGCCACCAGACGCCAACCCATGCTCTGCACGAACAGGCGCATGCCGCGACTGGCACTGGCCAGCAGACGCTTGCCGATGGAAAGACTGGTGTGACCGGTGCTGCTCAATGCCAGGTGTTCGCCGGTGGCGATGTGGCTGGAGCGCGGCGTGGTCAGGGCGATGCCGGCCGGGCTGGCGAGCACCAGATGCGGTTCAGTGAATTCCGGGAACTCATTGGCGGTCATGTTCGCCGGGCCACTGCCGAGCACGCCTTGATGCTGGGCGTGCAAGGCTTTGGCCACGTCGTCCTGATCGCCCGCTTCCTGCGCTTGCAACTCCTTGGCCTGCACCGCAAAGCCGTCCTGCTGATCGCTCGCGGTGGCGAGGCGCTCGGCGGTTTCCGGCAGATCCTTGTGGTGTTTCGACTCGTTTGGACGTGGCTCGGTGGTGATCAGCAGACCGGCACCGGCACGCACCGCGCCATGGCGGTCGGTGCGCAATTCGAAACCTTCGCCGCGCGGTTGCCCACCGCTCGGGCGTGGATGCGTCAGGTAGCCGAGGTTGATCGCACTCGCACCGTGATCACTGCGCAACGCGATGCTGATCTCGCTGGTGGTGTCATCGATCCTCAGTTCGTTGGCGCGGCTGCCCTTGTATTCCTTGCTCTTGACCGTGGCAAGGGTCTTGAAATCCGGCAGTTTATACGGCGGCAGATTCGCGCCGTGGTACAGGCAACCGGTGATCAGCGGCTGGTCGGGATCGCCTTCGAGGAAGGTGATCAGCACTTCCATGCCAACGCGTGGAATGTTGATCGAACCAAAGGTTTCCGCTGCCCAACTCGACGCGACGCGCATCCAGCAACTGGTCATGTCATCGTGCTTGCCTTCGCGATCCCAGAAGAACTGCACCTTGACCCGGCCATACTGGTCGCAGTAGATCTCTTCGCCTTCCGGGCCGCAGACCACGGCGCTTTGCGTGCCGAGGACTTTCGGTTTCGGGTGATCGAGCGGCGAACGGTAAGGCACGTCCCACGGGATCGCGCTGAAGCGGTTGCGGTAGCCCTGGTGGAAATCGTCCTTGTTGTCCGTGGTGTCGCTGGTCACCGACTCTTCCAGCACTTGCGGCTGCTTGCCTTCGTGGAAGATTTCAGTGAGCAGCCACAGGTCGTTCCACGTCGGGTTGGCGTGTTCGGTCAGGGCGAGGAAATGCCCGCTGACCAGGATAGGCTGATCGCTGTTGCCTTCGGCGAGTCGATAGTCGCTGCGATGACGCTCCAGCGCGCGATTGGCCAAATGTTTGCCGCGGTCACGGTCAACGAATCGGCCCGGGTAATCGTAATCTTCCAAGTCTGGCTGGGCACTGCTTTTGGCGTCGCTTTCCAGCTCGATTTTCGGTTTGACGAAGTCGTAATCGCGTCGCGTAGTGCGGCTGGTGCGGGTAGCCAGACGCAGGCCGAAACGTTTGACCACCGGTTTGTCCGCGACCAGCCCGGAATCTTGCTGATAGGCCACGGGCGCGAGTTTCGGGAACACCGTCTGGTCATCGCCGAAGGTCAGTTTGTGGCCGCTGGCGGTGTGCTGAAAGTGGTAGTGAATACCTTCTTCCTCGCACAGGC
>NZ_CAXAON010000060.1:0-12324 GCF_963970495.1 Pseudomonas sp. EA_65y_Pfl2_P78 | reverse complement strand
AACACGGGCTGCCATTGGCTCTGGCCGCTGATCAACAGTTGTACCTGCCGAAGGTGCCCGGCCAGGCCGTAGCGCGAGCGTCGCCGATGGCCGCCGGCGTCGGTCTGCTCGAGCAGCGCGCCGAGCGAGCTGAACACATGGTGAGTGGTGAACGGCTCACCGTCGTGGAACGTGCGGGTTTCCCGCAGCGGCTGGCCGGTCAGGGAAAAGCTGTCCGTGAGCAACGAACCGGAACGGTCTTTCTGTTCCAGCAACTGGCCGCGACGGTTGTATCCGGCTTCGGCCGAGGCGTCGGCGTAAGTAAAAACGTCGACATCGGGTTGGCCATTTTCCTCGACCGCGACCACCCGCAGTTGCTCATCGAAGATCGTCTGCCAATGGCTACCGCGCTGATCCCAGCGCCGCAACGGCTCGCCGGCCAGACCCGGCAGGGTCAGGCGCCAGCCGGCGTCGACGCTGTCGGATTTCAATACCGTGCCGTCCAGGTTGTAAACCGTGGTCAGGCAGGGTGCCGACAAGCGCGGATCCCATTGCTCGACCAGACGCCCGGCGTAGTCATGCTGCCGACGGGTTACCAGCGCTACGGGGCTGTCGGCCGTCACACTGCGCAAGTACCCGACCTGCCGCACTGGCAAACCACGCGCATCGCTTACCGCCAGTGCAGGTGTACGGCGATGCACGTTGGCAATCATGGCTGCGATGCCTTGGTTGGCGATGACAGCTCGGCGGTGTCGTTGAAGTCTTCGCTGGTGTGATACCAAGGGTGGTACGTCTCTCGGGAAAAGTCGCCCTTGGCATTGACCATTCCGACCTGGCGGCCCTTGACGTCATAGCGAAGCTGATCGTGATGGCTCAGTGTGCGTAGGGACTGATCGTTGACGTAGGTATAGGTGTTGGCGAAAAACGCGCGGTACTGACGAACGGGCAAGCCTTTGTTGTTGTATTCGACCCGCTCGCTGATGCGCCAGCGCGGGTTGGCATCGACCACTTTGATCTGACCATCCTCGATAATCAGCGAGCCGTCGTCGTCCACGGCATACGCCTTGCCCGGGTCGACCAATTGCTGGGTTTGCAGAGCCCGGCCAAAACCGTCGACGCAGGCTTTGGTGATCTGGATCTGCGCCAGCGGATCGTCGGGGTAACGATCGGCACTGAGGATCACGCTGTGCACTGGTTCGCGATGCACTGTTGCGATGGCGTTTTGCAGCGCCTGTTCATCAGGCGTCAAGGCGCCGCTGCGCCGGGTCAGTTGGCGGCGTGTACTGGCCCTGATGTGGCCGCTGGGCAGCAGATAACCCCGGGCAATCCATGTCGTAGTGGCGTGGGTGTGGTTGGCAATTTGCCCCATCCAGCTGAACAGATCCTTGCGCAGGGTACTCGCGGCTTTTTGCACGGCATCGGTCGGGTTGGCAATTGCCGTAGCCGGGCTCCGGTCCTGCGGAAGTTTGTATTCGCTCAGTGGCCTGAAACCCGCTTCCCTGTTGTTCTCTGAGCCATAAAAACTGGTGGCCAGGGGCTGATTGGAAGGTTCATACAACGCCTGATGAGTGTTCAGGTTGGCATCGATGATTTTCAGCGCTTGCAGCGCGTGGTAGTCGTACTCGATGCAGGTGGTACAGCCATCCGGCAGTTCCACGAGGGTGACAGCCAGCGCATACGCGTCGTATACGGCGTGAGTGAAGCCATGGCTGAGGGTTTCGCGATAGCGGCGCACCTTGTAGAAACCGTCGAGGCCGGCGTATTCGGCGCAGTTGTAATTTGCCGACCACAGATTGTGCTCGGCGCTGCCCGAGGAGTCCTCCCAGAACAGAAAAGGCATCGGCAGGTAACCGATCTTTTCCAGTTCGCCGCGTACGTCAAAATCCGCTAAAACGCTGTAAGCGTCCAGCGCGGTTTTGTCCAGTTGGGCCACTTCCATGGGGCCGGTCAATGCCTCGAATCCGGCAATGCCATCGTCCAGCAGCTTGCCATCGGTACTCACGTAACGCTGCACGGACTGTGTGGTCAGCACCCGTTTGGTATTCCAGTACGCCGAATCCTCATGTTCCATCAGGCATTCATAGGACACCTGCGCAGGTGTAAGCCCGGTGGGAAGTGTGCCATTGGACGACAAGACCAATGCATTGCCACGCTGTTGATAGGGCAAACCAAGACGCCAATGCTGCGGATCCTTGTCCAGATCGATGAACACAGAACGGCTTTCATTGAGGTAGAACGACCGTTGTGCCGGGTCATGGGCGTCGTACCACCACTGCTGTTGATCAAGATCGTCGAACGGTGGCGTATCGGTTTCGGTGAGCCGCCTGGCGTAGCTCACTGTGATTGAATGCGTCGGTTGGCCGTAAGTGTTGTAGCGCAGGACCACATCGTTGCGACACATGGGGTCATCGACGAAACCGTCGTACTGGTAGCTGATCCTTTCCACCACCAGCGGCAGCAAGACTGCGGCGGCATAGGCGCCTTGCTCGCGCACTTGACGCACCCGATAACGCATTTCTTCGACCGTATAAGGCGTGGTGATCCGCGGAACATCCTCGCCAGTATCGGCATAGGTCTCGATGCGCGTGACCGAGCCGACCAGTGCCCGGCAGATCTGGTAGCGAGTGTCGGCGTCAGAAGAATCCAGCTGTTCCTCGCAGTCGTCCGCCTCGTGATATCGGCTGAACAGCGTATCGCCCAGTGGCACCGAATGTGCGTCGTGATTGAAATAGTCGTCACGCGACCGGTTCATCGATTGCCCGGTATGAAACCAGGTGAAGACCCGCATCGGCTCGCTGAAGCCTTCTCCCTTATCGTTGCTGGCGCTCTCACTGTCGGTTTGCTGCAGCAAGCCGAAACCGCGGAACTCGCGCTCAACGCGGTCGTAAAAACCTTCGCACCAGGTGAAGCGCTGCGTCAGGCAGTTGCCGGTGATTTCATCCAGTTGCTGCTGTTTTTTGACCACCGCCACCGGGAACGGCAAGTGGCAAGCCGGAAAACGTCTAAGGCTGGGCAGGCGGCGTTTTTCATCCAGCCATTCCTGCGCCGAGCTGCGGTAGACCACGCTGGTACTGCAACCCATGTTGTTGTTACTGCTGGTCAACAGATACGGCTTGGCCGAAACGAAATCGTAGCGCCAATGCTGCGGCTGCATGTGCGTCACCGTCAGGATCAGGCTGGCGCAGCCCAGGCCTTGCAGATCGGCGAAACTCACCTGACAGAGGCGATCGTAGCGCACGCCGTCGGGCCACGGCACGCTGATCGGTATTTGCTCCAGGCCGTTGCCGCCGCGATTCAGGTAGATCTCGAAGGTATCCGACATCAGATAAATCAGCGATGCGGCACCGGAGCCGTCGAGGTCGGCAAGGCGCACCCGGGACGAATCGAATTGCTCGTAGTTGAAGGGCAACTCGCTGATCTTGCGACCCTTGCCAAACCGGCCGTGGCCCAGGTTCGGCCAGCAGCGGATTTCGTCATGGCGTATCCGACACAACTCGGGCATATCGCTACCCAGCAGGTTGCCCAACAGCACCAGTTCTGTGCGCGAATTGCTGAACAGTGGCAAGCGGTCGTCGTCGGGTTGGTGAAGCACCTCTTCAGGCGCGGCGAAGCCTTGTTCGCGCTCGTTGGCATACAACCGCACGGAGCTGGGCCCGATCAACGCCAGGCTACTCAAGCCGTCACCGCTCAAGTCGCCAAGTGTCGAGAGCGTGTTGAAAAACTCTGGTGGGAATTTGCCGAAGGGGACGAAGTCGGCAAACTCGCGTTGTTCTGTCAGGGTGCGAAAACCACTGATACCCGGTTGCGCGATGACCCAATCGAGCCGACCGTCACCGGTCAGGTCGGTCAGCAGTTGCTGGACCGGACGGTTGCGATCGGCGAGCGGAATCTTTTCCAGTGCGGTCCATGGCCCATAGCCGATTTCATCGGTGCCCTTGGTCGCACGCAATGGTTCGCGGTAGTACCAGGCCTGGTCATAACGGCAGAGGAAACCCGGCACACCTTCGCCATAAAGATCCACACACTGGTAAAAACCACCGTCCTCGATACTCGGCTGGACATCGGTTTCGAAGAAGCGCGCCGGGGTTTTATTGATGTCGAAGGGGGCATAGTCGAACTCGACCGGCGGCGTGTTTTCGACAATGCCGCTCGCATCGAATGCCTGATAGTGCGCCGCGCTGATCTGGCTGTAGGCCCACTGCGCGATATTTTGCGGTTGGTGATATTCCAACAGCAGGCGGCGTACCAGTTTCGGTTGCTCGGTTTTTTCCTTGGAGAACTGATGAAACAGCAACGCTTGCTGGCACAGTCTGCGCGTGCCCAGTTCAAAGCCCCGACCATGGGTTGAAAAACGGTCGGGGCGGACTGTCCAGGGTTTCAGGGTGTCACCGTCGTAAGCAGGAATATCGGTCAGTGATGTGCTGCGTTCGCCGTAATCGAACAGCAGATGAAAGTGCCAGTCCAGTTCGGTCGGATTGTCCGTGGTCCAGCTATACAGATTGCTGCTGGCCGTGAAGTTGCCGTAGCACACGCGGCGCAGATAGCGCTGGGCGCGGTAGTCATGCAGCGGGTCGGGATCCTGATCATCGGCCTTGTACTCGAAACAGATGTGTTCACCACGTGCGTTCATGCTTTCGCACAGCAGCCAAGCGGCGATGCGTCCGGGAGCGTCGGGGTCGGCGACGCGTGTCGCTTCGGTCTTGCCGTAAAGGTGCAGTGAGCCGTCGGCGCCGTGTATCAGCCAGAAAACCGGTGGATCGGCTTCTCGGGTCTGCCGCTGCCAACGCTCGCGCAAGGCAAAGTCGCTTTCGATTTGCGGCCAGTAACGCACCACTCTGTACGGGCCGATGTCGACGCCGTTGTAGGTGTTTTCTTCACGGAATTTGATTTCACCGTTTTCATCCAGCTCCGGCATCCACACTTCGCCATCGGTACCAACGATCTCGTCGTGATCGGTATAACGTGGCACGCCTTTGTTGGTTCTGCGATTGATCTGACCCACGCCGGCCAGCTGCCAGGAAAGGCCGAATGGACCGTTGCCACTCTGACTGCTGTAACTCAGCGAGAACTGAGGATCCCAGCCCCGCCCGGCAGACGTTGGAATCGGCAACTCGAACGAGGCGGCTCCGGTCGGGCCCACAGCGCCCCAACTTTTGCCGATGGTGGCGATCGATGCGCTTTTGGCGATGGAGGGTGTGGTGATGCTCAATTCTTGCTGATCAGGCATGGTCGAATCCATTGCGCACGGGGTGGGCGTGAATGGGCTGACGCTAACAAGAAAGGCATTGAAATGAACCTGTCAGATCTGACAGGTGCGCAAGATCATTTTGTATGCATTGACGGAGTTTTTATCCCGTTCGGTTTGTACAAACAAAAAACGGCCGGATCATCCATGGGATGAGCCGGCCGTTTTCATGGAGGCGAAGCGCTTACTGCACTTCTACCGCCAGGCTTTGGCTGATCTTCTGTTGCCAGATCGCAGGACCGGTGATGTGCACCGACTCACCTTTGCTGTCCACCGCAACGGTGACCGGCATGTCCTTGACCTCGAACTCGTAGATCGCTTCCATGCCCAGTTCGGCAAACGCCAGCACTTTGGACTTTTTGATCGCTTGCGCCACCAGGTAAGCCGCGCCGCCGACCGCCATCAGGTACACGGCTTTGTTGTCCTTGATCGCCTCGATCGCAGTCGGGCCGCGCTCGGACTTGCCGATCATGCCCAGCAGACCGGTTTGCTCAAGGATCTGACGGGTGAACTTGTCCATCCGCGTCGCGGTGGTCGGACCTGCCGGGCCCACCACTTCGTCACCGACCGGATCAACCGGGCCGACGTAGTAGATGAAGCGACCTTTCAGATCGACCGGCAGGGTTTCACCTTTGTTGAGCATCTCGACCATGCGCTTGTGCGCGGCGTCGCGACCGGTGAGCATTTTGCCGTTGAGCAGCACGGTTTCGCCCGGCTTCCAGCTCTGCACGTCTTCCGGGGTCAGGGTGTCGAGGTTGACGCGACGGGCCGACGGGCCGGCTTCCCAGACGATTTCCGGGTAGGCGTCCAGCGGTGGCGCTTCCAGCGAAGCCGGGCCGGAACCGTCGAGCACGAAGTGCGCGTGACGGGTGGCAGCGCAGTTCGGGATCATGCACACCGGCAGGGAGGCGGCGTGGGTCGGGTAGTCCATGATCTTCACGTCGAGCACGGTGGTCAGGCCGCCGAGGCCCTGGGCGCCGATGCCCAACTGGTTGACCTTCTCGAACAGTTCCAGACGCATTTCTTCGATGCGGTTCTGCGGGCCACGGGCCTTGAGTTCGTGGATGTCGATGGATTCCATCAACACTTCTTTAGCCATGACCGCGGCTTTCTCGGCGGTGCCGCCGATGCCGATGCCGAGCATGCCCGGTGGGCACCAGCCAGCGCCCATGGTCGGAACGGTCTTCAGGACCCAGTCGACGATCGAGTCGGACGGGTTGAGCATGGCCATTTTCGATTTGTTCTCGGAACCGCCGCCCTTGGCCGCCACGTCCACTTCCACGGTGTTACCCGGGACGATGGAGTAGTGGATGACTGCCGGGGTGTTGTCCTTGGTATTTTTACGAGCGCCCGCCGGGTCGGCGAGGATCGAGGCACGCAGGACGTTTTCCGGCAGGTTGTAGGCGCGGCGCACGCCTTCGTTGATCATGTCGTCCAGGCCCATGGTGGCGCCATCCCAGCGTACGTCCATGCCGACGCGCACGAACACGGTGACGATACCGGTGTCCTGGCAGATCGGGCGGTGGCCGGTGGCGCACATGCGCGAGTTGATCAGGATCTGCGCCATCGAATCACGGGCCGCTGGCGATTCTTCGCGCAGGTAGGCTTCGTGCATCGCCTGGATGAAATCCACGGGGTGGTAATAGGAAATGAACTGCAGGGCGTCGGCAACGCTCTGAATCAGGTCGTCTTGCTTGATCACGGTCATGAGTCGCGCTCCTCTAAAAGACGGGAACATTTTAATAGGGCAGCTTTGAGCTTCGAGCTTCGAGCGGCAAGTCAAAGGCAGTACGTGGACTGTTTGAGCTTGCGGCCTTGAGCTTGCAACTTGAAGCTGGCCCTTTGGGCCGGGCACGCCGGGGCTGCTGGCGCGACGCTAAAAAGGCGCGGCAGTATACCGCGCCTCGGTGGGGCATACACGCGCCGGGATTCATTCGTTGGTCGAATGGCTTGATGGGGTGGGGGGGATTGCATTGGCAAATCGAGATCCTTGCCCCTCAGTCAGGCCCTGTCTCCCAGGGCGGTGAGGGGCTTTTGAGGCCACGCTTTTGACGCCAATTATCCGGCCCGAAAATCAATGGTCATTTATCGACTACGCCACTAAAGTGGCAGCCGGTCTGTAGGGTAGGACACTCGGTCAGCCTCCAAACGCACGGTGAGTCAACGATTGACCCATAACGCCATTCAACGTCTTTTGCTTAAACGCTTCGCCCTCGCTGCAGCCACCTATGGATTGGCTTTGCTGCTGCTGTGGCTGGCGTTTTTTACCGGTCATTTCGGCGAGTCCCTGCGTGCTGTGACCATCGGCAGTGTGCTGGTGGTGATCAGCCAAGCCACCTTGTTCGGCCTGTTCTGGAGCGGACGCAATATGCGTTTTGCCGACCCCAGCCTCACCGAAGCGCAAGTGCTGCTCGGGCTCGGCTGGCAGACGTGGCTGATCGCTCACCTGGACGAGGCCCGGGGCGCGTTTTTGGTGTTCTACGTGCTGATCCTGCTGTTCGGTCTGTTTCATCTGAGCCGACGGGCGTTCATCCGCTGTGCTCTGTTGGTGTTCTTCAGTTTCTGCGCGATTACCCTGTGGGACGGTTACCACTTCCGCCTGCCGGAGCCAGCGCTCGCCGTGCTGCAAGTGTGCATCCTGGCGATGGTGCTGGCGTGGCTGGTGATTTATGCGCGCTTTGTTCAGGTTTCGCGTCAACGCATACGCCAGCGCCGGTTTGCCTTGCAGGCACATCAGGACACCTTGCGCGGGATGATGCGCCAGCTCGAAGACCTGGTCGCCACCGACGAGTTGACCGGGCTGTTCAATCGTCGACACTTTTTGCGTCTGGCCTCGCGTGAACTGAATGCGATGGACAGCGAAGCGGTGCACGGCCTGGCGCTGATCGACCTCGACCATTTCAAGCGCATCAACGACCTGCACGGTCACGCCGCCGGCGATCAGGTGCTGCAGGCCTTTGCCGGTGTCGCCCAAGCGTGTCTGCGCGACGGCGACGTATTGGCGCGTTATGGTGGTGAGGAATTCGTGGTGTTGCTGCCCGACTGCGACGCCGAACGCCTGACCGCCTGCTGCGAGCGTCTGCGCGTGGCCTTTACCGACGTCGAATTGGTCGGCGTGAATGTGCGTGATCTCAGCCTCTCGGCCGGCATGACCCTGTTGACCTTGGGCGATGATCTGGATGACGCCTTGCAGCGCGCCGACCAGGCGCTCTATCGAGCCAAGCGTGACGGGCGCAATCGCTGTGCGGCAGCCTGGGAGAACGTAGATGCCTGAGCTTCGTGTGGGTCAGCAGAACTGGTCGGTAGCGGCGGGTAGCAACCTGCTCGATGCCCTCAATCAGAACGGCGTGCCGGTGCCATATAGCTGCCGCGCCGGCCGTTGTCATGCCTGCCTGGTGCAGTGCGTGCAAGGCCTGCCGGCCGACAATCGCCCGGATGCCTTGAGTGCCGAACAGCGCCAGCAGGGTTGGCGGCTGGCTTGTCAGTGCCAGGTTGTCGAAGACTTGCAGGTGCACACCTTCGATCCGGCGACGGACGGACGCCCGGCAGTTGTCGAGGCGCTGGACTGGCTGAGCGACAGCGTTCTGCGTTTGCGCCTGAGTCCGCAGCGCCCGCTGCGCTACAGCGCCGGGCAACATCTGGTGTTGTGGATCAATCACATCGCACGTCCGTATTCGCTGGCCAGCCTGCCGGAAGAAGACCGTTTTCTGGAGTTTCACCTCGATTGCCGCCAGCCCGGGGAGTTCAGCGACGCGGCACGTTGTCTGCAGATCGGCGACCCGATCCGCCTCGGCGAACTGCGCGGTGGTGCGTTGCAATACGACGCCGACTGGCATACCCGACCGTTGTGGCTGCTGGCGGCGGGTACAGGTCTCGGCCCGTTGTTCGGTGTCTTGCGTGAAGCGCTGCGTCAGGATCACCAGGGCGCCATCCGCGTCATTCACCTGGCCCATGACGCCAGTGAGCATTATCTGGCCAAACCCCTTGGCGCACTGGCCACCCAGCGTGAAAACCTGACCGTCGAGCTATGGACGGCGGCCGAGGCGCCCGCCGCTTTGGCGCAACTGCGCCTTGTTTCCCGGCAAACCCTGGCCTTAGTCTGCGGCTCGACGGCCAGTGTCGACGCCTTCGCCCGGCGTCTGTACCTGGCCGGATTGCCGCGCAATCAACTGCTGGCCGACGTATTCCTCAGCCGTGGTTGAGCGCTGATCCATCAGACGCGAGACACGCCATGACCGAAGCCATCCTGCTGGAACGCGAGCGCGGTTTACTGACCCTGCGCCTCAATCGCCCGGACAAGAAAAACGCCCTGACCCGCGCCATGTACAGCCGTCTCGCCGAGGCGTTGAAGCAGGCCGACAGCGACCCCGACATCAACGCCGTACTGATCACCGGCAGCAGCGAATGCTTTACGGCCGGCAATGACATCGCCGACTTCATCCAGCAACCGCCCAGTGACCTCGACAGCCCGGTGTTCCACTTCATGCAGGGCCTGCTCGAATGCCGAAAACCGGTGATCGCGGCTGTGGCCGGCGCAGCGGTGGGCATCGGCACCACGCTGTTGCTGCATTGCGATCTGGTCTATGTCAGTCGCGATGCACGGTTGTGCATGCCATTCGTCAACCTTGGGTTATGCCCCGAGTTCGGCTCCAGCCTGATCCTGCCGCGCTTGCTTGGCCAGGCCAAAGCAGCAGAGTTGTTGTTGCTCGGTGAAGGTTTCAGCGGTGAGCAGGCCGCGGCCTGGGGCATTGCCAGCGAAGCGTTGGGCAGCGGCGAAGCGGCATTGGCCAAGGCGCGGGAGATGGCGCTGCGCTTCGACGACTTACCGCCCGAAGCGGTGCGCATCAGCAAACAATTGATGAAAGCGCCGGATCGCGAGCAGATCCGCCAAGTGATCGAAGAGGAGGGCGCACTGTTTACTCAGCGGTTGCGCTCACCCGAAGCGCTGGCGGCGTTGACCGGGTTTATCAAGCGGCATTGAATTTTCGCTGACGGTAGCGGCCTTTCGGGAGCAAGCGTCCTCCCCAATCTGAAATTCATTCCCCTGTAGTGAGCAGGCTCGCGATTGCATTTGATCAGTCAAAACCCCTCTGGGATCAGAAAGACAAAAGCCCCCCGCCATTCACATGACGGGGCGACATTGAATTGCAGACAGACTGTGTGTCGGCTTCAACTCTTCCCGTGGAAACGAAGGATCACGCCCTGAGTCACCGACGTTGACAGAAAGCCCGCGATCACGATTTATCCAGCGATCCTTCAGGCAACAAGCGGCCCAATATGTAGTGCCCTCCGGAATCATGAAAAGCATCGCCAGTAAAATAAAGGCGTTCCAGTGTCGAAAGGGATTGCGCTGTAACGTCTAAAAGTGTGGTTTGCGACCGCAGGTTAGGGATGTTCAGGTGCCAAATGCCTTTCTCACCAAAACTTTCATCCAGTGAACCGGCTTGTCGGACTGATGGGCTTGGAGTGGCCATGTAACGCTCCTTGAATGGATTGTTTTCGGCTTTAGTAGCTGCCCATCATCCTGCCGCGTCTACTGGCAGGTCTGACAGTTGACACTGGTTTGTTCGTTGTGCGTGCCGCGCCTCACGGTCAAGGGGCGCTGCCTTTCGAGCGCCGCATGCAGAAAGCAAAAGCCCCGTCATTCATCGGCCGGGGCTTTTGCTTTCTGCTCGCTTGAAGTAACAATCAGCCAAGTCCGTGCAAGCGCAGTACCTGACCTTGAAACTGCGGGGTAGTCCCGGTTCCTGCCACTACGATCTTTCCATCCTTCTGTAGCGTGACAGCGTAGAAAGTTGTTCTGCCGCCAACGTCCGTACCCACCCAACCGACGCCCGCGAATGTTGTATCAAACGAACCGTCACTGAGTATTCTTGCGACGACGGCTGGCGCTGTGTCATCCAGTTGCTTGCCTATCAAAACGATCTTGCCATCCGGTTGCATGAGTCCGCCGGCCCAGTAGGTGGGCTCATTATTCAATCGGGTGAGCAAGGGTTGACCTCGATTGAACTGGAGATTGGCGCTGCCATCCGGTTCCAGACCGATCAAGAGACCTTGGGGCGTTTCGGTTCTGCCGATGCCCAGCAGACGGTTGTTCGGTTGTTGAATAATGGCCACCAGTCTGGCGGACTCCGACACTGGCACAATGACAAACCCGCCATTGCCAAAGCCTTGATCGAGGCTGCCGTTGAGTCCGTAGCGCGCGAACAGAGGCGCCGACGTGCCTGAGCGTGGCGCCAGTTGGCCGCAGACGACAATGTTGCCGTCCTGATCGATCAAACCGCCATGCACTTTGACGTCAGCAGGATCGGCACCCGGATAAATGACCTGGACATACCCCTTGTCATTGAAAGAAGTGTCCAGCGAGCCATCGTTGTTGAGCTGGAAAATAAAGGCGCGGGTGTCCGCCAGATGAGTGATGACGTAAGAATTTACGATCAGGATTTTTCCATTGTCGAGGGGCAAGACGTTTGCCGGCACGCTCTGATCTTTACCTCCCCCCACGTCTATGAGCATCAGGGCATTGAGCTCTTGAGGTCGCGGAAGTACGACAAGCCCCGCCATTCCAAATTCGACGTCCAGCGTTCCGTCGGGCAGGTATCGGGCCAATGCCGGATCACGTGCGCCTCCTACAGACCCGGTCACGAGAATTTTGCCGTCACTGAGAACGCTCACGGCGTTCCCCCGGGACTCGTTTGTTCCGGCAAAAAAACCGGTCACGACGCCATTCGTGCCAAAGCGGTTGTCCAGCGTTCCGTCAGCCAGCAAGCGCCCCAGCAGGTAGGGCGAATGGGTGACGCCACGTCGTATCTGACCGGTGAAATACAGGTGCTCCGGGGCTGTGGTGACGCCGAGGATGGTTGTTTCAGAGCCCAATTGCGCGAGGTCGAGACGAAAAATACCTGCATCTGCAAAACTTTCATCAAGCGACCCTGCGGCCTGCACAGATCGATCTGAGTGGTTCATGTGGCTGTCTGTGGTGGTCAACTAATTCCGGACACCTCGATAGGTAGTTTCGATGCCATCGCCCGCTCGTAAACGGTCGGCGGCAGATACCCCAGTTTTGAGTGCAGCCGTTCGTTGTTGTAAAACCCAACGAT
>NZ_CAXAON010000059.1:0-12523 GCF_963970495.1 Pseudomonas sp. EA_65y_Pfl2_P78 | reverse complement strand
TCTACTTGGTCGACAACTGACAATTTAAAAGTCAGCGTGTAATCGCGCTGACTACGTTTTGCGCCCGTATCCATTGCACCCTCCTGATAAGAAGCCAGAAGGTGTAAACCTTATTCAGGACGAGACATGAGCGATATTGAAGCCTTGCGATCGAGGCTCGCGCCGAATCATCCGCTTCATCTTCCACTCAAACGCCAGTGTCAGGCTCACTGCCGCGCACGCCAAGCCCAGCGCCAGGCCCCACCAGACGCCCGTCGGTCCCCAATTCAGGTGAAACGCCATCCACCACGCGGCCGGCGCACCGATCAACCAATAGCAACCGAGCCCGACCAGAAATGTAGTCTTCGCGTCCTTCAAGCCGCGAATGCAGCCCATGGCAATCGTCTGGGTGCCGTCGAACAGCTCGAACCACGCCGCCACTGCCAGCAGGCTCACCGCCAGCCTGATCACCTCGGCGAACGCCGGATCATTGTGATCCAGGAACAGGCCCACCAACTGATTTGGCAGCAGCCAGAAGACCATCGCAAACCCGAGCATGGCCACCGCGCCGAACACGATCCCGACCCGCCCGGACATCCGCGCATCGTTCAGTTGCCCGGCGCCGTAATGCTGGCCGATGCGCATGGTGATCGCGTATGACAATCCCGCCGGCACCATGAACGCCACCGAAACGATCTGCAGGGCGATCTGATGCGCGCCCAATTGCGTACTGCCCATGGTGCCCATGCACAGCGCTGCGAAGGCGAACAACCCGACTTCCACCGCATAGGTGCCGCCAATCGGCAGGCCGAGGCGCCACAGCTCTTTGAGGTATTGGCGGTTAGGCCGCGACAGGCCGGCGCGCAACGGATAAGCGTCATAGGCCGGGTGCCGACGAATGTGCCAGGCCAGTGCCAGCGCCATGCAGTTGGCAACAATCGCCGTGACCAGACCGATGCCCATCAGCCCGAGTTTCGGCAGGCCGAACATGCCAGTGATCAGTGCGTAATTGAGCAGGAAGTTGGCCACAGTGCCGGCCAGACTGATGACCATGACCGGGGTCGCCCGGCCAATCGCGCTGGTGAAGCCGCGCAGGGCCATGAAACTCAAATAGCCGGGCAGGGCGAATGGCAGCGCAATCAGGAACTGGCCCGCAGCGTTGACGTTGGTTTCGGTCTGGCCGAACAGCAGCAGCACCGGTTTGAGGTTCCAGAGCAGCAGCCCGGCGCCCAGTGCCATCAGCCACGCCAGCCATAACCCGGCCTGGGTCAGGCGTGCGGCACCGATGATGTCGCCCGCGCCCTTGCGGATCGCCACCAGCGTACCGACCGCAGCGATAACGCCGATGCAGAAAATCGACACGAACGAGTAAGTCGCCGCGCCGAGACCGCCGCCAGCCAGAGCCTCGGGACTCAAGCGCGCCATCATCAAGGTGTCGGTCAGCACCATCAGCATGTGTGCCAACTGTGAAGCAATCAGCGGCCCTGCCAGCCGCAGGATGGCCCAGAGTTCGGTACGCACAGGATGCTGCATGGTCATCACCACTCGATTGACAGAGGGAACTGGAGACCATCGATTCTCGGCGCATGCACGCGATTGCACAAAGGGATAAAAAGGATGGGTGGCATGATTAAAACTCATCCTGAGCGGATTCTGCTAAGTTGCTCTCGTCCCGCTATAGGAGCTTTCTGAATGTCTCGTCGTCTTCCTCCTTTGTATGCCCTGCGCGCATTTGAAGCGGCGGCGCGGCATAGCTCGTTTACGCGCGCCGCTGAAGAGCTGTCGATCACCCAAAGTGCAGTGAGTCGGCACATTCGCACGCTTGAGGATCATTTTGCCTGCCGCTTGTTTCACCGCAGCGGGCGCCACCTGCAACTCACCGAGTCGGCGCGCATGTTGTTGCCGGGCATCCGTGAAGGTTTTACCGCCCTTGAGCGGGCCTGCAACACCTTGCGCGCCGAGGACGACATCCTGCGCATGAAAGCCCCGTCAACACTGACCATGCGCTGGCTGCTGGCACGGCTCAGTCGCTTCCGCCATTTGCAACCGGGCAACGAGGTGCAACTGACCAGTGCCTGGATGGATGTGGATTCGGTGGATTTCAACGATGAGCCCTTTGACTGTGCCGTGCTGCTGAGCGACGGCCATTTCCCGCCGGACTGGGAAGCCAGCCTGCTGTTTCCCGAAGAGCTGATCCCGGTGGGCGCCCCCAATCTTCTCAACGACCAGCCGTGGGACGTCGCGCGACTGGCGTCCACCGAGTTATTGCACCCGACCCCGGATCGACGCGATTGGCGCAGTTGGCTGGAGTGCATGGGGCTGTCCGATCAGGTGTCGCTCAAGGGCGGGCAGGTGTTCGATACGCTGGAGCTTGGCATGATCGCGGCGGCTCGGGGTTATGGCGTGTCGATGGGGGATCTGCTGATGGTCGCCGAAGATGTCGCGCAAGGTCGCTTGAGTTTGCCGTGGCCGACCGCGGTTGCCAGTGGACTCAACTATTACCTGGTCTGGCCCAAAACCCGTCCGGGAGGTGAACGTTTGCGCCGTCTGAGTGATTTTCTGCAAGGTGAAGTCCGCGCCATGGAATTGCCGACCGTCGTTCGCTTGAGCTGAAACGTTCGAGCCCTCACAATGCCGGCCTTGTGCCATAACCTTGCTAATTGCTCAAGTATTGGGTTTTTCCGCCGAATACGTGCTTGTGGAACCGTCGTGCCGGTGTCCGCGATTCACCCCATTCTTAGAATTTTCCGAGCAAGTGCTGCGATCAAGGAGGATCCGGTGGCTCGGCCAGGAGCTATCCATGTCTCAACCTCGCGCCCGGATCGCCTCACAACTGGGCCTCGCGCTCGCTGTGATATTGGCGATTGTCATCAGCGGCAGTACGGTTTTCGCCCTGCGTTCGCTGGATACCGCCAACCTCGCCACTCGTGAAGAGCATCTGGCCAGTGAGGCCCGCCTGCTGGCTGACCAACTGAGCACTTTCCACGGCACCTTGCGTGAAAGCACGCAGCGCCTGAGCGGGTTGTTCGAAATGCGATTCAGCACAGGTTTGAGCATTCACCCGAGTGAGCCGGTGACCGTTGCCGGCACCCAGACGCCGGGCCTGCACCTGGGCAGCGAAGTGATGAACAACAACTTCAAGGAAGTTGACGAGTTCCAGCAGATGACCGCCGGCGTCGCCACGCTGTTTGTGCGCAGCGGCGAAGATTTCGTGCGGGTCAGCACCTCGTTGACCAAACAGGACGGCACGCGCGCCATTGGTACTTTGCTTGATCACACTCACCCGGCCTATGCGAAGTTGATGGCAGGGCAGGGCTACGTGGGTCGTGCCGTGCTGTTCGATCGCTCCTATATGACCCAATACACCCCGGTGCGCGACGGCAGCGGCAAGGTGATTGCGGTGCTGTTCGTCGGTTTCGACTACACCGACGCGCAAAACGCCCAATTTGAAAACCTCAAGCGCTTCCGCATCGGTCAGACGGGCTCGCTGGCATTGCTGGATGAGCATAACAAATGGCTGGTTCCGCCAGCCGGCGTGCAGGCGCAGGATCAAGCGATTGCAGTGATCAGCGGTTTGGCCAAGACGCCGGGCAAGGGCCAGTTCTGGAGCGACAAGGCTGAAGACTTCTACAGCGTATCGGTGCCGTTCGACGGCGGGCCGTGGTCGGTGGTGGCAAGCATGCCGAAAGCCGAGATTCGCGCGGTGACCTGGAGCGTCGGCACCCAACTGGCAATCGGCAGCCTGCTGGCGATGTTGTTGGCGGTCGGTTCCGTGGTCTGGTTGCTGCGCAGCAAACTCGCGCCATTGAGCGACCTGGTACGTCAGGCTGAAGCCCTGGGCGCCGGTGATCTGAGCGTGCGTTTGAATGTGTCCAGCAATGATGAAATCGGTCAGCTGTCTCGCGCGTTCAACCAGATGAGCCAGGCGCTGTCGACCATGGTCGAGCACATCCGCCGTGCCTCGGAAGAGGTCAACAGCCGTGCGCAGGCACTTTCCGGCCTGTCCGGTGGCGCATACGACGGCATGGAACAGCAGTCCGGCGAAATCACCAGCATGGCCGGCGCGGTTGAAGAGTTCAGCGCAACCTCGCTGGACATCGCCGACAACATGGGTGCCACTCAGCGTCTGGCTCAGGAAAATGCCCAGCAAACGCAGATTGGTCGCAGCTCGATGGAAGAGGCTTCGTCGTCGCTTGAGCAAATCGCGGGCGCCCTGAACAGCACCGCCACGGTGATCAACACCCTCGGCCAGCGCTCCCAGGAAATCGGTGGCATTGTCGGCGTGATTACCTCGATTGCCGAACAGACCAACCTGCTGGCGCTCAACGCGGCGATTGAAGCTGCCCGCGCCGGTGAACAAGGTCGCGGCTTTGCCGTGGTGGCTGATGAAGTGCGTAGCCTGGCCTCGCGCACGCGTCAGGCCACCGATGAAATTTCCAGCATGATCCACAGCATTCAGCAGGAAACCGGTAATGCGATCAGCACGATGGAACAAGGCAATGTGCTGATGCAGGAAGGTTTGTCGCGCAACGCCAATGTCGCTTCGGCACTGGCGCGGATCGATGAGCAGAGTCGCTCGGCCGGGCAACAGTTTGCCGCGATTACCACCGCAACCCAGGAGCAGAGCAGCACGGCGACCTTGCTGAGCAGCAACTTGCAGAGCATCGCGTTGGCCAACAGTGAACAGCGTGAGGTTGTTTCCAACCTTGCGGTGACGGCTAAAGAGCTTGAGAAATTGGCGGCGGACTTGCGTTCCGAGGTTGATCGTTTTCGTTGATGCGCCTCTGAAACAGCCATCGCGGGCAAGCCCGCTCCCACAGGTATATCGGTTGTGCGCAAAAATTGTGCTCGCCGTTGAACCGTGCGGGAGCGGACTTGCCCGCAATTGCTTGCGCGGATCAATCGCAGCTCTACTTCCGTCATTACACTTGCTGAATCGTTTCCGCAGCGCTATAAAAATGGCACAACTCCAATAAAGGCTGCTGCCATGACCCTGCTCAAACTCGTTGCCGCACTCGGCGCGCTGTCCGCTGCTTCCCACGCCATGGCTTGGGATTACGTGCTCCTCGATACCAATAAGCCCGCGCAAAACTGGAGCATCACCAGTGAACAGCTCGGTGTGAAAACCGACAAACCCTTCTCCGTCAGCTTGCGTACCCTCCATGGCGGGCGGCAGGAAGGTGTCAGCATCGTTGATATCGACAATGGCGCGATGAAACTCTCGGTGGTGCCGACCCGTGGCATGAATGTCCTGCACGCCTCCGTTGGCAACGTGCGCATGGGGTGGGACTCGCCGGTCAAGGAGGTGGTCAACCCGGCATTCATCGAACTCAATGGCCGCGGCGGATTGGGCTGGCTGGAAGGTTTCAATGAACTGGTGACCCGCTGCGGCTACGAATGGGTCGGCCATCCCGGCATGGACAAGGGTGAGTTGCTGACCCTGCACGGACGCGCTGCCAACATTCCGGCCAGTACCGTTACGCTGCACATCGACGAAAAACCGCCTTACGCCATCAGCCTGCGTGGCGAGTTGAAAGAGCAGGCGTTCAAGAAAGTCGATTTCTCTGTAGCCACCGAACTGGTCACCGAGCCCGGCAGCGTGCGTTTCGCACTCAACGATACGCTGACCAACAACGGCGATTATCCGAAGGAATACCAGGCGCTGTATCACAGCAACTTCAGCACGCCGTTCCTCGAACAGGGCGCACGTTTTGCTGCGCCGGTAAAACAGGTGTCGCCGTTCAACGACAAGGCCAAGGATGAATTGGCGAGTTGGCAGACGTATCGCGCACCAACCAAGGACTACGACGAAACCGTCTACAATGTCGTGCCCTATGCCGACGCCAAAGGCGAGACCCTGGCCGTTTTGCACAACAAGGCCGGCAGCCTTGGTGTCTCCGTCGGCTTCAATACCCAGCAATTGCCGGTGTTTTCCCTGTGGAAAAACACTGACACCCAAGGGCAGGGCTATGTCACGGGGCTGGAGCCAGGCACCAGTTTCTCCTACAACCGCCGCTATCAGCGCCCGCTGAGTCTGGTGCCGACCATTGCGCCGAAGGAACACAAACAGTTCCAGATCAGCTACAGCCTGCTGGCGGACAAAGGGGCTGTGGATAACGCCTTGAAACGCGTGACCGAGATTCAGGCCGGGCGTGCAACCGAAGTACGGCAGACACCGCTGGTTGATCTGACCGAGCATTAAGGCGTCGCCGGCCGGTATTGCAGCGCTTCGGCGAGGTGTTCACGCCTGATTGCATCGACTTGCTCAAGGTCAGCCAGGGTTCTGGCGACCTTGAGTAACCGATGGGCCGAGCGCAGCGATAGCGTCAGCCGTTCACAAGCTGATTCCAGCCAGGATTCGTCGGCTGTGGATAACGTGCAGTGCCTCTTCAGGCCCGGAAGATCAAGAAATGCATTGGCGCAGCCTTGACGCTTTTGCTGTCGTTCACGCGCCTCGGCCACCAACGCCGCTGCGCTGGCACTGTCCTCTCCCGGCTTCACCTGCGGGTTCAGCGCCGTCGCTTCCCGCGCCACCGTCAGGTGCAAATCGATCCGATCCAGCAACGGCCCCGACAGTTTATTGCGATAACGCTGCACCATGTCCGGTGTGCACGAACACTTGCCGCTCGGCTCGCCAAGATATCCACAGGGGCACGGATTCATCGCCGCCACCAACTGAAACCGCGCCGGGAAACGCACGCGATCCTTGGCCCGCGCAATCACGATATGCCCGGACTCCAATGGCTCGCGCAGTACCTCCAGTACCTTTCGGTCGAACTCGGGCAACTCATCGAGGAACAGCACGCCATGGTGGGCGAGGGTGATTTCGCCGGGCTGCGGTTTGGAGCTGCTGTCGGCTTTTGAAATAGATGCGAAAGCGCTAGGCTAGAGACCGCGGAATGCGGTCAGTCTCAGTTGGAATAGTTGCGAAGAAATCACGAAATAAATGCGACGGGATTGATAATGACTACAAATAGCTGCGACCAACCTAAACAGGTTAGAAAGATCAAGCCAACGAGACGCAGCGTCTCTGGTTTTCTGCCGTTTCGAGGTGCCGACGGTGTGCCGTTTGAATCGCTGCTGGAGAGAGATTTCCTTAAGCGAATGAGGTTTTCCCATCGCGTGTCATCGGTAGTTGCTCAGCCAGTACGAGTCGACTTCATCGATCCGCACGGACGACCGCAGACGTATACCCCGGACTTTCTGGTCTACTACCAACAGATCGGTCGCACGCACGCAGACTACATCAAGCCAATGTTGGTCGAAGTGAAGCCTGGATATCTTTGGCGTGAGCACTGGCGGGCATGGTCAGGAAAGTGGAAGGCTGCTCGGCGTTATGCTCGCGAACAAGGCTGGAGTTTCAGCATCTATGACGAGTCTCGAATCCGCGGTTTGCCTCTGGACAACATCGTTTTTCTCGAGCGCTATGAACGGATGGCTTTCGATCGCGAAGACATCGAAATGGTGCTCAATACCTTGCGCGAGACGGAGATCTCGCCTGTGCACTATCTATTAGCCCGGCACTTCAATGGAATTTATCGCGAGAGAGGCGTCTCTTTGCTGTGGCACCTCATCGCAACGGGCCGGGTCGCCTGCGACATCACCGAGCCGCTCGATCAGTTTTTAGAGTTGTGGATACCTCAACTATGAACATCTACGAAGTCGATACCGATGAACATCTAATTCCGTTCGAGCCATCCAGGTCACGAGTGTCTATCGAAGTTGGCGCTATGGTGCGCCGTGAAAAAAGCGTTTACCGGATTCTCCAAATTCTAGGTTTCGATACGGTCATCGGGGTAGAGGTGGAAACCGGAGTGAGTGCTTCACTGCGGATTGCTGAGCTTCGAGCAGTCGAACAGGAAAAGATGAGTGGGCTTTATGTAAATCACGACATCGCCACCATCAACTCGGATGACTGGACCATCGCCCAGAAGCGATTTTCTGCGATCAGTCCACTGATCAAGGAAACGACCAATCCACGATGCACTGTGGAGGAAAGAGCAAAAGAGGTCGGAGTTGATACGGCTACGCTTTATCGATGGTTAGAGCGTTACCAAAACTGGAATGAGATCCTAGCTTTGGTTCCTCGTAAACGCGGGTGGCGATCAGGGGCATCAAGGCTGACCGTTGAAGCTGAAAAAGTCATTCAAGACGTCATTGAAGAGCACTATCTCAAGTCGCAGAGACCTTCCATTCAGTCAACAATTGCCGAAGTCGCAATGCGCGCGAAAGCTCAAGGGCTAGCCTCCCCGAGTGCTTCCGCGATCCGCGCTCGGATCGCAAAGATCCCGGAAAAACAGGTACTCAGAAAGCGCGGTTTTGCTGACCAGGCCCGTAATCGATACACACCGTCTGTGGGCAAGTTCCCAGGTGCTGATTATCCGCTGGCGGTAGTCCAGATCGACCATACCCCAATTGATTTGATCGTCGTGGATGACCTTCATCGCAAGCCAATTGGCCGGCTGTGGCTAACTGTCGCCGTCGATGTCCACTCTCGGATGATCACTGGTTACTATCTGGCCCTTGAAGAGCCTTCGGAGATCTCAGTGGGGATGTGCATCTCCCATTCAGCATTGCCGAAAGAGGACTGGTTGAATGTTCATCAAGTGGATGGTAATTGGCCGGTCTGGGGGTTTCCGAGAGTTATCCACTCCGATAACGGACCAGACTTCCGCGCTGAGAACATTCGTCGTTCCTGCTCGAACTACGGCATCGAGAACGTGTTCCGGCCGGTTAAGGTACCCAAGTACGGCGGGCATATTGAACGGTTACTTGGGACGTTCATGCGCATGTTGCATGAGCTGCCTGGTACAACCTTCAGCAATACCAATGGCAGAGATGGGTACGATTCCGACAAGAACGCCGCACTGACGATGGGCGAGTTTGAGAAATGGTTGGTACGTGCCATCCTTCGTTACCATCAAACACCCCATTCGGCCATCTACATGAGCCCCGCCCGAAAGTGGCAGCTGGGTTTCTTTGGTAACCGTGAGCTAGATCCTCTAGTCAGCGTCCCCCCGCGCCCGGATGACGCGTTGACGGTACAGCTCGACTTTCTACCGTCCTTTCACCGTACAGTGCAAACCTATGGTGTGCAGATCGATGTTTTCTACTACTCCGAGGCGTTGCGGCACTGGATCAATACCACTGACCCAGAGACAGGTCTCGCCAGGAAATTCGTTTTTCGTCGTGATCCGCGTGATATCAGTGTCATTTGGTTTTTTGACCCGCTGCTAAAACAGTATTTTCGTGTACCTGTAGCCAATCAGGCTTTCCCTGCAGCAACTGTCTGGGAGTTCAGGGCGGCGAAGAAGAAGGCGGTGGACGAGGGGCGCGAACATGTCGACGAGGCAACGATATCCAGGCTCATATTGGAAAATCGTGAACTCGTGAAAAACGCATCTCAAATGACCAAAAAGGCGCGTCGAGATGCTCAGAAGAACCGTGTTCACGACAAGAACGTTACTCCTGCGTCCCCCAAAAAATCTGTTGCCCAAGTCGTCGCGGAAGTTCCCGCGGCAGCGGAGGGGCTGCTACTCGATGACGTTGACTTGATTGGTGACATTTCATGAGTGAGTACGCGCATCTTCTTCCGGATTTCCGGCCGGTACTTCAGCTCTCTGATCGTGAGCGCATCTTGTTCATGGGTGAGCCTCGCTGGATTGGGTACGAGGCCGCTCACAGCATTCTGGAAAACCTCGAATGTTTGTTCGATATGCCCAAGCGGCCGCGCATGCAAAACCTGCTGATTGTCGGTGATTCGAACAACGGCAAGACTACTATCGTTAGGCAGTTCATGAAGACTCATGGCGAGGGTTACGTCGATGAAAACGCAGAACCCGTGCGCCCTGTAATCTTGGCCGAGGCCCCGCCTTCCGCTGATGAAAAGGATTTATACATTGCACTGTTGGATCGTCTTTGGATGCCGTATCGCACGTCGGACTCCAAAGTCTCGTTGCGCTATCAGGTCTTCCATTCCTTTCGTGAATTGAACGTGCGGATGCTGATCATCGACGAAATCCATTCCCTTTTGACTGGCTCCGCCATCAAGCAAAGGGAGGTTATGAATGCCATCAAGGCCCTGTGCAACGAGCTGGCGATACCGGTTATCGGCGTAGGTACACCGGAAGCTGTTCGAGTACTTCACCATGACCCGCAGCATGCCAGTCGCTTTGATGTGGTCAAACTGGATCTCTGGAAACTCAATGCGGACTTTCAACGATTGCTGAAGGCTTTCGAAGCCGTTCTGCCACTCAAGCGGCCCTCTGAGTTGTTTAAGGCAGACAAGGCTCAGTTGATCCATTCGATTTCCGGTGGCAATACGGGCGACATTCATCGCTTGTTGGTGGAATGTGCAAAGGAGGCAATTGTCTCGGGTAAGGAGCACATCGATAGAGAGTTGATCGAGAGTAAATCGTGGCTCCGTCCTACACGTGGCATCCGGGAGCTCATGGGTTAACACCCGTATGGCCACTGTCTAAACCACTGATGCCAGATGAGCTGTTTTCATCATGGTTGGCGCGTGTCGCGCTGGCTCACGGCTATTCGCCTACTAGCTTGGCCGCCGTGGTATGGCCAACCCTGCGAATCTGGACTCAGGATTTTGATCGTGGAGGTGAGCTGAGTAGGCTGGAGAAAATCTCGGCATATGTTGGCATTCCCGCCACCCAACTGCAGCTTTCTACATTACGGCAGGCGGCACAATTGCTACTTGGCGGTCACACGGAGCAACCTGGAGTCTGGCCATGGCTACTTGTGCTGGGTTGTCGCAACAAGTTTCATGCTGGGGGGCTTCAGTGTTGCCCTGAGTGTTTTAGTCATGGTAATCCCTACTATCGTATTCAATGGCGATTGGCCTGGCACACATGCTGTGAGATCCATGAAATCAGCCTTATTGACTGTTGCTATCAATGTGGCGCTCCTTTGCAGCCAGGTCTGCTGAAGGCTGGAAATCTTTTACGGCAATGCCATGCCTGCGGCTCTGAGCTAGCTGCATGTGCTCGAACCGCTCCCTTATCAGGTGCTCTTGCCATTCAGAAGTACGCTGATCAGATGATCGGCTCCTCGGGGTTGTTTGGAGATGTCGCTCTGGACTTTACGCAATGGATGCGGATAGCGCGGGCGATGGTCAGTCTGTTACAGGTCGCTGCTCGGCAGCGCTCGAAATCGATACTGCAACTTTGTGAGTGCCTCGGTGTGGATGCGGTGTCGCTAACGCCTGCCTTGCTCGTTCTCCCTCTGGAGTATTTGGCACAGCCTGAGCGTGCCCGGCTCCTCGCGGGTGCTTGGGCGATGATGGTTGCAGGTCCGGACCGCTTCATGTCCGAAGCCTGTCGAGCGACTTTACCTGTTTCTGCTCTCCATGTTCCTGCTCACGGAGCTCCTGATATCTTGATGCGCATGGCCGGTGCATTGAAAATCCATTCCCCGCATCGGCCAATCCAGCGGGACATGGATCACCCTCGCGCGCAGTTGGAGGTGTTACGCATGTGGCTGCGACTGACGAGAAGGATGAAACGAAATGGTCTCTGACGGGGCAATTTCCAATACTGCCTGCGATGACTGCGGCAGGGTGATGAATAAAGCGAAAAAAGTACACGACGGCAAACGCTATTGTGCGACCTGTTACCCGCGTCTGTTCAAGCGTCGCATGTGTTCAGGTTGTGGAAACTTTGCACGTTTGCCGGTGTTTGACTTGGCGGTTCACTGTGTTAGCTGCGCGCGAAATCGTCCCTGTGTGCGATGTGAGAAAGTCGAATTCAAGATCGGTTTGATGTCTCAATACGGTCCGGTCTGCAAGTCTTGTGCACCATATTTTCGGGAGTCTGCGCCGTGCGAGGTCTGTGGGAAGCTCTCCCGACGTTTGGCCCGCAAAGAGCAAACAGGTTTGCGGACTTGCCCGGCTTGCAGTAGATCCGCATCCACATGTCCAAGTTGCCGGCGGCATCGAGTTCTTGTGGAAAACAATCAGGGGAAGAGGCTTTGCAAGCCATGCAATGATGAGGGTGCAAGGCCTTGTGGCACCTGCGGTGATCAAATGCCGGCGGGTAGAGGTATCGAGTGTGAGGACTGCTATTGGCGTCGCACGCTGAAGAACCGTTTGGCGATTGATTGTCAGGGCTTCCGTTCGCAAGTGATGGGCCCATTGTTTGGGAGTTTTGGGGAATGGCTTCAGCGTGAGATGGAGGCGAAAAAAGCGGCGGCAAGGGTGCACGCCTATTTTGACTTTTTCAGCCAAGTGGATGCCCTCTGGGGGCGGATTCCGACTTACGAAATATTACTTGAACACTTTCATGCCAGTGGATTGCGTAAGGCTGAAGTACCCATGCGTTGGCTGAGTGAAGCTCATGGAATCCATGCTCGTGCGCCTGTTCGCGAGGCTCATTCGGAGAGACGGAGGCTCGGTGAGCTGCTTTCTCGAGACTGTCAGAAATTTTGTGTTCGGGCATAACATGTTGAAAAGGAGCATGTATGCCGACCAAAAAGAAACCGGCCTCGGAGGTCAAACCCCAGTTTCCTTCGATCCCGAAAGAGCTGATTGATC
>NZ_CAXAON010000058.1:0-12607 GCF_963970495.1 Pseudomonas sp. EA_65y_Pfl2_P78 | reverse complement strand
TGGGATAAGAGCTTCGTTGGCGCATGAAAATCCTGGCGATTAAGGGCGATCGCGTCCGCTTAAAAATACGCGGACACCATCGCCCTTAATGCTGGAGTTTTGAAGGTGACTTGGCCAGACGCTTACGTATTTGATCTCTTCACGTGCTTCTATGTTGCCTGCTGCCCAGACTTCCTGAACCTTTTTATAGGATGCGCCCCCTTATAAGGCTGCGCCGATCCAACCTCCGTATTTCACAACCGTTGCAGCCTTGGCGACGCCCGTCGCGTGACTGACATAACCTGGAGGTGGACCCGGAGCACAGTTCGGCTAATAGTTGCCCTTCACGGACGTCTTCTATCGGCCGGAAGCGGACATACCGTGATCACTCTACAACCTCGACGCTCTGTATCAGATATCGGAGCAATAACGCAGCAAGGAAAAATAATGAGTAGGCGGTTTATCATATAAAAGTACCAATACTTGTTCCAATCTTTACTATTCTTCGACCCAAGAAGGAACTGAGATATACGGCAACTCCTCACCTTCTCGCAAAGTCATATCTGCGTCAATCCAATCATAAAACGCAGGTGAAGATAGCAGATCTTGCTTTTCCACAGATGAAAACGGTTGTTGATAACCGTTATTGAAAAACGATTTTGCTCTTTCTTGGATTGTCCTTTCATCAGAAAAATTCTTACTAAATCCCTCGAAAAACTTAATATCTATATTATTTATGCCTTGCGCAATAGTCTGCCAAAATAAACTCCTGCTTCTTAGCTTTCCTGAAAGCTCTCGCACTACATTACCAGGATCGGATAATTCACCGTTGGAGGGAATCGCTGCGCACAACCTACGATCTAGTGTTTTCTCATCGACAGTTTCTGCAATTGGTAAATAGGCAACCAACTGCAAAGGAACAGGAAGCATTTGAGGGCGAGGTTTGCCTTCAAGCATATTATGAGGGTCAATATCCGCAATAACCAACGCCTGATCCCCGTCACTCAATGGGTCGTCCTTACTATTGTAATAAATACCTTTCGACCAACCATGATATGGAGTTAGGCTTTCGATGTACCCATGTGTTCCCCCTCCGTTTTTCCAACTCTCTCGCCCGATAAAACAACTGCCGCCTTTCAAGCCTGAACCGACACCGTTGATGAAGACGGTAGTTGTACCCGCTGCTAACAGGCCAGCCTGACCTGCTATCCAGTAGTCAGCGGTACGCGTTGTGGCGGCTGGAACAATCATGATCGACCTTCGAGAGCCAATCCCACCGTTTTTTGAACAAACTGATAGCCAATTAGAAAGCCCCTTAAGATCCTCCCATACATCAACCTCAGACGCTCCAAGTCCAAACCTCGAACACATAGCTGCGTAGTCCCTCGCCATCTCAGGAATATTCGTGGGACTCGTAAAAAGAAATATCTCAGAACAAATCAACTCCATAAAATTCGCCAAAGGCAAACCAGAGTAGGCGAGCAACTTCACTACGCCCTCAATACTTATTTCCCAATCAAGACGTAATTTATCTACTATTTTTCCAGGAACAAACAATGGCGCCAAGGGTTGTGTTCCAGGCCGTATAAACTCGCTCAGAGCAACCGACCTATATTTTTTTGGCCGACTTAAATTTAGAACAATACCTTTGCTAATTTCATCATTTGCAGAATCCACACTCAGACCTCCTCGAACTTCAGAGGGCTTCAGGTATTCGCGTATATCCTTCGGAACAGGCCATAAAAGATTAAGAGTCGCGCTTTTAGCAGGAAGTATCGATTCAGAATCAAACTCCAAGTAAGTTCCGGCCAGCACAGCAACTGTTTTTCCAGGCAAACACTTATCCTTCAACCATCTGACTGTTTCCGGACGGACCGAGTACTCCGGCAAGATTAACAAATCCACACCAAAAGATTCGCAGGCATCCACAACACTACGTAGCAGCCTGCGACGACGGTGCTCCACCCAACTTGGCAACAAAATCTTCTTCTCTCTCCAAAGATGATTTAATCCAGTTGCATCAGTGGCGCTTAAAAGGGAACCGTAAGGAGAGTCTTTTAGATATCTTAGTTTTTTAATTACTGTAGATTTACAGCTAGCACTAAAAGGCCATTTCTTTGGCGTAGCTTCAACCATCGGATGAGCATAGCTTAGCTCTTGATGATCCCACTGAACAAACGCAACACGCACATGCCCTAAGTTCCTACTATCCTTTCGATCGCTCCAAGCCCCCTTCTGACTTAACTTGAAAGAGTTAGCTCGTGCTTTAATTGTCGCCTCACTAAGTAACACTTCAACGGGTCTATCTTCAATTTTTTCAGCAAAGTCCGGGGCACGATTATCAGTAGGTTGATCATTTGAATCGATATTTTCACCCCCCTCCAGAGAAAAAATATCTTTTTGAGGCTCAGCGTCTTCTACCTCCAAAGGCGTATCTTGCGCTATTTCCGCTTTCGGGATAACTTCATCACTACCGACCTTTGCTACAACACTATTATCCTCAGAAGTATTTGCAAATTTTTTTAACAGCGCAATGGATGCAAATGGCTCACCAAGAACAGAAATCGAAAGCAGTCGATCACTACTCCTATCGTAAACCTCTGTCCATACACGAACTACTCTTCGATCAGAGTCAAAGCTTTCCTCTACATGTCGAGCTCGCAACGGATATTGTGAGATCATCCAAGACTTTATATCCCAAGCAAGTCCCCTAGAGTCTGTAAAGCGTTTGGTTTGCGCATTGAAACCATAAGCTTGCTCCATAACCAGAACCACTTTAAGATCGAGCTCAGAATCCAAGTCTTTAACCATATTACAGACAGTTTCTAGCAACTCAAGATTAAGAACATCAAGAGCCTTTTCTGTAACATCGAAGAAAGGCCAATCAGTCGGCTCTGGCTCAGTTAAATCTTTAACACTTATACTTGCGAGTGCTACAGCGATTGTTTCAATTGCATTACTAATACCTGATGATATTTGTGGACTGCCATCATCTGCCAACCTCATCCGGTAACCCAAATGCGCGACAAGCAAACGTAATAAATCCAGAAGACTTATATTGTCATCAATGTTTTTATCCGTTCTCCCGGAATCCGCCACAGTTATGCTGGCGGGCGAAATCTCCCACTCGACAGGAAAATCAAACCCCTCGTATATTGCAAATCCACCATGGCTTCTAAGCGAGGCAAGAATACCCTGCAAAGCAACAGCGATACCGGAGCTTACTGCTCCTGCTCGAAGTGTTCTCCATGCGAATAATGGAGAAATCTGAGCGTTTTGGTCCATGGACCACAAGCTTCTAGTGAAGGTTAAGATCCCCACCAAATCCCGTCGCAGCCCAATTGTTGCAGTTGGAGCAGTGGCTAAGACCTCGCCAATGCTCAGAGGTAATTTGCTCAAAACTCGATCGGCAACCGCCCGAAGAAATATAGTCAACTCTGTTAAATCAACATGCTTCTCATAGCGAACCCACATCCCCGCTGTTTCAGTTTCCGTTGCGAGGAGATGCATCAATTGTAAAAGGGGATTATCAGTTGCCTCCGGGAATTTTTCTAATAACTCAAGAGCTCTTTCAACGCTAGCCGGAAGAAAACTGTTAGGTATTATGCGTCGCCCAATTTGTGAATTGGCAAACGCCCCTCTCAGCTTTCGAAGTTGGCTTCTCAGAACGTAATGAGAAGGTTCTGCGAGCGTTGCCTCATCTAAAGGCACCTCTGACTCGGATGAGCTAAATTTGGCTATATCATCATGAAATCCTAAGTAATCACTTAGAGCCACACCAGCACGCCATAGCTGAGCCTCGTAGATCGGAACCTCTATAGTCCTCAATGCCCGGCCGCCATCTCTCACAAAAGCTCTATTACCCACCTCTCCTTTTGGCACACCCTCGCATATAAGATAGGAAGCTTGACCAGGCTTATTAATCGCTATATAGGGCCAGGCCGGAATCAACTCCAGGCCATCATTTTGCCTTTCGTACTCAGCCATCATCACAACTAACGATCTATAGAGATTTGCAGCCTGTCTCAACACGCTGGCATTTACAACAAACTTTCCTGACGGTGGTTTGTCTAATAAAAATAGATTAAGACCTACTGGTAAATCTGAAGCTTTTTTAAGCAATGCTGAGCTAGGGCTTTCCTCTACAACCCATTCAGGCACCGCGGCTATAACCACTCCATTTTCAGCGCCAAAAAAAACCAGATCAGATTGACTATTTTCCTTAGAAAATACGTCATAAAACTCAAAAGAATTTACACTACATAAATTTTCAGTAGTACCTTCACCTACTTTACATGCAACCATTCGCCTTTGATTAACACCGGGCAGAGAAGGCATTATTAGAAGTTTACCTCCCGCCCCCAGAGAACTTAACAAGCAAACTCTCTTAGAGAGCAAACCAATAATGCTCTCTCTCGGAATCAATGCAACCAAGACTTGCAATGCTAAACCAAAATATTTTGTCCCTGGTTTAGCGAAAAACTCTAGATCATCTGGATTCCCGTCCGAAGGCAGGAAATATCGGAAAAATTTATAAGATTCAGTATTATCTTCCCCTACGCTTCTCGCCAGAGCTTTATATTGCGTCACATACGAGCTTAACGGGTCAGATTCAGAACGCAGATTTGCCAACATCAGTTGTTCTACGGCCGCATGAAACCAGTCAAAAGGCAGCCAGGAGCGTACATACATAGACCGCTCTGCATAGGTTTTAGTTCTACGTACTGGCACCCCACAAGATTTCGCCGCCTTCCACTCAAGCAGATCCAACCTTTTTTCTAGTTGATACTTTAGCTTTGAGTCGCTAGTTAGAACATTTTGTCTAAACCCTTCCTCAAGTACGACCTTTGCTAAATAAGAAATTCGCTTTTGCCGAAGAGCATTTTCTGACGCACTCAAACCTAGCTGAAGGCTATTTTTATGGTCAATAAGCTTTTCCAGCCCTTCTAACGCGAACAGACTGGGGGCTTCCCACCCAAAACTATCGGAGTCTAAACTCCACCCTGCGTCCTCAGTACATTCTTTCCAATACTTCTCATATAGCTTCCATGCTTTATCCGCAATCGAATCTGATCCCGAATCTGCAACAGATAATTTAGATGCGACAGCATACCAAAGTAACCTAGCACCTTTTGCAAGTTCGCTTGATCGCAAATCCATTGCTAAGAACGATGTCTTTACAGTTTGCAAAACAACGTCTGTTGAACTCCTGTATATTTCCCAGTTCGATAATAGGTGCAGAGCTGACTGTCTGTCCGATGGAGGAGCACCTGACCAAAACTCCCACCCTGTTTCACCATCACCTGCTAAAGGCGGCTCCCAAGCCGGGCCCGACGCCTCCAACGCACGTCCTTGATTCGCATAATCAGAAAACTGCTCCGCTGTCATCGGAGGAATCGCGTCGGCCTTGGCTACCAATGCCAAATCTAAAGCCCGTGTCTTTAGGTCTACTACCTCTCGTAGCTCTTCCAACAACTCAGCGCTACTAGCCAATAATATAATGTCATCAACGTACCTTGCGTAACCTAGATGAGTCTCCTCATCTACATTGTATTTCTTCATCAACTCAAGTGCTGCAAGATCCACGGGAAATAGTGCAACAGACCCTAACCACGCAGAGATCACAGGGCCCTGAGGGATGCCTCGCAGTGGGTCTGCACGAGTGATTCGCCCATTATCTGGACGTAGATATGGATAACCAAAAACCATATCACACAACTGCTCGACAACACTTGCAGCCTTATCAGCAGCCTGCCCCATTCCTGCTTGAGCTTTCAGTAACTCTGCGAATGCTGGTGCATTTCCCGCTACAGACTCCAGTGCTTTTTCAATATGTGGCTGAATGCTATCCCTAACAACATGTCGACGTATACGATCATAGTATCGACTCACATCGAGGCGAATAGCGTATACGTACTTTATTTCTTTTGCCTGCTTATTAAGAGACTGCATAAAGTCGCGCCAACAGTCTAGGAATGGACGAAACATCCCCTGATCCGTGGCGGGCTGCCTGCCCTCAATGACTTCCATATCAATCTGATAGGCGAAACTCAATGTGTGATCTGATAGAACCAACGGCTTCAAATCGTTAGACGCGTCAGTTAGACCGGTAGTTACTGTTTTTCGTTCTTCACGGTAGTAACGCACTGCAGGAATACAATGGCTGAAATTCGTCCCCCCCAGAGCGGATGCATCCCAACGCTCCGTCAACAATTCATTCAACACATACTGATGAACTATTAAGTCCTCTGGCTGAGGCATGACCTTAAGCCTGGGTTCATCTGAACCAAAAGATCGAGGGACCCAAACAGCCTCGAATGGACCAATAGGTTCACTTAATTCATTAGACAGTCGTTCATGAAGCAGTATGTTGAACGCACTGGCAGCGACATCTAGCCGTTCCCACTTTGACTCATCACAAGGAAGCTCACCTCTCCGCGACCCCATATACGCGAGTAGTCTGGCATGGTTTAGCCGGGCATCCGAATTAGTTAGATAACACTCCGATACCGCGGCTTCGGTTGCCACATCGACGTTGAGAAATTGTAGCCACTCCTCCATTGCAGTTACAGAGGTGCCTTTTTGATTGCCTTCGATAAGCTTTTTTATTTTTTCAGGGGTATTGCCAACAATTTTTCGAAGCTCCGTTCGCGCTTTCTCGAACGCTCTATATTTTCTAGAGCGAGAGGCATTATCCCAACGAGGTGCCTCCAAGAGGTCGTCAGCATCAACCCCAAACTGATTTGCCAATACCGCTATACCACTTTCGTATGTAGAGTCTTTTAGAAGAAGCAGGGCATTCTGGGCAGACAATCCAGAAAGATACTCATCCGGATCTTTAGTGCGAGTCGAGCCTCCAACCCCCTTAATCTGAGTGGCCGTTGGCCAAATAAATAACACATCGAGATTAGCACTTAGCAATTTAAGCGCGGTTTCGGAAGCCCCCCTTAGTCCTGCCTCATCACGATCAAAGCAAATGCAGATTGTTAAAGATGCAACCTTTGAAGGCAGAGAGTCGCTTATTCCCTTGATAATTTGCACTTGCTCTTTGCTGAGCGATATGCCCATTGTTGCTATTGCAGGCAGCCCTATACCTTCCAGCTTCAGCGCATCAAGAAAACCCTCACAAACATACAAGCGAAGATCTTTTTTACCTTCCTTGGCCGACGTTCGTATAGAACTTGCAGCTTGTTCTATACGAAATAGCGCCTTAGATTTTGGAAAACGCTTTGAAAATAAATATTTTGGTGTTTGATCATCTAAAGCACGCCCTGCGAGACCCAAAAGCTTTTTTTGCTCGTCTCTTATCGGAAATACAATACGATCCCCAGTAAAAAAATCCGCGTAACGGATGTCTTGGCTGGACTGCAAATTCAGATGGTAATTTGTAGTACCTATACTAGGAAGAAGCTTACGAATGAGGCTCGCCTCTTCTAATGCTCCAGCCAATTCTCGCTGAGTTCCAGCCGGCTTTGTAATCGATACCTGTTTTGAAAGGGAGTTTTTGTGTGCGTACAAAAAACCTGCTTTTTCTAATGCTGCCAAGTCCAAACTTCGACTAGAAGCCCATGTGGCTAGGCGCTCTTTATCATTGCTTACTTTATAAAGCTTGTACGCAAGCTCTAGCCCCGGGGTCTCTGACTGCTCAACCTTCAGATCCTTACGTCCGCCCTCCTTTCGGATAGAAATACTAGAGTAACTTGGTGAGAGCCATTCCACCGCCCCTTTGAAGTCTAGATTAAGAACACCTCTCACCAGATCAATTGCATCTCCATGCTCACCACAAGCAAAACAGTGAAAATGCTGCGGAGATTTATTTCTACTCGTATCTATTAGAAGAGAGGGAGTCTTATCGCTATGGAATGGACATAAGGCAAGCTTTCGCGTGGCTGACTCATTTCGCAGCTCCATTCCCAACCGCTCAGCTACCTTGTCAATTTCGACTTCATGCAGCAGCTTCTCAATGTTGATGCGGGGCATGCCGATTCCTTTCGCTGTTAACTTAATTATGGCAGGAGGTGTTTGCTGGCCCCATCATATCCGCATATTTGAATACCGCACATGGCAGCTTCACCGGGACACCTCTTACACAGGAATCTTCCGACGAACCCCCTATGAGTGCGATGGGCGGTCCACCAGTTGGAGCGCCCTGCCTTCATCTGAAACTGTTACACGACTTGACTCAGTTACACGCTTGAAAATTGGTGTCTCAGATCGGTGTAACTAAGATAAAAACCAACAAATACAATAGCGTAGCTATGCCTGTTACACCGGTTACACGAGTTACACCGCATTTTGATCAGATACGAACCCCGCTCCCCGGTAGCACCAATCCCTCCAGCGAACTTCAGGTGCATCTCCCGCGGCCTGCCGGGGTCCCTGAGGCTTTCATTGAGACACGGGGTCGGAAACCCGCAGGACCTTGTTAGCGGGAGAACTCCCAGCTTAGTGAACAGGTGAACTCGGTGAACTGCCGGTTCACCTGTGCATTTGCCCTATGGAATGGCCTATCTGAGGTGACCATTACCGAAACGGTAATGGTGGCTGTTTTTCGATGTGTTTCTTTCAATTTCAATGACTGAAATTTCAGTAACTCTTGAGTCCTCCCACTAACGAAGCCCCGCGGGTTTCCGACCCCGTGTCCTTCAGATAGTCCCAGGGTCCCCGGCGGCTTTCTGGCGACTGATTGCTTTCTGCCATGCTGCAGCTAACCTCCACCACGGCTAGCCATCGCGATTTCCGCCCGTACGGCACACATGGTTAGAACACTTGAGTCATTACCGATCCGACACACGGAAGCGAGGACTAGCATATGCCATCATTTATCGTGAATAGAAACGTTCAAGCAAATGGCGACTACGAAGTGCACAACACGACGACTGGCTGTCAGTTCATGCCGTTGCCTGCCAATCAGGCATCGCTGGGAAGTCATACATCATGCTTTGGTGCTGTAAGCGCCGCTCGAGCGGCTAACCCCACCCTAAGGATTAATGGTTGTTACTATTGCTGCAATCCTTGCCACACCAGCTAGATTCTCGACTAACGATAGGGGATTTTTAGCCTACATCTGAGATTGTGCGATCATAGGGCCAAGCAAGCTGTATCCCTACGTGTATCCCGAACCGTGAAATCTGGCTGTAGGCCACGGATTACATGGAAGACTACAGTCTCCCTCGGGCACCAAAATTAAGAAAGGTCTTGCTTAGCAAGGCCTTTTTTTTCGCCTGCAATAAAGTCCCTCACTTGTGGAGCTGCCGCGGGCTGCGATCTTTTGATCTTCCGCTTCTTGGCCATCCGAGCCCCAAGGATCCACACCATGCAAACGTCACTGGAAACAGTCGCCCTTTTCTCCCTCAAACTCGCCTACGAGGAAGAGGGCCTGAGCCCGATTCTGCGGGACGACATGGTCATGGGTGACTACCAGCGGGATATTTTCGAATTGTTGGTACGCCGGGGCGATGTCGAGACCATTCAATTCAAGATGAATGAGTGCCTGGGGCTGGCGATGGATGCGTTGGGCGGTGTCGAGAAACCGCTGGGACGTGAACTGCACAAGCTGTCAGCCGATTTCAGCCAAGCTCAGTCGCTGGAGCAGCTCGATCAGCCGCTCCTCGCGCTCAAGGGTTACTTGAAGGACATTCTGTAATCGAACGCGCGATCACTTGTCCACGCTCAGGTTGAAGAAAAAACCTGCAGATTACTTGAGCACTTTTACCACTCGAATGTTGATCGCAAACCCACCCGCGCCAGTCAGTTTCTTCCATCCCACGTACTGAAATATCAAGTCCTCGTCGATGGGGTCGCCCCTCTCTACCATTGCGGCGCCCAACACCGCGACTTCCTTATAAACGGTGCAACTGCCCGCATCGGGGTGGACGGTGTAGATCACGTAGGGTTTGACGTATCGCACGGCGCGCAAATGTCGGCCGCATTCCCAGTCGACCGTAATCATCAACGTCTTCAGATACGCTTCGCCATCGGTTTCCGATTCCTCGGCGAGTTCGTTGAGCTTGGCGATTCCGCCGACGTCGCTAAAGCCCAGAGCGCGGGCGCGCTTGTATTGCGGGGTCTTCTTGTGCTCGGCCTGGGCCTTGAAGTATTGCTCTTGAAGCTCTCTGACCAAGACCTCCTCTTCCTTGTTCCGGATCTCGAACGCTTGGGCAATGACGTTTTCGCAACGGGCATATTCGGGAGAGCCAAGGCTTGCCTTGGCGAGGTGATCGCGATGGACGTAAAGAGTGTGATTCAAGCTGTCGACGCGGTTCATCGCTTGCCTGGTCGTCATGGTCCCGTTTTGAACTCTGTTCACTACCTCCTGAAAACTCTGACAATCGGAGAGGTATCCTTTCCAGGCCTCCTCCGGGGTTTCATCCCAGTAGGCAAGTGCCGGGGTCATTACGATGGCGAAGAACAAAGCGCTGAGCAGGCGCAAGACAGAAGAAACGGTAGGCATGTGTAGTCCGTTACGCGGTTGAAGAAAGTGGCGCGAAGCTACTATTTTGTTATCTTGCCGTCCATCTCCAGCGCGCCTCATCAACACGCGCTGTTTCAAGGTTTTTGCAGGTTAAGGAAAGGATCGAATGGAGTTTCTGTGTCTACTCGCATTTCTGGCGACGTGGGGTTTCATGTGGCGCTGGGTGGTGAAAAACCGTGGCAGTTGGAATCTGTTTATCGGCAACGTTTTCGGTGCAGGGGCGGGGTTTATTGTCGGGTTTGTGGTGTTTTCCGTCACGATGTCGCTGTTCGCGCCGGCACGTATTATCGAGCAGGCAAAGATACAGAACGCCGCGAAGCAGAGCGCTGAACCGGCCCTCATGCCTGAAGCCGAATCCGCGCCTGAGGAACCTCCCGTTGCTGCGCCTGCGCCTGCTCCTGTTTCCGACAGCCTCCCCGCCTACGTCGCCAGCGAGCCGCAGAACGAGCCCTCACCACCTGAGTCCGCTCTCCTGCCGAACTTCAGCAAACGGCTACCTGCTTCGCTGCTGGAGAAGGACTTCAAGGACACTGCGGGCCACGATTTTGCCGCTTTGCGCAGAGTGGCAGGCAGTAATCCGAACGCGGACAAATCGTTGATGGCTTTCATGATGTGCGAACCCTTTATCAAGAGTGCGATGCGCTTTTCAGCGTCGACAGTGATGGCAAGCGCGAAGGACGCCAGCAGTCAACGGTTCAAGGATCAGACCTACACCATTACAAGTACCGCCACCTCACGGAACATGGTGGGAGACGATGTGAGGTATCGGTTTGACTGTTCAGTGCAACAAGTGGACGGCAACGATGCAGGCAAAGCCGCGTGGCGACTGCTCGATCTGAAATTGAAGAAGAGCGAATCTTAAGCCTCGTTTAAGGGTTCAAGGCGCCCGCTGCGGGCAATTCATGCCCTGATCGAACGCCTCGGCCTGTTCGACGAACACCTTGAAGGCGCTGTGGTCAGCGACAGCGCCAAGCTCTACGAACACCCGGCCTGCTATTACCGCCGTGCGGATTTGTAACCGGCGCTGGAGAGCAACGAGACGTTGCGTGAGCGATTTTTCGGCGGTGCGCGTAAGCCGATTTTCACCAGCAGCAACGCTGACAATCACCTGGTGACCTTTGCCGAAGTCATGGCGATGTACTTGCTGGTGTGGTCGCCGACAGCCTGGACGCTGATCAATCCGCCAGCCCCCGCGCTGACACCCGAACGCCACAAGCGCTATGCCCTGGAACAGACGCGAATCGACGGTTTCAAGACTGGTCTGGGTAACATCGCCCGTGCACTGGCGCACCTGCCGAGTCTGATGATCTTTGACGATAGTCCGAATGCAGCCCTATTGACAGCATAATCCGAGCGCAAAACTGTATGCCCATACAGCTAACATTTCCGGATAATTCGTCGTGGCAAGAAATCACATCAGAAGTAAAACCGGGCAAGGGCGCTACGACTCGACCGCACGTAGAGTCCTCATTTCTGAGTTCAGGCCAGTAACATTGTGCTTCCTCGAATCGCCCGATCGTGGGACCTCGAAAAGCCTACCGGATTATGAGTTCATAACGGGCGAAAAGGGATACCTACCAAATTTTCCCGTACTAATTCAGAGCGACGGTGAACCGTGGATCATCGGAATCCTTTACCTAGTTACGAAACTTCATAAAGAGGTTGGTTATGAATCAAGGACATTCCGCAGGATTGCAGACTTTTAGCACCACTAAACCAAGAAATGGTTTCCACCAAGTGGGCACGATTTCTTGCTCCGCTAGCCTCGGTGACGCCTCGCTAGAGGATTTGTTGCGCAATGGTTATGTGAAAGCTGAACCGCTGGTGTACGAAGATTTCCTGCCAGTCAGTGCGGCGGGGATCTTTCAATCGAACCTTGGGGATGCAGCGCAGGCCCACTATGGCGAACATTCCAACCGACAGGCATTCGAGCAGGCGCTGGGACGCTCGACGATTGATGAATTGGGGTTGTATGCGCAAACCCAGCAACGTTCGATTGAGGAATGCGTTGCTGCGCTTGAATCTCGCCAATAGTGGCCACACGCCATTGTGCGCAACTTCTTGCGCACTCAAATGTGGATAACCGTGTGGACACATCCCTACAGCCCACGTAATCCGTTCTGTACAGACGAGTGCGCAAGAAGTTGCGCAGTA
>NZ_CAXAON010000057.1:0-13944 GCF_963970495.1 Pseudomonas sp. EA_65y_Pfl2_P78 | reverse complement strand
GGTCTGGCCAGACAAGAAACTGGGAGCCGATGGGCACTGTGATGTTGAACCCGGATCGGCAGCAGCAGACCGAGAAAAGAGCGGCATAGTTAGACGGCGACGCGACAACAACCTTGAAAAACGCCGTGGGTACTGGTTCGATACCGAAGCATCAGCGGATAGATGTTGTGTTCAACGCTAGCACCACTGCGGTTTTTGATTACCTTGTGGCAAGTCCTGATTGTAGACTTTACCCTTTTTATAAGTCGATTTTCAGTGGAAACCACTACAAAACCATGAAAACTACAGTTGAAAACCGCGTATTGAAATCATAACTTTTGGATTACAGGCTTCCGCTCTGGTTCGTACCTGGATCGCGTAAGAGGGTGCGAACCAGAAGTGCGAACCTGGTGCTGATACGCATCGGAGGGCGCGCACCAATCGTGCGTACCTGACTACGCACCAACGCCAAACAGTTCGCTCTCACAGGCGTTTCCAGCTCCCCGTGTGCGTGAAAACTTGCCGGGCGATGACTTCGCGCCCTGACCAGATGCGCGACGAACTGCGCGAAGCACGCCGGCCAGAACTAGGCGTCAGCCTTCCGTGGGGCGTTTCGGCAAAGAGGATTTGGTGCGTCGGTGACCAAGGGAGAGCGGTCACCATTGGTGGTCACCGCATATGGTCACCGCCAAGGTATCCACGCCGGATCTAACCAAAACGTGGATACCGGCCTTGAACTGACTGTGTGACCTCTACGACGTGACGAGTTGTTACTCGCTCTTGAACCCTGGCAAACCCTGCGCCGCTCGCCAGTCCTTCACGATTTGCGTGACGCCCTTCGGGGAGTTATCAGCACCAGGCTCCGGATAATAGATCAGGTCCGAGCCTGCTGGGTGTTCGCTGATTTTCTCGAAGTGCAATAGCAGCAAGTCAGCACGATCATCGTTTTCGGCCTCTTCATCTTCTATAGCGAGTTCTTCCAGCAGGGCGATGAACTCGGCCTCTGTGTACTCCGAAAAGCTGTTTTTCAGTAGTGTGTCTGTCATGGCTGACCTATTCGTTCCGGTGAATATCGATGTGGTTTCGCGGAGTGTTCACTCGCAGATTATCTACGTCGTAGACGCCGCCTCCCTCGGATACCTTCTCGAGGTGGTGAAGTTCGTATGACATTCTGCCGCCGACTCTATCGGCCTTGCGCACGCGTGGAGCCTTACCTTTACGCATACGCCCGACGTTTTGTTTGATGAACTGATCCGCCGCGCCTGACTCTGAAACGGCTTTCCAGAGGGCGGCCCTGAACGAGTCGAAGCTCTTGAATTCTCGTCCCCGCAGAGAATCTGCCACGTCTTTTGGAATTGGAACGCCCATTCCCGAGCTAGCCCCAATGAGCCATATCCCAAACACATCTTCGCCCTGTCCTGTGACTGTGCCCGGGGTTTTACGAACATTCATCACAATGTACAGCGGCTGCACACCGGAATCGGCCGGGAACACGAGGATGAAGTCTTTGTATTGGTCTGGGTAGATCGGGCTGACGATGATGCTGTCGGCCTGTTCGGTCGGCGGGTAGATCCAGATCTGTGGCGCTTGAGGTGCGCTCTCTAATGGCGGGATGCCGGAGGTGCTCGAGGGGTCAATCGCCGGCGTCCAGATGAGGGTTACGCCGTCGCCGAAGTCGGCTACTTGCTGAGATCCTTGCTGGACAAATTGCACGACAGGAATCATTTCCCAGTCACTGCGCTTCTGGGTGTTGTACCCGTACCCCTTCAGTGTTCCGTCGGCCTGCTCCTCAACATGGAGGCGGACGCGTGTGCGGGCCTTCGCCAGCGACTGAAGCTGTTCTTCGTTGTAGAGAGAACTGTCACCAAGGTTCGACGGCCACAATAGAGCGACTATCCCCGCCAATGTACCAGCGGCCACGCCGGCGGTGAGAACGCCGGTACCACCAGCAGCCCCCGTTGCAGCAGAGCCGGTTGCAACGCCCGCGCCCCCAGCAACTCCAGCCGTACACAGCCCGCCGCAAGAGGCAGCCGCGGCGCCAGCGCCACCCAATAGGAGAGTTCCTAGGGCGGCGGGTAAAGCACTACCACTGATTTTTTTCAGCGGGATGTTTCCCGCGGCATCGGTCTCACGCCCGCCGAGGAGGGAGAACTCTCCGTAGTTGGCCAGGGTCTCGACCGGGATAAATCCGGCAGGCTTTTTGTGATTGATCACACCGTCCGCGAGATCGCAGCTCTTGGCGAAGACACACCCTTTGCTGGCAGGTTTCGTCTCATTCTTCGTCGGGAGATCTTTGTATTCAGCCCAGCGCTGGGCGTGTATATCGACGGGCGAGACAAAGCACCAGCTATTGGAAATTGCTCGTTAGGCTAGCGACCTCGTTCGGTCTCGTTTTCCTGTACTTCGTTTTCACGCCAATTGCTTTCCGCGACAGGCAATTGACCATGCCACGTGGCCTAGCTTTTTGCATCGCGATTGCATGTGCATTTGGAAGTGTTGGAACGGTCAGTCAAAACCTCGATCAAGTGTTGTCTGGCTTGCCTTACGCGAAACAATCGTGCTTCTTGATAGGGCTTGGAGTAACCCTGGTCATGGCGTATCTGGCACTCAGATACACGCGTCGCTTAATAGAAACAGGTCGATTGAAGGACTAATTGTCGCAACTAGACCTTAGTGTGGAAATTAAGGGGCAGACCCATTTATAACCTCCACTGACCGCTACCGTTCGTCTGGTGCCGCACCATACAAAACGACGCCCCTGCAGAAATGCAGGGGCTTTGTTGTTTCTGGGGTGTTTATATTTTTAGCAGCGTTTCAGCTTCAGTAGAAATAGCGCCTCTCCTCCGCGCACGTCGATCTAATCGCCATACGCCCTTCTCCCACAAAGCACAGCTTTTGCCCAAAACGCGCGAATTTCCGCTTTTATGCCAAATTATGAACTGGCAATAATTATGGCGTGCCCATAAAACGTGTAATTGCATGAGCAGCGTTTCTCAGCTCACTGAACCGGCGGAGTCAATGGCAACCCGGTTTCCCAGTCCAAGAGTGCTTGATGCCTCGACGCTTTGTTCCTCCGCCGCAGAGAGCAGCATCTGCGTTACGCGCGCGGCCTCACCGGCCTTCATCTGACGTACAGACTCCAGTAAATCCTGCTGGAATTGGTCCAGTTCATCGACCATCGCTGATCTCCTCGTTCTGGTGTTTAGGAAGGGCTAAGGGCAAGTCGTAACCGACAAAACGCACGCCGCTAAATCCTGAGAAATGTGTTGTAACGACAAGCCAAGCAAAGCCACTACTGGCCACGATTGCGCGCCTGCCACTCCCCAAGCTACCGTCAAACCCGTCGCTGCCAATTCAGCGACCGGGCCTGAGAACCCGGGTAAGATACAGGCGCACCAGCGCCCCACCCACAATTGCCGGCGCTTTTTTTAGTGTCCGCATTCACGTGTTATGGCGGCTGTGCGTGGGAGACCTTCGGGTCTGCCGGGTTCCTGTATCTCCGGTTTCTCAGCCTGCGCATAGCTGCCACCCTTTCGCCTGAGAACGAAAATGGCGGCTCTCATTTGATACAGGGAGTTTCACAAATGAATGTCATTGATCCATCCGTAATCCGCCGCGCTGCCACACCGGTCACCTCACTCCACGCCTTCCGTACGGCAGGTGAAACGAAATGACCGACTACCTCGATTTGAAAACCCCAGGCCTTACGCACTTTTCCTTCCAGGCCAATCAAGCGCTGTTCCGCACCAATCATGGTGTTCCAGTGATCGCCGCCCTCTCACACGCCTCACACTTGCTTCACATCTCCAAACTACTGACCGCCGACTCCACAGTCTCGCGCGATCCTGATCTTCACGCTTATGCCTCGCAGTATTTGCAGGAGTTGAGCAAGGCGCTGATCGACGACGTGGTGAAAGTGCTGGATGCGCCAACAGCAAGCCATTGACGAAAACCATCGATATTAAGCCCTCACTATTTCGAGGGCTTTTTTGCGTTTCAAACCTGACTGATTTCAAACACAAACGAAATCCTGCGCTGACTCGCACTCCACACATACCGCAGATGCTTGCCCTGTTTCGGAATCGACACTGCCGGCGGCCTAAACGCGGCTACACATTCGTGGCCCGGCAGGCGGACGCTGTTGTAGAGCAGGCCCCAGGATTCGGACTCGCGCAGTTGCCGGGCAAATGCCTGGGACGGGCCATAGGCGTCTGGATCAGGTTGATGTAAGTCGGGAAAGCCGTGGCGAATATCGTGTAACGGTTTAACCACCCGATTAACGTAAGTCCGCATGGTCAACTCAAGGTCCGCTTCTTGGGTCGCCGCAAGAAATCGCTCCTGGTGATAACAAGTCTCGGCAATGGCCGCAGCCTGACTGCTCGCAGCGTAGTAGACGCCGAAGGTGCCATCGGTGAAGCGACTGCTTTTGCCGATGTGGGTGAACGCGGCCATTACCGGGGTCGAACCGGGGCCGGAGAGTCGGTCTTCGGGGCGTACGCGGGCGAGGACGCCGGCCTGTTCGATCAGCCGATCATTGGTCAGCGCTTCCAGCGCATAGGCGATTTCCAGGTCTTCGGGGTCGAGCACGTCCTCGAACAACGCAATCGGCGGGAAGCTGCTGTTGACGATCCGAAAGGCTTTCGGCCATTGCGGCTCCACCAGCGGCGGGGGCTTCAACCGCGCACCCCGTCGAGGTAACGGCGAACGTCAGCGATGTCGACCACCCTCCCCGCCAGCATGTAATCCAGCGCCGTCCGGCCATTGAATGGCGCGGCAGCATTGGGGCTGCTGACCCAGGTGTAGGCGCGTTCGCGGCTGTTGCTGAAGATGATGCTCAACGCCTTGTGAATGCCCATCAGATACGAGATGCGCTCCAGCGTGTCATGCGGCAGGCGTATGTTCGGCGGCAGGTGTTTGTACTTGTAGAACGTGGTGTTGCCGACGCCCCCCAGCAGTGTGCGCTGCTGCTCGGCGTTGCAACCCCAGCGCTCCATGAGGTTGAAGAAGAACTTCAACGCAACACGCCCGGCTTTGGGGACGTCGAGTTGTTCGCGCGGGGTGAGGACTGGGGATGAGGTAGGCACGGTCGCCTCCATTGATGGGTCACATACGATCCAGCCTAGTACAGGTATGGATATTTTTTATCTATTAATCCGCAAATGAATCAATTCGTCTCTTTTATCAAATCCTCGAAAGAGCCAAGAATTGTTATTCCGAGTCAGCTTTTTTTGACCTTCATCACCCCAACGTCACCAAAAACCCCGATCCTGTGTCAGCCTCCAGCCATCGGTGGAGACATCAATTCGCTACTAAACCCGCGACAACTATGCTCAGGTGCTGGAATATAGCCGGCATAAGACGCCGGACCGGCAGTCTCGTAAACAACAATACCCAGCCCACTTTAGAGGGCATTACCCATGGATAGCAGAACCTTACGCAACCTCATGCGCATCGTGCAGACCGGCTCTTTGTCGGCCGCAGCCGAGCATTCGTGCCTGACTGTGCAGGCGTTGGCCGCGCAGTTGAACAAGGTCGAAGAGCAGTTCGGTTTCCGCTTGTTTCGTCGTTCCAACAAAGGGCTGACGCTGACGCCGCAAGGCACTGAGCTGACGCCGTATATGGACAGAGTGCTGATTGCCACGCGACAGATGGAAGATAAAGTCGAGGCTCTGAAAGTGCCGGGGCAGCGTACGTTGAAGGTCGCGTTGAACAACACGTTGTCGCCGGACTTCAACCGGCGAATGATCGGGCGCCTGATTGAGGTGTTTCCCGATTATCAGATGGAGTTCAGCTACGCCGAGTCGATGGAAAACCTCAGCAAGCTGAAAAATGAGGACTTTGACCTCGCCGTGCTGATTGGCCCGCAGCGACCGGGTTTGCCGAGCATCGTCCTGCCCGAGGTGCAGGTGCAGGTGGTCGGGGCACATTGCGGCCAGGAGAATGATCCGCTGACGTTGCTGGGGGACAAGTTTCAGGTGCGTCCTGCGGAAGACTGTCCGTATTCCCACAGCTTCTTGCGTTTTCTCGACGCCGGTCTGGGCAATCACGAGAACGGACAGCGCATGGTCTACTCGTGCAGCGAAACCCTGACGCTGTCGCTCATCACGCAGATGGACGCGGTGGGCATGGTCTCGCGTGAGGCCGCGCAGAAAAACGGCCTGACGATTTTCCCCGGGTTCGAGGATTTCCTCGAGGTGCGCCTGGCGGTGAACAATCCTGAGTTGTCGAGCCAGGCGTTGAGCGATGTCGCCGCACTACCGCTACATGAACGAGCCGAGCGCAATGTACGCAGCCGTGCCAACCGCCACACTGAGAAAGAGGTTTTTGCTGAAATACGCACATAACAGCGTCGGAATCGCGGCATAGAATTCCGGGCGATCGAGCTGTAGGTGCTGATCCTTGATCAACAAGGGTGTCAGGCTGATCGCAGCGACGATCGCCACCGGCAAGTATTCCAGCGCCCGTGCAATAAACGGCGGCCAGTGCTCGGTGTTGACTTGCAGTGGCAGCGCGCGTGGCAGGAAGGTCACGGCCATCATCAGCGCGACCACCAGAATCAGGAACGTTTGGTCAGGCATACACCGACTCCGCAGCCCACAAACGTGGCGATAAACACATTAAACGGCGAGCTGCTGACCAGGCTCAGTGCCCCCATGCACAGCACGGCCGCCGCGGCGGCGATGAGTTTGTTGCGGGTGTTGCACAGTGACACCAGCACGTAGAGCATCATTGCGGTCAGTGCGTAATCGAGCTGGTATTTGATCAGGTGCGCCGCGTACTGCGCGCACACCGCTCCCAACAGGCCTCCGAGCACCCACGAGGTGTGGCAAAACAGGTTGAAGCCAATCAGATACCGCACGTTCACCGGTGCGCCGGTGCCCAGTTTCACGCTGTGAAAAGCAAAGGATTCGTCGGTCAGGCCACCGGCGTAACACCAGCGCTCCATGCGACTGAGGCCCATGGCACGCAGGGCCTTGGCCATGTACACCGACATCAGCATGTGCCGTGCGTTGATCAGGAACGTGGTCAGCACAATGGTGGTCAGCGACGCACCGCTTGAGATCAACGCCAACGCCGCAAACTGCGAAGCCCCGGCATAAACAAACAAGCACATTGCCACCGGCAGCCACATGGGCAACCCGGCATTCACAGCCATCAAGCCGAATACAAACGACACCGTGAAATACCCGGCCACCACCGGACTGGCTTCGGCAAAGGTGCGCGACGGCTGATGATTGACCATCAGCGGCGCACTGCCGGACGTTTCATTCATAGGTCCCTCTCAAATGTCCGTTCGCCGTGAGGCTCGCAAAAACCCTGGGCAGTCCAGAAACGCTTGCCCGCGAGGTTAGCATCGTCGACGAACAGAAACATCCGCAACACACCGACCCGCTTCATGTCGGACGACGCCGCCTCAACCAGACGTTGACCGACGCCCTGGCTGCGATAGCACGGGCTGACGGCCAGATGGTTGATCGTGCCGCGGCTGCCGAGCATGCCGCCCAACACCGCGCCGACGATTTCGCCGGCCACGTCGAAGGCGAGATAGGCCGTGGTGGTTTTCTGGATCAACACGCCGCGCAGACATTTGGCGTCCTGCCATTCGCAGAACGACACTTCGTCGAACTGGCGGAAGAAGCGCTCCATGGGTTGCGCATCCTTGGCCGTGGCGCGTCGCAGCACCACGGGCGTCGAACACTCGACGCCGTCGATTGGGGTGATCTGATTAGCGAACAATGTCGAAAGCGGTCCCGGGCCGCGAGAAGGAAATCGCCAGAATCTGCCGGTACGCCATGGCATGGGTGTGCGTGTTGCGCGCCGGGGTCACGTAGTGGCGCATGTCGCGGTCGAGGAAGTAAGTGGTGTCGAGAATTTCCTGGTAGGTGGTCGACGCCAATTGATGCTCGTGAATGTCGTACAAACGACTTTCCGCACCCTCGACATTGTTGCGCCCCCAGAAGTGCACACCGCTGAACGGATAACCGTCGCAGTGAATCCCTTCGGGGGTAATTTCCAGTTGTTTGCCGGGTTTGATCTCGATGCGGATCTGATGGATCTGGCACTGCCAGATTTCATCGTGCAGTTCTTCCGGCAACACGCTTTTGTACACTTCGAAATCGGTGTCGATCAGGCTGCGCATCACCGGCGACTCGATGACTTCATCAGAGAAATCCTGAAAGTGGCGCACCAAACCGCCGACATAAGCGTTGTTTTCCTTGGACTGCACGTAGGCGCGATGCTCGAGTTGCTTCAGTTCGCGCGTCTTGGGGTTGTACTCAAAGTCGCTGTAACGACGGTAACGCATGCCGGCTTCGGCCTGACCGTAGTAGCTGTCAGGCTCCATGTTTTCCCAACTTTTGGTCAGTCTGACGAAGTCGGCAAAATGACCGTAGAGATTGAAGTCACCACCCTGGACGTTGACATATTTGTCGCGCCGTAGCGATTCGCCCACTTCTCTGTTCAAAACGATCATTACCAAATTCTCCGCTGCGTTGAGCGGCCTAATCTATTAGGTGGAGAATTTGCGTCCATGAGAAAGAATTTCAGGCATTTAAAGCACTGCTTGAAACGAAGTTTGAAGTGGCTGAAAAACAACTTTCACATGACAAAAACACGGTTTTTTTCTGGTTTTCACCGGGAAACAGTCGAAAAAAAACCCCGACCAGTCGGGGTTTTTCTCAGATGTATTACACCTGTTCGATCATCAGAAGATGTTGATCGGGTAATCGACGAATACACGCACTTCGTTGCCGCTGACGTTGTACTCGCTGGATTTTTGCGAAACACGCAGGATCGAGCTGCGCAGTTTCACGCTCAGGTCTTTGGCCGGGCCGCTTTGCACGACGTACTTGAACTGGTTGAAGATTTCGCGCTCGGTGCCGCCTTCGCTGGTGGAGGTGGTGATGTTATCGCCACGCACGTACGCGAAGTTGTAGCTCAGACCCGGTACGCCGAAGGCGCCGAAGTCGAGGCCGTAGCCCAACTGCCAGCTGCGTTCGTCTTCAGCGTTGAAGTCCGACCAGTAGGAGTTGGCCAGGTAGATGGTGTTGCCACCGTCGCCGACGCGACCCTGACCTTTCTGATAACCGCCGTAGGCGTAGCCCAGGTTGCTGTCGCCGGTGGAGCGCTGGTGCGCCACGGTGAACGAGTGCGGACCGGTGGCGAAAGTGGCTGCCAGGCTCCAGATCTTGTTGTCGTCACCGGTTACACCGTTTTCGCGGACATAAGAGTTGTCCAGCTTGGTGCGATAACCGTTGAAATCCAGGGTCAGGGACTGATCCTTGTCGATCGGGAACACGTAGTTGGCGTTCACGTATTGTTTCTTCAACACGTCTTCAACGTCGGATGCGTAGAGCGCCGCCTTGAACTGTTCGGTGAACTGGTAGCTACCGCCCAGTACGTTGATCGATTTCAGACCACCGCTGTCACGGCCTTCAGCGCTCTTGCGCGATTCGGCGGTGAAACGACCGGCGTTCAGCTCCAGGCCTTTGATCTCTTTAGAGGTGATCAAGGTACCGGTGTAGCTTTCCGGCAGCAGACGCGAGTTGTCGTAGTTCAACACCGGCAGGGCCGGCATCTGGTCACCGTAGGTCAGTACGGTGTTGGACACACGGAATTTGACCGCTGCACCAAACCTGGACAGATCGTCAGCCGCGTTGCCGCTGTCGCCCTGTTTGAAAAAGTCGATACCACCGGCGCCGCTGCGGCCCTTGCCGCCGTCCAGACGCAGTGCGTAAAGACCGAAGGCGTCAACGCCAACACCGACGGTGCCTTGGGTGAAACCGGACGAGAACGTACCGATGGCCGCTTGGCCCCACTCGGCTTTGTCTTTGTTACCGTCTTTGTAATCACGGTTGATGTAGGCATTGCGCAGCAGCACTTTGAGGCTGCTGTCTTCTTGAAAACCCTTGGACTCGGCCTGGTCGTTAGCCATGGCCGACGTGGCGCTCAACATCCCCAGAGCGATCAGGCTGATTCGCTTGTTCAACATTTTGTTTTCCTTATTACGGGTTGAAACGCACTGTGTCGAACGGCTGAAACGGCGCTCATGCGCTCTTTTTTCACTCCGAAACAAAAAGACCCGCCCACGATAAAGTCGTGTCGGGCCTTCTTGTTATTTTTGAGTCATGGCGGTTGGCCACAGGCGTTGGGGCGAATCCTAGCCGCGCCCGGAACAATGTGTCAATTTCAAGAATCGTCTTTAAATAGGCAAAAATCGTCTAAGAAACGTAAATTTTCCGCTGACTGGTTGCTCGAAAATGCTTGCAGCCAGTGAATCGCGCACGTATCAGGCGCAACCGTCCAGTCCACAGAAGGCTGAAGCCTCGCCAACCCCTTCGCGGCCAATGGCCTCCCCCAACCATTGGGCAAAAGCCTGCGGCTTGCCCAGCCAGGGACTGATGTCGATGAGGGTAAATTGACCGTTCTGTTCCAACGCAAAAGTCGGAAATCCCTGCCCTCCCAGTTGGGCCAACAACCCACGACTGGCTTTTATGTGTGCCTCGGTATCAACCGATTCAACCCTGGACTGAAAGGGTTCCCCGACGTATCCCATTTGCTCCGCCAGTTCCAGGAGAACGGATTGATCGGCAATTCGCCGCCCCTCCACGTAATGCGCTGTCTGCAACCGCCCGAGCATCTGCAAACCACGCGCGTCGATGGCCTCTGCGGCCAGGACGGCGGCAATCGGAGGCGTCGAATCGAAAACGGCGGTGTGATCGCGCAGCAAACCTTCGAAATACGCCTCGCCAAACGGCTGCCCGGTGTATTCGGCGATGCGCCGGTCGTGGGGCATGACGTAATTGCGCAACTGTGGCGTCACGCGCTGGCGGTTGGTGCCGCTCATCATGCCGCCCGCATGGGCGATTACCGGCAACACGTGTTGCGCCGCTTGCACCAGCGGTTTGGCGCCGTAACACCAACCGCACAACGGGTCATAAATGTAGTGAAGGATCATCAGAGCGCTCCGGCAGGAAAGTGGGAAAAATCGATGCCGGCAGACTAGTGCTCAAGCTGTTGCAGAAAAACGCCGGAATGGCTTTCAGACTGTTTCGTGAATCGGGCGAATGGTGCAAATGATCGGGTGTATCCAGATAGACATAAATTGAAACAATCAGACCAGGGAACTTCTTCGGAATAATTAACGGAAGCAAATGCAAAGCATTACCATTCGCGCGCTCGATATTCTTCCCACCTTTCGGATGCGCTTTTCAATGCCTGCCCCGTTTCGTCTTACGCCCGTAACCCTTGGGCTTTCTGCTTTCCTGTCCAGCGGTTTTGCCTACTCGGCGACTGAACTGCCCGCCACCGCCATCAGCGCTGAAGCGCAAGCGGATGACCCGCGCGTCACCATCAGCAACACCGCGACGCGCACATCGACGCCGGTGCGCTATGTGCCGCAGGCCATCGACTCGATCAAAACCTCGAACGTCGCCCAATACGGCACCCACGACATCGGCGACGCCTTGAGTGGCATGCCCAACGTCAGCAGCAGCGCCGATACCCGCTTCGACAGTTTGCGCATTCGCGGCTTCGACGCCAGCAACGATTTCTATCTGGATGGCATTCGTGACGACAGCCAGTACAAGCGCGACCTGCACAACGTCGAACGGGTTGAAGTGCTCAAAGGCCCGGCCGCCGTGCTGTACGGCCGAGGCAGCCAAGGCGGGATCGTCAACCGGGTGAGCAAAATGCCGGTGCCCGGCCGCCGCTCGACCATCGAAGCCCAGGGCGGCAGCGAGGATCTGCGCAGTTTGTACGCCGATCTCAGCGCCGATCCGAGCGAGAACATCAGCCTGCGCCTGAACATGGGCAACATGGATGAAAACAGTTTCCGCGACGGCGTCAGCGGCAACCGTCAACTGTTCGCGCCGTCGATGAGCTGGCAACTGACACCCGACCTGAACTGGCTGGTGCAGTACGAATACAGCCGCTACAACCGCACGCCGGATCGCGGTATTCCGGGGGTCAACGGGCGTCCGGCGGAGGTGGGCCGCGACACGACTTACGGCAACGAACACGACTTCATCGACGACAAGACGCAGTCCTTGCGTTCAAAACTCACTTACGAACTCAACGACAACTGGCAACTGCGCCAGACCCTGGGTGTGTTCAAGCTCGACAGTGATTTCGACAACACCTACCTCACCGGATATACGCCTGCGACCCACAAGGTCACGCGCCAGCACTGGCAGCAGGACCTGACGACTCGCAACGTCTACAACAACCTGGAACTGGAAGGCGCGTTCGACACGTTCGGCCTGGAGCATCGCCTGCTCACGGGTATCGAAACCGGCAGTCAGCGCCGCGATCCAAAGCTGTATAACGCGGCCACCGGCCGGACGCCGGGCGCGCAAGCCGTGCCAGCGCTTGATCTGTTCAACCCCAATCGCGACCGGCGCCACACCGGCGCGATGCAGCGCTCAAGCAGTAGCCACACCGACGTCGAAAGCCGCGCGGTGTACGTGCAGGATCAACTGCGCCTGAACGATCAGTGGCAAGTGCTCGCCGGCCTGCGCTACGACACCTTCGATATCGAGTCGACCAACAAACTCAAGAACATGTCCGAAGACCGCGACAGCCACAGCACCAGCCCGCGCGTGGGTCTGGTCTGGACGCCGCTGCACGATCATTCCTTCTACGCCTCGTGGTCCAAGACCTTCTCGCCAGTGGGCGGCGGTCTGATCGGCATCACGCCGGGCGCGGCCGGTAACAGCAACGACCTGAGCCCCGAGCTGACCAGGCAGAAAGAAATCGGCGTGAAGAGTGACTGGCTCGATGACCGTTTGAGCACCACCCTGGCGATCTATGACCTGGAGCTCTACAACCGCCGCACCACCGATCCGAACGATCCAACCCTGACCATCATGACCGGCCTGCAACGATCTCGCGGGATTGAGCTCACCGCCACCGGCAAGATCGTCGGCAACTGGTATGTGCGCGGTGGCGTTGGTGTGCAGGATGCGAAGATCGAGAAGGACAACAACGGCCTCAAAGGCAAGCGCATCAACAACGTCGCCAAGCACAACGGTAGTCTTTTCCTGACCTGGAAACCGGAGATGGGCTGGTACGGAGAAACCGGTCTGACCCTGGTTGGCCAGCGCTATGCCGATAACGCCAACACCACCGTGCTGCCAGGCTATGGCCGTTGGGATGCGCTGGTCGGCTATCGCTTCAAGGACTGGGATTTGCGCGCGGCGCTGAACAACATCACTGATCGCGAGTATTACGCATCGGCCACCAGTCAATATCAAATCCAGCCGGGGGCGCCGCGTAGCGTGGTGATGACGGGCACCTACAGCTTCTAAATCAGCGCAAATCCCTGTGAGAGGGGGCTTGCTCCCGAAGGCGTCCTGTCAGTGTTCACACTGGATTTTGCAACGCCCATAAAAAAGCGCCGCCATCCCGGCAGCGCTTTTACCCATCGCTGTTGTTTTTCTTATCCTTGCATCACAGCCCACAACGCATCCAGTTCTGCTTCGCTGAACAGGTCAGCGGGGTAACGCTCGATCATCATCCGGCGCGGATCAGCTTCCCTGATCTGACGCGTTCCATTGGATTTTAACCAGTGCGCGACTACCTGGAGCGATTTGCCGTTGACGGCCATGGGGCGCAAAGTTCGTGCTCTGACTGTGTTCACTTCGGCGTTCATTTCGGCGCTCTCCCCCCGTTAATGAGCGGCTAAGTTATCCAAGGTTTATGACAGAACTGTTGAAGTTCTCCTCCCTCCCTAGTACTCAAGATTCAATACAAGAGCTATGCCAATGTTTCGCACTTGTCGACAAGCGGATACAAAGAAGCCCGCCGTCCAACAGGGCGGCGGGCTTCTTTGTCTATCATGTCTCGTCCTGAATAAGGTTTACACCTTCTGGCTTCTTATCAGGAGGGGGCAATGGATACGGGCGCAAAACGTAGTCAACGCGATTACACGCTGACTTTTAAATTGTCGGTTGTCGACCAAGTCGA
>NZ_CAXAON010000056.1:0-14420 GCF_963970495.1 Pseudomonas sp. EA_65y_Pfl2_P78 | reverse complement strand
GCAGCGTTGAGCGCCAGCAGGTTGGTCTGTTCGGCCACGGCTTTGATCACGTCCATGACGCTGCCGATCTTGTCGCTTTCCTGTTGCAGCACGCTCATGGCCTCGGTGGAGCGCGCCACTTCGCTGGTCAACCGCTCGATCTGCGCGATGGCTTCGTTTACGACTTTGTTTTTAGAACTTGTTGTCAATGAAAAGAAATGAGCTTGACGTGTAAAGGATAGGATTAAGATGTCGGTCTGATGGTTGGAAAGTTCATGTATAGACGAGATGCAGAAACCAGTGGGTGTTAGTTGATGCTGAATCGATAGTTTTGTGTTTCATAAAGCGGTACTTCACTTGTGAGTAACAGTCTGGATAATAATATAACTAGCTTGTTCGTTCCGTTATCGGCTTGCCATGATCAGCTAAAAAACGCGGGGGAACTTCAAAGATATGTGAAACTTGTTGATGAACTCTGCGCATATGCAGACCGCGAGGACCATACGGCGGCACTTCTTGCACAGGTGACGTAGCGGATCTATGAATACGAGACTGAAGCTGTTTTATTCGTGCTAATCCTCATACCACTCCAGCATAACGGTTAGATTGAATTCGTCTAAAAACCTGGTATTTCTTACAGGTGTAAAAATTTTTCGGGATTGTTATGTTCGGCGTGCGAGTGGAACTAACATATGCAAGCCAAGAGGTGCGAACCATGAGTGTGAAAATTTTTATAGGTGGCCTTTCGTTTAATACTACGGACGATTCGCTGAGAAGCGTATTCATTAATTATGGCGTGGTTGAAGACGCGATTATAATTAGGGACATAGAAACAGGGCGGTCTCGTGGGTTTGGTTTTGTGACTTTTTTAGACGACGTCTCTGCCCAAAGTGCTATTGATGATCTAGATGGAGGAGACTTCGAAGGTCGTAACATAAAAGTCAGTCGCGCGTAGGTACGGACATAAAAACGAAGCACTAGATGTTCTGAACAACAAAGCCTTTGTTGCCAAAGGCTTTGTTGTAGATGGTATTCAGGTGATGAAATCAGACGCGGAAGTGGCTGACCATCTGCTGCAACTGACCACCCAACCGCGCCAGTTCAACGCTGGAGGCGGCGGTCTCATCACTCGCCGCTGCGGTCTGTTCGGACACGTCGCGCACGTTGATGATGCTGCGGCTGATCTCTTCGGCCACGGCGCTTTGCTGTTCGGCAGCGGCGGCGATCTGCTGGTTCATCGACTGGATGTTCGACACCGTGCGGGTGATGTTTTCCAGGGACGAGCCGGCCTTGCGGGTCAGGGCAACACTGCTGTCGGTCAGCGCGCGGCTGTTGTTCATTACGGTGGACACTTGCTGTGTGCCGTTCTGCAGGCCGGCGACCAGGCCTTCGATTTCTTCGGTGGATTTCTGTGTGCGCTGAGCCAAACCACGGACTTCGTCGGCCACCACGGCAAAACCGCGACCGGCTTCACCGGCGCGTGCCGCTTCGATGGCAGCGTTGAGCGCCAGCAGGTTGGTCTGTTCGGCCACGGCTTTGATCACGTCCATGACGCTGCCGATCTTGTCGCTTTCCTGTTGCAGCACGCTCATGGCCTCGGTGGAGCGCGCCACTTCGCTGGCCAGACGCTCGATCTGGGCGATGGCTTCATTCACAACCTTGTCGCCTTCACGGGCTTCGCCGTCAGCAACGGCGGCCGCTTGTGAGGCTTCTTCGGCATTGCGCGCGACTTCCTGCACGGTAGCGGTCATCTCGTGCATGGCAGTGGCGACCTGATCGGTCTCCACTTTCTGGCTGTTGACACCGGCGCTGGTCTGTTCGGTCACGGCCGACAGTTCTTCGGCGGCGCTGGCGATCTGGGTGACGCCGTCACGGATGCCGCTGATCAGGTCGCGCAAGGTCACGCCCATGCGGGCGATGCCTTGTTGCAGTACACCGAGTTCGTCGCGGCGGGTGACGACCACGTTTTGCGACAGGTCGCCGCTGGCGATGCGCTCGACCACGGCAAGGGTGTCTTGCAGCGGGCGGGTGATCTGACGGGTGATGATCACGGCGGCAATGATGCCCACCAGCAGAGCCAGCAGGGTGCTGATCAGTTGCAGGGTGCGGGCCTGGGCGCTTTCGGCGTCGCGGCGATCAAGCTGGATCTGATACAACTGCTCGCTCAGGTTCACGATAGTGCTGCCCTGATCGGTCATTTCCTTGCGTGCCTGCACGGCTTCGCTGTTGGCGGACTTGTAGGCCATCAGCGCGCTGCGATAGTTGATCAGCGCCGTTTCCAGCTGACGCAAGGCATCTTGCTGGGTATCGCCGAAATGCACATTCAGTGGCTTGAGGCTGGCGATGGCCGCGTCGAGTTGGCCGATGGCTTTCTGCTCGGTTTCGGCGTTGGTGGTGGCGGTGTAGCCACGCACTTCGTAGCGCGCGAGGATGAACGCTTCCTTGGCGAAAGTGATGGCCTGGAACTGGTCGAAACGCTGTTCGCTCATCGCCATCTGGTGGACGCGGGTGCTGATCGCTTCAATCAGGCTGTAAGCGGTCTGGGCGTTAGCGCCCATGGTCTCGCGCGCGGTGTTACCGGTGCGGTAGGCGTTGCGCATTTTGTTGAGCGACGTCTGGTACTCGGCGATGGTCGCGGCCTGCTCCTTGAGCAGTTTGACGTTTTCCGGGCTTTTGAAGCTGCTGATCAGTTGTTGCTGTTGTGCGGCGAAACCGTCGAGGGTGGTCTGCACATTCTGCGCGGCGGTCTCGTCGCCGTTGGTCAGCATGTATTGCAGGCGCACCACGCGCAGTTTGGTCAGGCCGGCGTTGAGCTGGGTGATGTCGCTCATCCAGTTACTGCGGTCAATCAGGCTGCCCAGGCTGGTCCAGCCGGTCAGGGCCAGTACGCAGGTCAGTGCCAGGACAAGGCCGAAGCCCAATCCCAATTTCAGGTTCACGCTGATGTTACCGAACCAGCTATTCATCACAATTCCTCCAGAAACGTTGGGTTTCTTGATCGTCGGTTAGGCTGGAAGATTGTTGTTTTTTTGAGCCAGCAAGGGTGTAGCAGGTGTGTATCGGCCGTAAATCCGAGAGCTGAAAGGATTTTGTCCGACAGAATTTGTAACAAGCCGATCCCAAGACTTTTTTCACATGGGTTTCACTGGCTGCCCACACGGGCGTCTGTAGCTTCGCCGCATCGAATGACAAGTGATGCTGGCTGGCGAGGCGGTTTTTGTGGAACTGAGACTGAGTCTGTTCGGCGCCAAGCGCTCGATTGATCTGAGCGGTTTGGCGCGTTTTCGAAACACTTGGGTCGTATTGGCGGCCTCGGTGTTGGTGATTCCACTGACCCTTTGGTTGCTGGCACCGGCGTCGGTGCCGGATCTGGCCCACGGCAACGTGGCCGGTGCGAAGGCGTTGGCGGCGGGGTGGGCCAAGGGCGACATGATCGTGCTGGTGCGCCACGTCGAGCGCTGCGATCACTCCAGTGCGCCGTGCCTGATCGGCCATGACGGCATCACCGACCGTTCGCGCAGTGCCGCCGTCAGTGTCGGTGCACAGTTCGAACAACTGGGCCTGAACAACGCCGACATCTACAACAGCCCGTCGCTGCGCACCGTGCAGACGGCCGGTTACATGTTCAATCGGGCCGCCAGTGGCGAAGACTGGTTGATGAACTGCAAGGGGCACATGTTGCAGGACGCGCTTTCCCACAAGATCCCCGGTCGTAACCTGATTCTGGTGACCCACAGCGAGTGCATGGGGCAATTGGAAAAAGATCTGAAAGTGCCGACATCCAACCTGGGTTACGGCGCTTCACTGTTTGTTTCCGCTGCCAGCCCGGCGGCTCCGAAAATGCTCGGCTTTATTGAGGCTTCCGACTGGCGCACGGTGAATACCCGATGAAATCCCGCTTCTACGTTTATAACTTCGGCATTCCGCTTGCCTGCGCGGCGCTGGTGTTCCTGATGTTCGACATGACCAAAATCGACATCGCCTTCAGCAATCTGTTGTTTGATCCACTGACTCAGAGCTTCCCGCTCGACAAGATTCACTTCTTCGAAAAACTGACGCACAAATGGGCGCGGATCATTCCCAACTGGACGGCGGAAATCGCCCTGATCGGCGCGCTGCTGTCGGTGGTCTGGCCGTTGGTCAATGCACAGAAGCGTCCTCGACTTGGCGCGTTTCTGGAGCGCAGCAAAGTCGCTCCCGTGCTGCGATTCACCGCTGATCACCGTCGGGACTTTCTGTTTGTGGTGGTGGCTTTCGCGGTGTGTACGGGCGTGATCCATTTCCTCAAGTCGCACACCAGTGTTTACTGCCCGATCGAGACGACGTTGTATGGCGGAAAAATGGCCCATATCGAGTGGTACAGCAATTTCCAGCTGTTCCATGAAGCGGGTAGTGGGCGTTGCTGGCCGGGCGGCCATGCGTCCGGTGGTTTCACCATGCTGGCGTTGTATTTCGTAGCGCGTCGCTATCAGTGGCGTTTTTCCAGTGCCTTGCTGTGGGGTTCATTGTTGCTCGGTTTCGTCTACGGCACGACGCGGGTTCTGCAGGGCTGGCACTACATGTCCCACACGTTCTGGGCTGGAATCTTCGTGTGGTTGGCGTGTTTGCTGACGGCGCTGGCGTTTTATGGGGGGGCACGGCTGGCGTTGCCGGTGCTGGACAAGCAGTCTCAGGCCTTTAGCTCGCAGCCAGAAGCGTCTGTCTGAGTTTTTGCGATTGCTACAGAAAACCCGCCTTTTACTGGCGGGTTTCTTGTTTGTACTCCCGCTAGTTCAATACCCGACGAAGTAGTACGCCTGCTTTGCGACCATCAACGTCTTGAGCACTTTCAACGGCGCAGCGGGTTCGCGGTCTGCCGCCATTATGGCGACGTGGGAGGAAGAGGCGGCGAGGAAGTCTCTCAACTGTGCATCGGTATCCAGCCCCTTGAGCACGCGTTGGGTGTAGAACACGGTAGCGCCACCCAGACGTTCATTGGCCTGAAACAGGGCGATCTGATGCCCTTCGGCCTGCAGCGTCTGAATGTGTGCGGTCAGCGGCAGGAAAGAGAGTTTTTTATCCGCGTGGGGGAGTGCCCATTGCGCTGCGCCCAGGTAACTGACGATCACCAGCGTGAGGATGCTCATTGCCAGTGTCTGACGATGACGGGCGATTTTTCCGACGAACCCGGTGGCAGTTTCGTGCCGTTTCAATCGCTCAAACAGCACGCCTGCGTATTCCGCAGCAATCACCGCAGCAGCCGGTGTCATCGACATCAGGTACACCGTGCGCTTGCTCGATGCCAGGCTCAGCATGATGAATTGCACGATGATCCAAAGGCTGAAAAACAGCAGGTAACGATTGGCCTTCAGCTCTTTACGCACATGCCACAGCCCCAGGTACACCAGAATGTTCCACGGCAGGAAGGCTTCGGGCAGTTTGGCCAGGTAGTAATAGAACGGTTCGTAGTGCCCGGCCTCGACGAACGATCCGCTGAAGCGTCCGACACTGTTGGTCAGCAGCACTTCCTTGAGCGCTTGCACGCCGCTGTGCTGATAGAGTACGGCCAGCCAGATCAGCAGCGGAATCAGCCCGATTACCGTGAGCAACCCGGGCCTTAGCCAGTCGCCGACCTTCAAGCGCTTGTCCATTAGGTTGTCGGCCAGCAGATAAGCGAAAATCACTACCCCCGGCATCGCCAGCCCGAGCACGCCTTTACTCAATGTGGCGATGGCAATCCCGACGATAAACAGCAACGCATTGCCTACGCTCGATGCGCGTTGCCCCTGGAAAAACGCCAGCAACGCCGTGGTCACGCCGAGCGCGAGCAGGGCATCTTCGCCAACGCCGCGCACGTTGCTCCAGTAACTGGCCATGGTTGCCAGGAGAATTCCTGCTGTCCAGGCGACCATTTTTGGCCGTTCGAAGCGACGCAACATGCCGTACAGCAACATCACGCTGAGCAACCCGGCAACCGCTGACGCCAATCGCACCGCCCACGGCGAAACACCGAACACGCGCATGGCGCCAGCGTCCAGCCACAAACTCAGGGGCGGTTTTTCCAGAAACGGTTCGCCGAACAGACGTGGGGTTACCCAGTCATTGTCCAGGTGCATCTCCATGGCGATCCCCGCGACGCGAGCCTCGGTGGAGCCTTGCAATTGATGGTTACCCAGCGCGAAGAAAAACAGCAGGGCGGCAAGCAGAAACAGCGAAGTGGCGGCACGCGACATGGGTTTCAGGCAACCGGAAGGGGCGGGAAACCTGAGCATACGTCGCCAATGCTTAACAAATTGTGAACGTCAGCGTTTATTTCACGCCAAGCGTCGTGACCAGCGCTGATCCGGCGCTTCGAAGGCCGGATTGACCAACGCCGTCAGCACATGATCCTGCCAGCGTCCGGCAATGTTCAGGTACGCCTTGGCGTAGCCTTCACGCTCAAACCCCAGTCGCTCCAGCAAGCGTGCACTGCGATCGTTGCCAGGAATGTAGTTGGCCATGATCCGGTGCAGGTTCTGCGTCTCGAACATGTAAGCGATGGCCGCCTCCAGCGCTTCCTGCATCAAGCCCTGGCCCTGATGCGCTTCGTCGATGTGATAACCCAGATAACACGCCTGAAACGCACCGCGAATAATCCCGCTGAAATTGCAGGCACCGATCATCTGCTGGTCGTCGGGTGTCAGCAGGGCGAAATGCATCGCCAGTCCCGCTTCAAACGCGCTGGCCTGAATGTCGAGGCGGCGGCGAATCTGTTCGGTGGAGAAGTAATCGGTGGTCCGGATCGGCGACCACGCCGCGAGATGGCGTTGATTGCGCTGGTAGAAATCACTTTCCAATGCCGCCTGATCCGGGGCAAGGATGGCCAGCGTCAGGCGTTGGCAGGGCAAGGTCAGCAGCGACATCGGGAGCTCCGGTTGGCGAGAAGTCTGCTGGCAGGTTCGCGCAATAACCTGGAGTACGGCAAGCGATGGTGGCAAAGGGAGCGTAAACGCCAGGCAAAAAAAAGCCCGCGGGAGAGTGCGGGCGAACCGTAGTTTCTTGAATGAGCGAGTGGACTGTACCGGTTTGGCGCAGCGGCAGCAGTGAAGAAAAATTCATCTCGAGGCGCTGTCTCGATGTCGTTCCACCGGTCGATAAAACACAGGTCGACAACGAGGCCGGTGCAGGTTTTGCCCGTCAGTGGCGAACTTCAGGGTCGGGGGTGGCGCACGATCGACGGGGATCAAGATTGTCCCGCACCCGACAGATCACGATTTCGGCCAATGCACTCAGTTGCTTTATAGCCACCGCAACATGGCGCTGGGAACCGTCGAACTCATCAGCAAAGTTGGCGCTGATGACCGCAAGGGACTCAAGGAGGTCACTGGCATGCGCCAGCAGGGTTGTCGTGTCGACGTCGTCACGTACGCTGAGCATCTGCTTGAGGGGGATGGTGCGGCGGGGATTGCATCGGTTCGAGCTGGTGGCGTTGGGTTGCGGTTTCAGGCCGGCTGTTTGCGCCTCGGCAGATACCGGTCCAACAAGCGTAAGTCGGGTGATTTTTTTCATGACGTAGCTCCGTGGAATGAACAATCTCTGCGGTTGCGGCTGTCAAACCGTCCGCTGGATGGCAGCAATCGTGGAGGGTAATCCCCTGAAAACCTGTTCACCAGTTCATGAAAGTCGACGCGTATTGAGGGAAATTTCCTAGGATGCGAAATGTAGGAAGCGAGGTTGCGTGTAAGAACCTTCCCGTATGCCTGTCAGCGCTCGGTAACTTTATCTTCCCGTAAAATCCAGCCCGCCTCGCCAGCGTCCAACGTGTACTGAACCTGGCGCATTTTTCCTGTCCGCCCCGCGTTGGCGTCGGCGCTGTCGTAGAGCGGAAACCGCCGTACCAGCCAGTTCTCCACCACAGAAAATGAATCCTCTCCCTGATACCCCTCGGCGGTATTCGGATTGTCGCTGACTGGCGGCAGGTAAATATCGCTCAGGGATTTTTTATGGTTGGCCGAGTAGGCAATCAATTCTCCCGGCATGCCACGACCGGAGGCGCGCGTAAAAACGTAGATCTCAGGTGAGCCGTCGTTATTGAGGTCGGCGACTTCGGCACGGACGATCTCGCCGTTAAGCGGTCGGGTCATCGCCGAGTTGTCGATTTCCAGCCCCTTGGGTTCGATGCGCAACGTGGGTTTGCCGTCGACAGTAGTCGCCTGCACATGAAAGTGGATGCCCTGCAACGCCAGGTTCTGGTCAAAGGGCGCGTGGTTATCCACAGCGTCGCCGTTGGCGATAATCAGCGAGAGGTTGTAGTCGGCCACTTCATTGCGCCGAGCGGCATTGCGCATGAGATAGACCTGCACCGTGTATTCGCCATCGGCGGGTAACGAGCCGAGAAAGTGTTTGCCCATCATCGAGCCGTTGAACAGTGCGTAATCAGAGCCTTTGGCAGTGATGTTGAAGTAGGCGGAGGTGTTGGAGGGCTTGAAGTCCACCGTCAGGAGCTGCCCAGCCTTGGCATTGAGCCTGTACTGCGCCGTCTTGTAGCCCTTGATCGATTGTTTGAACTGCACGCTGCCATGGCCGCTTTTGTAGACGACCTGCTGGATCCTAGGCGTGCTGTCGGTGGTGGCAGCGTGGGCAGTCAGTGAAACGAGGGCCGCCAGTACGGCACCGAGCCAGATATTCATGAGCGTCCTTCGGGTAATTGCCTCTGTGCCCCGAAGCATAGATCCGGCGCCGCATACCAGTCCAACCTGGCACCTAAGCTGCACTAGTGAGTCGGTGATGAGCTATTGAAACTGTGCTGAGGTGTGATCGGCAGAACACCGCGCAAGCGTTGCTGGGAAACCGTAAAAACTGGCTTGAATCAGATGCCCAGATACGACAAAGCCCGCACGGGGCGGGCTTTGTCGTTGAGAGTTGGTGGGCCGGGGTAATCTGAATTGGCCTCCTATGCCATTGATTATTAGCGTTAAGTTAATTTTTTTATTTTAATTGGAATACTAGTTGGAATACTCCCGCCAGATATCCACGCTCTGGTCCGTCGCTTGTAATCGATTTTACGCCCTTGCTTCTCATCTTTGATTAGGAGTGAACTTCCTGCCGCTCTCGGGACACAGGTTACGATTGATACGAGGCTGAAAGTGGTAAATGGCAGAAACCGGCCGATTCTGTTGAAAAAGTCGACCTTGGGTTCCTTGGGCAAAAAGTACACGTGTGAGATTGAAATCTAGAATCGTCGCAGAGGTATTTGGGCTCGGATTTCACGTAGGAGTGAATCGCCCCTAGCCATCTCTCAACTGACCACGGTCTGGTGCTCTGGCGGAACAAGCCCGCTCCGCGAGAGCCAATCCCCCAAGACGGCCAGTGGTTGATCTGTGGCAATCTCAAACGCAAAAAGCGATGATGTGGCGATGAGTCATTCGCGATCCAGAACAGGAAGGGTGATTTCTCAAGCGCCCGGTCACTTACCCAAGGGGTATGGCCACGGGCTGGAAGTATTCTGACGTGAACGAGCATTGGCATATCCGCGCTACTGACTTAATTAACAAGCTTCGATTCTCAATGGTTATTAAATATCGAAACGAGTCACCATTCGGGCGATGGAGAAAATTTGGCATGATTGGAGCACCGAATGTTCAACGCTGATTCCAGAGGGAACCACGAGGATGTCCTCCATGGAGAGGCCTTGTCGTTGCGCGGAGGGCCCAATGCTCCACCTTCCCTGACCATAGGCGAAGATTTGCCTTGCAATGACATCCCTAAAATCAAGGCTAAACTGGACTCAGATATAGAGCATGATAAGGCGTATCTGCCATTGACTAGGTATTACGGCAGTAAACGTAGACTTATCGGCTGGATGGTTAGTGAATTCCAACAATATGAGTTCCAAACAGCGCTTGATATTTTTGGAGGAACATCCACGGTGTCCTTAGCTCTAAAAAATTTAGGCAAACAGGTCACGTACAATGACATATTGGAGTCAAATCGAGTTACTGCAACTGCTCTACTTTCTAACCAACCGTGTCTTACGACTCAAGAAGATCTAGAAGATTTTTTCTCGAAAATTATCCCCGTACATGGATTTGTATCTGAGTACTTTCATGGGATTTATTATACTTCCGAAGAAAACAACTGGCTTGATGGCGCTATCGACGAGCTGGGCAAAATCGAGAACACACTTAAAAAGTGTGAAATATTATATTGTCTGATGCAGGCGTGTTTGCAAAAGCGGCCGTTTAATCTTTTCCATCGCAAGAACTTACATCTGAGAGAAAACAACACTAGAGACACCAAGTTCGGCAACTGGGCGACTTGGGAAAGACCATTTTCGGTTCTTATTCGCCGAGCACTGGGCGAAATAATCAAAGCACGACAACCCGCCAGATACGGCCCAGTCATTCTGCCCTGCACTGACGCCATTGCGATCCCATCGGGCTTTGACTTTGTCTACCTTGACCCGCCATATATACCGCTGAAAAAGCAAGACATAACCTACATGGATAGATATCACTTTCTTGAGGGGCTATGTAATCCAGGACAATGGAAGGACAAGATTGATTTAGCGAAGATTAACCGACCAATCTCAAGCCCAGAGGATATGTGTAAATGGACGAGCAAGAAGCAATTTAAAGACCATCTATTTACGCTGATCGAGAAGCATAAGAACTCTACAGTCTGCCTCTCTTACGTCCACGACGCATATCCTGATGTGCAAGATATTAAGAGCTTTTTCTCAGCTACATTCAAGCATACTGCTTTGCTTGAACATGACATGCCCCATGCACTGAGTAAAAAAACAAAAAAGGAAATTATTCTAATAGGGAGATCGTAATGGAAATGTCGAAATTGAGATTTGTAGTACAAGCACCTCTTTTGTACTTCATGGCATTAGTATTAATTGCTCTAGCTATAAGCGCCATGCTCTACTATACAGATGCAAATGCCGACGCTCGGTACATCGGTGTTCTTAGCGGCCTCGTGACGGGCTTAGGTATTGCGGCGATTCAATTTTTCACACAGTACATTGAGCAAAACACCCTGGCCGAATACAAAAAACATGGCTTAGATGAGTTTCTGCCGAACAGAAAAGATGCAGAATACTACCGAAAACTCATAAAGCAGACGGAAGTCGGAGATAAAATTGTTGTGGTAGGCGTCACGTGCAACAGGTTACTTGATGACTTCGCCAACCCTACAAATGGCCAATCACAGGACCTTCTGGAAGCAATGGCGCGAAATGTCGACGTGACTCTGCTTCTGCCTAAGGTGAGATATCTTGTTGAGCCGAATCTCTCAGATTTCAATAATAAAACTCTCCCCAAGGCGCAAGCTATCGAAGCGCAGTACCCTTCAAACTTTAAAATTCGCTATTATGACTTCGAGCCTTCACACAGTATTTTTCTCGCAGGCTCATACTGCATAGTTGGTCCGATATTCAAAAACATCCCGAGCAGGGATACCCCGGCGATAAAATTCCATAAGGATGGTCGCTATATAAAACCATACCTCCAGTATATTAACGAAACAATAAACAATTCCTCGCCCAATCATGTTTAATAAAATAAAAATCACAGCTCCTGGGCGCATTCATGTCAATTTATTTGATATGAGCAATAGCGGGTACCGACAAAACGGAGGTATTGGGTTTTGCATAGCTGGACTGGATACAATAATCGAGTTCGCTGCATGCAATAATTTTAAAATAATCGACAATCGAGCAACTGGTTACTCCGATCGAGAAATCGGTTCTTTGATAGCTTTCTTAGAACAGCTATATGCATCGCGTGCGTATGCACAGAAGTTCTCTCTAACATTTTTATCCGGCCCGGCGCCGCACAGTGGATTTGGCACTGGCACATCCACCCGATTAGCTTGCGTCGAGGCTGCATACCGCTTCAACAACGTCAATGCTGATATAAGGCAGATTATATTAGCATCTGGGAGAGGTGGAACTTCTGGAGTAGGAGTTAATACCTATTTCAGTGGAGGTATGAGTATAGATCTCGGGGTTAGATCTACCAGTTTACCGTTAGCCCCATCTGCCGCGAGGCAAGGCCCATCCATCTTACCGACCCAAATACTGAGTCTTCCTTTGCCGATCAGTTGGCAGATTGGCATTATTGTCGCACCGAAAGCTTATAGAATTTCGGCAGAGGAGGAAATTAATTTTTTCAACAGAACTTGCCCTGTAGATCCTCTTTCCGTTCAGCAATCAATATATCATGCTCTCTCAGGGATGGCGTGCAGCGCGATTGAGTCGGATTTCGACACATTCTGTTCGGCAGTTAACGCTATACAGGGAATTGAATGGAAAGAGGCAGAATGGCGTGCGCAGGTGGACTCCCTTGCTGAACTGAGGAAAGCTCTGCACGGAGCAGGAGCCAAATGCGTTGGTCTCTCTAGCTTAGGTCCAGCTATCTACTTCATGTCTGATGACCTTGATGCAGTACTCGCTAGCCTTAACCTAGCAAGTGACTACTGGCTGACAAAATGCTTTCCCAACAATTCAGGGAGGACTTTAGAAATTGATTAAACTTTTCTTTCTGTCCTCAAACCTAACGAAAATAGCGCACTTTGAGTATTTGCTTCGCGAGCACCCAATCATGCTCTTACCGCCTCCTAACTATGGGAAACCATACTATGAGCCGCGTATCGAAGATCGGGACGAGCTATTAAAAGAGAGCATTCAGAGCGCAAACCTCAAGCTAGCAAAAAACGCTGGAGGAGGTGACCAACCTCTTCAGCCCAATATAGCTTTCAATACTGACAACGAAAACACTAGCCTTCTAGCAAGGTATGCATCAAAACATCAGCATCGCATTTTTTTTATTGAAGATACGTCAATCGCCATCGAAGCTCTTAGCAAAGGCAAAGAGTTTCCTGGCGTAGACGTCAAATATTGGATGAGGGAGACCACATTCTCCGACCTGGATCAACAGCTGAAGTTACTAGGCAACAACAGAAGGGTCACGGTCAGATCCGATATTGTATTGTATCTACCGCCACATCTGCGTGACAGGCCTGAGGAAACATATAAGGTATTTGTAGGTGAGGTGGCTGGAACTATTGTTGACGAAGAGGCCTCTTTCAAGACAAATAAAGTATATCCATGGTTAGACAATAAAACATTCAATAAATGGTTTGTTCCCAAGGGGGCAAAAAAGCCTATAAGCCAGCTGTCAGTCAGCTCCAGTCTGAAGTACGATTTTAGAAATCTAGCTTTGCGCAAGTTGATCTCCTTTCTGAAAAAAAAGGATCTGCTTGATACTAGACAGTCACAGATAAAGCCTTTACAGGGAGAGCTTTTCCCAAGAAGAAACTACATAATCTGCGGTGCTACATGCGCGGGTAAAACTGTTTTGGCATCATCCCTCACACGCTTTCATGCTTACCAACACATAGAGGCGAGTGATTTTATGAGGTGCGCTCTGTATTCTAGGCATGGATACACGACCACGATGAAGATTCAGAATTTTGCCATAGATGCCTTAAAAAAAGACCCGGGAATTGTAGCCCGTCAGATTGCCGCTTACCTCAAAAATATGCCGACAACGGGCATTGTAATTACAGGGTTTCGCTCCCCTGAAGAGATTAAGATCTTAGAGGCTGAGCTTTCAGGTATTAGTATTGAGACACTTTACATAGATAGCAGTCTTGAAACTAGATACCAACGCAACCGTAAAAGAAATCGTGCTGATGCGCCTATTAGTTTACCTGAATTTCGCACAAAAAATGATGCGCAGAATGCAATGGGGCTCGATGCGATTCGTGCACAATCTAAAACAATACAAAACGAGAAGAGCATATTCTCTTACATAAGAATGACGCTTCGGTTTCTCACTGATGACTCTCATCTGATACCATTTAATTGCGATATTTCTAAAATAGTGGAGTTTCTTCCACTTGAGCAGGCGCTTCTTATATCGATGCTAATGGATCATAAAAATGGGCTTCTTCCTCTCACAACTACGCAAATCGCGAGAAATGCCGAATCTAATATTCCAGGATTGAGGATGAAAGGAGATAAGTATCTCCCCATGGATAAGAACAACGTTAGCAGATTTTTCAACCAGCGTTTTAGCCCTCATTTTGAGGCGTTTAACCAAAACGAGAAGCTATACTTCAGCTTGTCACATACGGGTATAAGCGCAGCGATCTCCCTCCTACGAAAGATTTCAAGCGACACTCAATAATCCAGTCTCGAATCTATGCACCCGAGCGAATATGACGAATCCGAAGCAGTGGTACGATTTTCAGGAACAGATAGCGGAGCACTTCCGGATGTTAGGCGTATCTGCTAAGACTAATGTATCGATTGAAGGTGTTAGGACGTCTCACGACGTTGACGTTTGTAAGCGTCTGGCCAAGTCACCTTCAAAACTCCAGCATTAAGGGCGATGGTGTCCGCGTATTTTTAAGCGGACACCATCGCCCTTAATCGCCAGGATTTTCATGCGCCAACGAAGCTCTTATCCCAA
>NZ_CAXAON010000055.1:0-14823 GCF_963970495.1 Pseudomonas sp. EA_65y_Pfl2_P78 | reverse complement strand
CCCGCCAGTTGATGGCGCTAATGGGCTGAAAGGCCTTTTTTCGTCTGTTGCCCGCACAAAAACAAACGCCCCGAACAAGTCGGGGCGTTTTGTTGGGCCTTCATCAGTGTGTTTTCACACAGTCTGTTCGGGGTGCTTTTTTTATGCCCATGATTTAGACCTTCCGACACACCATAGACCCAATGTGAGAGCAGGCTTGCTCGCGAGAGCGGTGAGTCATTCAGCATCCACTTTGAATATTAAGCAGCATTCGCGAGCAAGCTCCCCCCACACGGGATTTACCGCGCGACTTGAATCACGAACACAAAAAAGCACCCCGCAGGGTGCTTCATCTCAAACGATCGAACGATTATTGGCCCGACCCATTCTGCGACAGAATCAATTTACCTTCCTTGTCGACCGGAATCTGGTTGCCCGGATCGCGATCCATCCGCACCTTGCCCTCCTTGCCATCCAGCGAATAACGCACGTCGTAACCAACAACCTTGTCACTGATGTCATTCACTGTGTTGCAGCGCGTTTGCGTGGTGGTGTAGGTGTCACGGTTTTGCATACCTTCCTGCACCTTGTTGCCGGCATAACCGCCGCCAACCGCACCTGCCACCGTGGCAATCTTCTTGCCGGTGCCACCCCCCACCTGGTTACCCAGCAAACCGCCCGCTACCGCACCGATAGCGGTGCCGAGGATCTGGTGTTGGTCCTTGACCGGCGCCTGCCGGGTCACGGTTACATCCTTGCAAACTTCACGTGGCGTCTTGATCTGTGTTTTAACCGGCTCAACGGCCAGCACTTGCGCATACTCAGGGCCGCTTTTAACCAGGCTGTAGGTGGCAACAGCACCCCCGGCTGTTACACCGACAGCACCCAATACCGCACCAACCAGTAACGACTTGTTCACATGAACCTCCTGACCATCACATGCGGGTCGGGCCCGCGCTTATCCCAGCCTTGGAGCATAAAAAAAGGCGCGAGTTCAACTCGCGCCTTTTTTGGCTGACAACCGGGAAAACGATGGCCGTTATGGACGGTCGTCGATTTCCTTGTCGGTGTTAGCGGGTGGAATCAGGTCTTCAGTGGTCAGATCCAGCCAGATCAACACCACGTTAGCGATGTAGATCGACGAGTAAGTACCCGCCAGAACACCGATAAACAGGGCAATGGAGAAGCCGAACAGGTTGTCACCACCAAAGAACAGCAGAGCCGAGATCGCCAACAACGTGGAGATCGACGTCGCCATGGTGCGCAGCAAAGTCTGAGTGGTCGAGATGTTGATGTTCTCGATCAACGAAGCCTTGCGCAGCACACGGAAGTTCTCACGAACCCGGTCGAATACCACGATGGTGTCGTTCAGCGAGTAACCAATGATCGCCAGTACCGCCGCCAGCACCGTCAGGTCGAAGGTGACCTGGAAGAACGACAGAATACCGATGGTCACGATCACGTCGTGGATCAGCGAAACAATGGCGCCGACCGCGAACTTCCACTGAAAGCGGAAAGCCAGGTAAAGCAGAATGCCGCCGAGCGCCAGCAGCATGCCGAGGCCGCCCTGGTCGCGCAGCTCTTCACCGACCTGCGGGCCGACGAACTCGACACGCTTGACCGTCGCCGGGTTGTCGCCGCCGACCTTCTGCAGAGCATCGGCTACCTGATGACCCAGTTGCGGGTCTTCGCCAGGCATACGCACCAGCAGATCAGTGGTTGCACCGAAGCTCTGCACGATAGCTTCGTGGTAACCCGACTCCACCAGTTGCTCGCGCACCTTGGTGACATCGGCCGGACGCTCGTAGGTCAGCTCGATGAGCGTACCGCCGGTAAAGTCCAGACCCCAGTTCATGCCCTTGGTGGCGACACTGAACAAGGCCAGCACGGTAAGGAACAATGTGACGCCGAACGCAACGTTGCGAACGCCCATGAAGTTGATTGTACGTAACATGGCAGCCCCTTAAATCCACAACTTCTTGAAGTCACGACCGCCGAAGATCAGGTTGACCATCGCGCGGGTCACCATGATGGCCGTGAACATCGAGGTAAAGATCCCGAGGGACATGGTCACTGCGAAGCCTTTGACCGGGCCTGTGCCCATGGCAAAGAGAATCCCGCCGACCAACAAGGTTGTCAGGTTGGCGTCGAGAATCGCGGTGAATGCCCGGCCGAAGCCTTCGCTGATTGCACGCTGCACGGTCATCCCGGCGGCAATCTCTTCGCGAATCCGCGAGAAGATCAGCACGTTGGCGTCGACCGCCATACCCATGGTCAAGACGATACCGGCGATACCCGGCAGGGTCAGCGTTGCCCCCAGCAGCGACATCAGCGCCAGCAGCAACACCATGTTCACGCCCAGAGCGACAGTGGCGATGATGCCGAAGAAGCGATAGATGGCGATGATGAACAGCGAGACAAACAGCATGCCCCACAGCGATGCATCGATACCTTTGGTGATGTTGTCAGCACCCAGGCTCGGACCGATGGTGCGCTCTTCAGCGAAATACATCGGCGCCGCCAGACCACCGGCACGCAACAGCAGCGCCAGTTCGGACGACTCGCCCTGACCGTTCAGGCCAGTGATGCGGAACTGAGCCCCCAGCGGCGACTGAATGGTCGCCAGGCTGATGATCTTCTTCTCTTCCTTGAAGGTCTGCACCGGTACGTCTTTCTCGACGCCACCAACCACTTGCTTGGTGTAAGTGGTGACCGGACGCTGCTCGATGAAGATCACTGCCATGCTGCGACCGACGTTCGAACGGGTCGCGCGGCTCATCAGTTCGCCACCATGACCATCCAGACGGATGTTCACCTCAGGCGTACCGTGTTCGCCGAAACCGGCCTTGGCGTCAGTGACCTGATCACCGGTGATGATCAGACCACGCTCGATCTGCGCCGGAGGACGATTGCCTTCACGGAACTCGAACGTCTCGGAGGTGGCTTTCGAAGCGCCCGGCTCTGCCGCCAGACGGAACTCAAGGTTGGCCGTTTTGCCGAGGATACGCTTGGCTTCGGCAGTGTCCTGCACGCCCGGCAGCTCAACCACGATACGGTTGGCGCCCTGACGCTGGACGATCGGTTCGGCAACACCCAGCTCATTGACGCGGTTACGTACCGTGGTCAAGTTCTGCTTGATGGAGTATTCGCGGATTTCCGCCAGCTTGGCCGGGGTCATCGCCAGACGCAGCACCGGTTGACCATTGAGGTCGGCCGGAACAATGTCGAAATCGTTGAAGTTCTTGCGGATCAGTGCACGGGCTTGTTCGCGGCTACCTTCATCAGCGAAGCCCAACTGGATGGCACCGCCCAGTTGCGGCAGGCTGCGATAGCGCAGCTTCTCTTTGCGCAGCAGGCTCTTGACGTCGCCTTCGTAGACTTTCAGGCGTGCATCGAGGGCTTTATCCATGTCCACTTCCAGCAGGAAGTGCACACCACCGGACAAGTCCAGACCCAGCTTCATCGGGTGCGCGCCCAGATTGCGCAGCCATTGCGGGGTGGTTTGTGCCAGGTTCAGCGCGACGACATAGTCATCACCCAATGCCTTGCGCACAACGTCTTTGGCCGGCAGCTGATCTTCAGCCTTGCTCAGACGGATCAGGCCGCCCTTGCCGTTTGCCGCCAGAGTGGCCGCCTTGACGTTGATCCCGGACTCGTGAAGCGCGGTGCTTACGCGGTCCAGATCGGCCTGATTGACCTGCAGAGCCGTGCTGGCGCCGCTGATTTGAATAGCCGGGTCATCGGGGTAAAGATTGGGAGCGGAATAAATCAGACCGACCGCCAGCACCGCCAGGATCAGAATGTATTTCCACAGAGGGTATTTGTTCAGCATCACGCCGCCCGTTATGACGCGGGGCGCCTTGCGCGCCCCGTCGATTGAGTAGAAGTTGTTGCTTAGATCGCTTTCAGCGTGCCTTTTGGCAGCGTGGCGGCGATGGCGCCCTTCTGGAACTTCATTTCCACGGTGTCGGAAACTTCCAGAACCACGAAGTCATCGGCCACTTTGGTGATCTTGCCGGCGATGCCGCCGGTGGTCACCACTTCGTCGCCCTTCGCAAGGCTGCTCAGCAGGTTCTTCTGCTCTTTGGCGCGCTTGGCCTGTGGACGCCAGATCATCAGATAGAAGATGACCAGGAAGCCGACCAGGAAAATCCACTCGAAACCGCCGCCCATTGGGCCGGCAGCAGCCGGTGCAGCTGCGTCAGCCATGGCATTAGAGATAAAAAAGCTCATTTAGCACTCCAGTTGCAAATGTTGAATCTTGGGGTCAGAAAACTTAGTCCAAAGGCGGAACGGGGAGCCCGCGTTTGGCGTAGAAGGCATCGACAAAGGCGGCCAATGTACCCTGTTGAATAGCCTCGCGCAAACCAGCCATCAGCACCTGATAATGGCGCAAGTTGTGGATGGTATTGAGCATGCTGCCGAGCATTTCGCCGCATTTGTCCAGGTGATGCAGATAAGCGCGGGAGAAGTTCTGGCAGGTATAGCAATCGCAGGTCGGATCCAGCGGCGATTCATCATGGCGATGGAATGCGTTACGGATCTTCAGCACGCCTGTATCAATGAACAGATGCCCATTGCGGGCATTACGGGTTGGCATCACGCAATCGAACATGTCCACACCGCGGCGCACACCCTCAACCAGATCTTCCGGTTTGCCAACGCCCATAAGGTAACGAGGTTTGTCAGCCGGCATCATGCCCGGCAGATAATCCAGCACCTTGATCATCTCGTGCTTCGGTTCGCCCACCGACAGACCGCCAATGGCGAGGCCATCAAAGCCGATCTTGTCGAGACCTTCCAGCGAACGCATGCGCAGATCCTGGTGCATTCCGCCCTGGACGATCCCGAACAGCGCCGCGGTGTTGTCACCGTGAGCGTTTTTCGAGCGTTGAGCCCAGCGCAGCGACAGCTCCATCGACACGCGCGCGACGTCTTCGTCAGCCGGATACGGTGTACATTCGTCGAAGATCATCACGATGTCGGAGCCCAGGTCACGCTGAACCTGCATCGACTCTTCCGGGCCCATGAACACTTTGGCGCCATCCACGGGAGAGGCGAAGGTCACGCCCTCCTCCTTGATCTTGCGCATCGCGCCAAGGCTGAACACCTGGAAACCGCCGGAGTCGGTCAGGATCGGGCCTTTCCACTGCATGAAATCGTGCAGGTCACCGTGCTCCTTGATCACCTGAGTACCCGGGCGCAGCCACAGGTGGAAGGTGTTGCCCAGGATGATCTCGGCGCCGGTGGCGACGATGTCACGCGGCAACATGCCCTTGACCGTGCCGTAAGTGCCCACCGGCATGAACGCCGGCGTCTCGACGGTGCCACGCGGGAAGGTCAGGCGACCACGACGGGCCTTGCCATCGGTGGCCAGGAGCTCAAAGGACATGCGACATTCGCGACTCATTCTGTTTCCTCTGGGCCTGTTTGTTTAGGGGCAGTAGGTGCGGGGTTACGGGTGATGAACATCGCATCACCGTAGCTGAAAAAGCGGTAACCGTTGTCGACGGCGGCCTTGTAGGCGGCAATGGTTTCGGGATAACCGGCGAAGGCCGAAACCAGCATCAACAGCGTGGATTCCGGCAAATGGAAATTGGTCACCAGGGCATCGACCACATGGAACGGCCGGCCCGGGAAGATAAAGATGTCGGTGTCGCCACTGAACGGCTTGAGCACGCCATCACGCGCCGCACTTTCCAGCGAACGCACGCTGGTGGTGCCGACCGCGATCACCCGACCACCCCGCGCACGGCAAGCGGCGACGGCATCGACCACGTCCTGGCCGACTTCCAGCCACTCGCTGTGCATGTGGTGATCTTCGATCTTCTCCACGCGCACCGGCTGGAACGTACCCGCGCCAACGTGCAACGTGACGAATGCGGTCTCGACGCCCTTGGCGGCAATCGCTTCCATCAGCGGCTGATCGAAATGCAGCCCCGCCGTCGGCGCCGCCACCGCGCCCAGGCGCTCGGCGTACACCGTCTGATAACGCTCGCGATCCGAGCCTTCATCCGGGCGGTCTATATAAGGAGGCAACGGCATGTGCCCGACGCGATCGAGCAGCGGCAGCACATCTTCATCGAAGCCCAACTCGAACAACGCATCATGGCGCGCAAGCATTTCAGCTTCGCCACCGCCATCGATGAAAATCTTCGAACCCGGCTTCGGCGACTTGCTGGAACGTACATGCGCCAGCACGCGATGCGCATCAAGCACCCGCTCGATGAGGATTTCCAGCTTGCCGCCGGAGGCTTTCTGCCCGAACAGCCGCGCCGGAATCACCCGCGTATTGTTGAACACCATCAAATCGCCCGGGCGCAAATGCTCAAGCAAATCAGTGAATTGACGGTGTGCGAGGGCGCCGCTAACCCCATCCAGGGTCAACAGGCGACTACCGCGACGCTCGGCCAAAGGGTGGCGAGCGATCAGCGAATCAGGGAGTTCGAAGGTAAAGTCAGCAACGCGCATGATGGGGTTCGTCTAGCAGGGCCCGAAAGTCTAGCGGAAATATCGAAAATTGACCATGAAACGTGATTGACCAACGGTAATCTCATCTCTATACTTCGCCGCCATTGAGCCCTGATGGCGGAATTGGTAGACGCGGCGGATTCAAAATCCGTTTTCGAAAGGAGTGGGAGTTCGAGTCTCCCTCGGGGCACCACATAGCAGTATCTGAGAGTCTCTACCAGTCTCTCAGACCCAAAGAAACCGGCCACTTGGCCGGTTTTTTTGTGCCTAGCTGTTTACCCCTGTCTCCCCCTATCCGTTGTATCCCTGTATCCCTCCTTGTATCCTGAGAAAATTACCTAACTTTGGGATACAAGGATGAAGCGCGCAGACATCAAGCGCCGCCCTCTCGCTGACACGACACTCGCGGGACTGGAGCCGGAATCAAAGGAATACCGCGAGCTGGACGGAAACGGCCTCTACTTCAGGGTAAAACCTGATGGCGGGAAGTCCTGGCAACTTCGCTACAAACGACCGGCGGGCAACTGGGCATGGATGGGGCTCGGGGGTTACCCTGAAGTAAGTGGAGCGCAGGCACGAGACAAAGCTGCTGATTTACGTAAAGTAGTGAGCAGTGGTGCAGATCCCCTTGAACAGAAGCGCTCTGTTAAGGCTGCGATTGATTTAGCCAAGACACGCACTTTTCGAGCAGCTGCCGATGCTTGGCTCAAGGCTAAGGAGGAGAAGGGGCTAGCGCCCTCCACCCTCAACAAAATACGTACGTATCTCGATAAAGACATTCTTCCCGCACTCGGCGACAAGCCACTGGACGAAATTACTCGTACCGATTGCGCAGAACTTCAAGCATCAATCGAAGCAAGAGACGCTCACAACGTTGCGGAAAAATGCCGCACCTGGATCAATCAGATTTTTGGTCGAGCCATTGGCCTAGGCCTGACTGAGAACGATCCCGGAAGCCGTCTTCGAGACATTGCCGCCCAAGCACCGAAAACTCAGCAGCACCCTCATCTACTGGAGCATGAGCTAGGCGACTTTTTAATCGCTCTCAAGAACACGCCAAGCAGGCTGACGGCTCGAACTGCTGCGTGGCTCTGCCTTTGGACAGCGTCTAGGCCGGGTATGGTTCGCTTAGCCGAATGGAAAGAGTTCGACCTTCACAAAGCTGTTTGGACAACACCTGCCGCGAAAATGAAAATGCGCAGGGATTTCGTATGTCCATTACCTAAGCAAGCGATATCAGCTTTGAAAGAGCTTCACAGCCTCACTGGGCGCAGTCGATGGTTATTCCCCGGAGTTGGCGCGAAGAATCCAACAATTAGTGAAAACACTATCAACAAAGTGTTCGCAACGGTCGGCTACAAAGGGAGGCTTGTGGGTCACGGCACACGCCATACTGCTAGCACACTGCTCAGGGAGCACGGCTGGCCAAAGGAGCACGTCGAAGCTCAACTCGCTCATAAGGAAGAGGGCATTTCAGGAATTTACAATAAAGCTCAATACTTCGAGCATCGGGTAAAGATGATGCAGTGGTACGCGGATTACCTAGATCAGTTGGCAGCAGGAAATGTCATTCACGGACATTTCGGCGAAGCGGTCTGAGCGCACACTCTCAACCCCTTCAAAAAATCCATGTAACGCGTGTAACTCGTGTAACGACATCGACCAAACGCCCGAATTCATTGGGCCTCCCAGTGGTTACACGTTTGAACGGGATCGCGTACACCCAGTGTAACGATGACTAAGCGTGTAACGCCGGATAGCACCACTTCACTGATGGCCACGTATGGCTGGGACTTGAATTTCTCTCGCTGGAAACGACAGAACGCATGGGGCGGGGGGCTGAATTTCGGAAATTGAGACTGCAGAGAGAGAGTCAAAAACTCGGTGATAAAGTACCATTTGTGTAAAAAATTGTGAAAAACGAGTTTTCCTTTTCATTTTTTCCACTGTATAGAAAACCAGTGGGACATGGTGGGACGGCCCGGCAAAAAATGAAAACTTTGTCGCCAACGTGCTGACTTTACTGGCTACTAAACGGAACACTGCTTCTAAGTAGACGAAAAATAAAGCTTTCAAAAATCAATTATTAGTTTACATAGCTGGGGCCTGTAAGAACTACGACAGGTAAACCGCTATGACTATCCACGACGCTGCAACCCCATTTACAACCATCCAGCCTGCTACAGAGCTTCTCACTACTGATCAGGTAGCGAACGCTCTAGGCTTGTCCAGCCGAACGCTCGCTGCATGGCGCAGCTCACGTACTCATTCACTCCCCTACGTCAAAACCGGATCACGGGTGCGCTATCGCCCCGGGGACGTCGCGGCCTGGCTTGAAAGTCGGGTTTGCTCCACCGTTACCCCGGCGGGAGGACAAACCGAGTGACCGCTTCCAGCCCAGTCAAGAAAATTAAAGAGCTCTCTGCATCCGCCACGTCGATAACTGACCGACGTGACAGCGCCAACGCGCCGCAATCACAAGTCAACGCTTCTGATTGGGATCTGTGCCGGTATGACCCCGCTGCCACGTTGATTCGTATCAACCAAGTCATGGCCCTCACAGGCATCGGCCGCGCAACCGTTTACAAACTTATGAACCAGTCCGAAAGCGGATTTCCACAGGCAGTAAAACTCACCAATAGCAACGCACGCGGCGCGCCGGTGGCATGGGTTTTAGCCGAGGTTTTGAATTGGAATCGTGCACGCATCGCGGCCCGTAACGAGGTGGCTGCATGAAATTCAAGATAGCCAGCAAAGCGCTGATGCATCCGTTTTCAGTGTTGCGCCAAATCGGTTTTTCAACCCAAACCATGCAGCGGTTTGAACGCTTTCGCAGCCGAGAAGAAAAAAAGGGGCGTGTAGTCAGCATCCTCAGATGGGCCGACGGCACCTGGTGCATTCTCGCCCTCCACTGCGAAAAATTTGGATTTGTGGTCGTCGATGAAGGCCAGCAGATCGACGCCTACGAAGACGCCAGATGCCTGATCGACGGCGACTTCCTACCCCTACTCTCCCTGCGCTGGGAAGCCAATGCCTGAAATGAGAACGCCTCCGGGGGCGATCCGGAGGCGTTGAGGTCAATCTACATGCCCAAACAATTTATGCCGCACCTGAAAAAACCGCAAGCCACCAGCGCAGTTGCACTTTCGAAGAACGGACGTTACTCTCTGGCCGTCGCTGCAAATTCAGCGACCGGGTTTGGCGACCCGAGATACTTGGCGCACAGGCGCCCCAACCGACAGCAGGCGCTTTTTTTGTGCCCGCCGTTTCGTGTTATGGCAGCTGTGCGTGGGAGACCTTCGGGTCTGCCGGGTTCCAAGTTCCCGGTTCGCCAACCTGCGCACAGCTGCCACCTTAAATCGTTTGGCGACGATCAGTGGCAGCTCCACCCTCAAACTTGGAGCGTCACCTATGCCTGCACTCAATCCGTCCAAAATTCGCGCCGCTGCACACCGTGCAATGGCTCTCGCCGCTTTACACGCCAACTCCAGCCTCGCTACACGCCTCGCCCGTTACAACGCTCACATGGCCAAAGCCCGCGCATTCGAAACCGCAGGCGGTGCCCAATGAACAATGCTTTGAGCTTCGCCCTGCCCGAAGACCTGCTCTGCGTGAATCCGACCGCAGAAGCCGGTGTGCCCATCGACGCCATCACCTGCGCCATTGCTCGCGCCGACTCGGTGCTGACGCTGCTTGAAGAACACTTCGAAAACGACTCCTCGCGCCTCTCTAACCACGTTATCGCGGCCGTCCTCTGGGACGTGCGCGGCACCCTTGGTTTGATTAAAACGTTGACCTTGCACGGCGACTCCACCTCGATGCCTGCTGTGCAGAAAGGCGGTGCGCTATGACCGCTTCCACCACGCTCGGCCACGCCACTTTTACTCGCGTGAACGCCACCGATTTAAAGTTATTTCGAGTCAATGCCGGTGTCCCGGTCGAGGATGCACTGGAGATGGTTTCTCTACTCCAGCATCACGCTAACCAGCTCAACTTCGACGCCGCCATGAGCGACAGCGGTGAGCGTTTCAGTTGGCCTGCCCTGTACCTTGGCGAGATGGCCAAAGCGCTGATCGATGACATCAACGACGCTTTGTTTCTGCTGAGGGCTGACACATGAGCCAGCGCCCGAATATCACCACAAAACGTCCAAGCTTTGCCGACGTGAAAGCCGCTGCGCTGAAAGACATTGATCGTGTCCTGTCGCATTGGCTACCCAACGGCAAGCGTGTAGACGGCGGCAAGGAATACACCGCCCCGAATCCAACCCGCAGCGACAAGCGTGCCGGTTCGCTGAAGATCAATTTGAGCAAGGGCACCTGGGCCGACTTTGCCACCGGAGACAAAGGCGGCGATCTCATCGATCTAGTGCGCTATTTGGACGGCGGCACTGACGTAGAGGCTTGCAACAAGCTGGCCGACTTATTGAACGTTGCGCCCGGTGCTGCCCAGGCGAAAGCTGCACCGAGCAAGCCCAAAACAACGACGTGGAACGCTATTCAGCCGATCCCGACCGAGGCTATGAACAAGTGCCCAGCCAAACATCGCAATCATGGTGTGCCGTCCAAGGTTTGGGTCTATCGCGACGCAAAGGGTCAGCCTCTCATGGCTCTCTACCGCTTCGACCTCGGCCCCGATGAAGACGGCAAGCCGAAGAAGGTCTTCGCGCCACTGACGTGGTGTCAGCGCGCCGGTGGCCAATCCACACAATGGCGCTGGCAGGGTCTGCCAGATCCGCGTCCCTTGCTTCGCCTTGATGAACTGGCCCAGCGCAGTGACGCACCGGTGGTTCTGTGCGAAGGCGAGAAAGCTGCCGATGCCGCCGCCGAACTGCTGCCCAACCACGTGGCCACCTGCTGGCCGAACGGCTCCAATTCTTGGCACAAAGCCGACCTGACAACTCTCAAAGGTCGGGACGTGTTGTTGTGGCCGGACAACGACGACAGCGGCAAAGGCTGCATGGAAATCGTTGCCGAGAGGCTGCGCGAAATCGGCGCTGCCTCGGTCCGACACATCGCACTGGACGTGTTCAAACGCAAGCCGATGAGAAAGAACGAACGTGCCGCTTTTGCCAAAGGTGGGCAGTGGAACGAAGGCGACGATGCTGCCGATGCAATCGCTAAAGGCTGGACTCCCGCCCACTTCGTCGAACTGGAAAGCAGCGGTGAATTGTTCGCTGTGATCGAGGAAAAAGCGGTTGTTGCACACGTTGAACCAGAACCCAAACAGAAGCCTAAAGCAGCGCCCAATCGCCCGACCAAATCGAAAAACGACCTAATGCCGGGAGGCTTTCGCCTGACGTCCGAAGGCGTGTTTTATGCCGGTGACGACGGCGAGGCGCGTCCGGTATGTTCGCCTCTGGCTATCCTCGCCCGGACGCGTGATGACAAGGGTCAGAACTGGGGTCTGCTGGTCGAGTTCGACGATCCAGACGGCACCAAAAAGCGCTGGAACATTCCGGCACGCACAATGACTGGCGACTTCGGCAAGGACGTGCTTGGGCCGCTGGTAGATATGGGCCTGCGCCTCGCCGGTAGCCGCTCGGGACGCAACGCACGCAATGACTTGCAGAGTTATCTCGGCGGATTTGACAGCGCGGAACGGGCACGTCTGGTAACCCGCTTGGGTTGGCACGACAACGCCTTTCTGTTACCCGAGCAGCAGGTTGGCACGCACAGCGAACATCTGCATTTCTATGAAGCCGGTGCACAGCTTCCACCGATCAGCGAATCAGGCACGCTCGAACAATGGCAACAGCAGATCGGCGCATTGTGCGTTGGCAATCGTCGCCTGGCGTTTGTCGTCGGGGTGGCGTTCGCGGGTCCGCTGCTACACATGCTCGGCCATGAGTCGGGCGGCTTCCACCTGTACGGCGACAGCTCCGGCGGCAAGACCACTCACCTGCAAGTTGCCACCTCGATCTATGGCGGACCTCGTCTGGTGCGTTCGTGGCGCTCGACTGACAACGCGCTGGAGTCAATCGCTGCCGCGCATTCCGATGGACTCCTGGTACTGGATGAAATCGGCATGTGCGATCCACGCATCATTGGCGAAACGGTCTACATGCTCGGCAACGGCACCGGGAAGGCTCGCGCCAATGACCGAGGCCAAGCAGGCCGACAGGTACAAGAGTGGCGCCTGCTGTTCCTCTCCACAGGCGAGAAGACCTTGGCCCAGCACATGGCCGAAGCCAACAAGGAACTGAAAGCGGGCATGGAGGTGCGCATGCTCGCCGTTCCGGCCGATGCGAGCAAAGGTCTCGGCATGTTCGACACGCTCAACGGTTTCGAGGATGCGGCAGCGCTCTCCGATGCGCTCAAAGCCCGCGTAGCGAAATACTACGGCACTCCGCTCACTGCATTTTTGACGGCGCTGTGCGAACCCGGCAAACGCCACGGTTGGGCGGCGATCCTGCGCCGCACGCTGGAAAGCTTTATCGCTAAATCGCTTCCTGCATCCGCGAGTGGGCAGGCGCACCGTGCTGCCGCTCGTTTCGGTCTCGCGGCAGCCGCAGGCGAGCTGGCCACCGCGATGGGTATCACCGGCTGGCCGGACGGCACCGCCACCACAGCCGCTCGCGTGTGCCTGAGCGCTTGGCTAAACGAACGTGGCGGCGCCGGTAATTTCGAGGGCGATGCGATATCGGCAAGGCTGCGACAGTTCATCGAGCGCTTCGGCGAAAGCCGCTTCACCCGCTGGGAATCGACTGCAGCCAAGATCGACGAACACGGCCCCCGCACGATCGACCGCCTCGGCTTTCGCAAGACGCTGGAGCACGGCATGGGCGACACCCTGCACACCACAAATACCTACTACGTGCTGACGGAGGCTTGGCGCTCGGAGATCTTCCGGGGCATGAACCTTACCGCAGTAAACAAGGAACTCTTGCAACGCGGTGTGCTGGAGCCGAGCAGCGACGGCAAGGCATCAAGTCTGGTGCGATTGCCCGGCTTAGGCCAACAGCGCTGCTACATCGTGAAGGCAATTCCGGGAACGGATGACAGCGAGGCTCGGGCTGCCTGAGGGCATCTCAGCTGATCGAGGTAACGCCGGCTCAGTCCCGGCCTCGCCAGCCAAATCAATGTAATCCAAACTCATCAAGGACCATGAATATGAAAATGAATGAATTGAAACAGCAACGAGCCGCTCTGGTCGCTGAGCACGAAACCATCGAAAACAATCTCTCCGCACTGGAAGCCGCTTGGCACAACGCGCCAAACAACTACAGCCCTATCGGTAACATGATAGGAAGTCCCGAGAGGCGTGAGGCTATGGATCGACTCTCGTCTGCCAAAGCTCGCTTACGAGCCATTCCATCCGAAATTGAGCGTATCGATAAAAAGATCGCCTACTTAGAACGGATGGACCAGGTTGACGAAATCAAATCACAGTCGATCCAAACCATGTCCGTAGCTGCTGCTGAGGTCGAAGCGCTGGAACGGACACAGTCGCACTTGAAAGAACGTCTTCTGACGATTCAGACGGATGCGGAGCAATCCCTAGAAAAAGCGCAGCAAGCAGAAAGAGACGCTGCAAGCCTGTATGCCAGAAGTCTTGCGAGTGGCGATAGCGAAGGCGAAAAAGCTGCCAACGGCGAAATTCAGAAGGCAGCCAAGCAACTTGCAACCACAGATGAGCATGTCAGAAGGCAAGAACTTATCCTCGTGGCTTTACAGGCGGAACTCGACTCCCTTGAAGCACGTATCGCAGACGCCAAACAGCGTGAAAATGAAGCCAAAAAATCGGCCCTGAGCGCAGTAGGGCTTACGTTAGATGAAGAGTGGAATGCCGCCACGAATCACCTAGTAGCTATTGGTGCACGGATACTTGCCGTGGACTACCAACAAGGGAACTCGGGATACGGTTTCTCCAACCTAGATGTACCTCGATTCGGTCCTTTTCATTCGGATATTCGTCGTGAGGAGCTTGCCGCTGCTGCCCGAAATATCACATTAGAGGAACTGTTGGCAGCTTGAACCCGAAATAGCCCGCCGACGCGGGCTGTTTAGAAACCCTCGGATCAAATAAATCATGATTACTACCATACAAAACAGCGCTAGCTGGACTGACACCCTGAAAGCGCGCAAAAGCTATTTGACGGCGCTGATGAAGGTCGTAGATATCAAAGCCGTAAAAACCTCTAAAGTTCAGGCACTAGCAGCGCTACTGCGCTCCAGCCATAAATACACCTGACGCAGCACAACCGGCCACTCCACCAATGAAGCTACCACCCTCGGTGTATTTGAGTAAGCGTCTGCCCAACTCACGTTGCGTAAGTCAGACAGATACCCACTGATGCGGCAGCAGTTGGTCGATCTCACTCGCCCGTTGCGTCGGCAACCGCGTCAGCACATCTTTGAGATAGGCATACGG
>NZ_CAXAON010000054.1:0-15160 GCF_963970495.1 Pseudomonas sp. EA_65y_Pfl2_P78 | reverse complement strand
GGTCTGGCCAGACAAGAAACTGGGAGCCGATGGGCACTGTGATGTTGAACCCGGATCGGCAGCAGCAGACCGAGAAAAGAGCGGCATAGTTAGACGGCGACGCGACAACAACCTTGAAAAACGCCGCCGACGACAAAGCCGTTGTCGCCAACAGTCACAGCAATTCGCTGCGGCTGCCCATTAATAGTTAACTCATAAATTGGACGCCCAGCTCCAGAGCCTTGATAACCAACGAGCTTACCCTCAGAAACCGCCTTCATTACCACGCCCGCAATCTGAGCCTCAGACACGCCCATCTGAGCGAATTGGCTACCATGCTCCTCAATAATGTGCTGCAACCCGGCTTTTGAGTTTCCAGTCTCTAGGAATACAACTTTCCCGCTAGAACTGCGAGTCGTTGCAATGACATTTTCTGGGGTAAATTTCACACCATTAGCAGTTAACTCATCAAGCAAAGATGTGTTCAGCGTGCCTTTTGGACCTGTCGCTGCCGGCCCAACGACTGCGGCAATCTCCTCAGCCGTTAGCTTAGCCCCAGTTTTCGCCTCAATCTCCATCAAACTGCGGAGATCACTCAGTTCCTTGGTTGCTGCCCCTCCTGCTGCGATCCCCAACCCGGCGGGAAGTGCCTCCGACATCCCTGCATCAGCGGCCCAGATCGTGACTTCGTTAGCGCACAACACTGGGTTGGCTGCGCAGGTAGCTGCACCTCTCGTGGCCAACTGCCCAAGTAAAGCAATCGCTTCTGGCGCAAGAGCAATAATCCCCGCTGCAGCCAACAATTTCACAGCATTGGCCGGATCCCCTTTCGGAAGGTGGTCGAGGGACGCTCGCGTCCTGGCATTGGTCGAGTCGGCGATATTGCTATGGAGGAATTGATCTGGGAACAAACGGGGACAGACCACGTTTTAACTAGATGGTCGATTTTTTGGCCGTCCCGGGCTCCCTCGCTGCACGCGACGACCGATCATTGCCTCGACATCAACAGCAAACTTTGAACCGCCAAAAACATTATTTCCATTGGTCGCGTCACGAATCTGGTCAACCAACTCTGACTCTAAGTCATTTTTGAACAGTTCGCGGTAAGCATCTGCCGGCTGCCCGCCCTGCACTCCAAGCGCCAAATATTGAGCATGAGGGGTAACAATGTGTGATCGCTCTGATTGTGCGTTAAAACGGTAACTTGACCAGCGATATTCTGCCGGATGATTTACCATTTTCGCTCTGACGGGATTCATTTCGATGTAACGATAACAGCACAACAAATATCGTTCACTCTCAACAAGGCATGAACGAAACCGGCCTTCCCACAAACTTCCGCTGCGACTATACGTACGATTTATATATTGGACGTATCGCTGCCCGACACCTTTCATCAGCAGGCTTGCGCTGTTGGAATTATGAGGACTGACTAACAAATGAACGTGATTGCTCATTAAGCACCACGCATGAATATCACAATCATTTTTAGAAGCCTGCTCGACCAAAAGCTCCAAATAAAAAAGGTAATCTTCCTCGGTAAAAAAACAGACAGATCTATTGTTTCCTCGCTGAATCAAGTGCAATGGTACGCCTGGTATCAAAACTCGGGGTCTACGCGGCATCGATGAATCCTTTCAATTGGTCGAACTGAAAGCTTAGCGGGCCGCAAGGTACAAATGACGGCAAATTTTTACCTATTGTTGCAGTGAATTACGTTAAACGTGGTCTGTCCCCCTTTACCCACTCTGTGCAAAAATCGGATGGCTTGCATGGGTTCGGTTTCTTGTATTTGTGTGGTGCAAACCAAGTTGCCGACTCATGCAGGCCTCTTCAATATTCCAACTTCTTGATTTTCTGTAAGAAAAATCGGGGATCCCTCAGGGTCTGTCCCCATTTATCCGTTTTTATCTTCGTCAATTGCCTCGCGCCGAAACGGGCGCAAAATCGGGACAGACCAAGTGCCTCAGAATACTTTATAAATGTGGCCTGTCCCGTTTTCATCAGTTCCTTAGAAGATTTTATAAACGTTGTCTATTACCGCTCCCCTTTAACCCTCAATCTTTCTCGCACCTAGTAACGAATCCACTTTCCGGTCGGGATTAATTCCGGGCCATCAGGATCAAGTAAGTAAAGCCATTCTGGATCGTGCCCTACCGTACCGATTAAAACACCTAGTGAATTTGGATGCTCGGGCATCGCACCTGAATGTATGGCACCTATATAACTGCCTTTACCATAAGGATTATGCAATTGAAAACGTAATGCACCATCAGCATTGTAGATCGCAGCATTGTGAGGAACCCCGAAGAACCAAGGTGTTTCAGAAAAGTCAAACCTAGATGGCTCTTCATTAAACACGACCAGCACTCCAGTCCGATCTGGCAGTATGCATGGGATGCCTGCAGCAGAAAACAAAACTTCCGAACCGTTATCAGAAACTATGTATCTTCTTATCTTTACAACCTTACTCACACGCACATATTTAACTTGCGCCATTTCAACTTCAAACTCAGTCCTACGCCCATGCCAATCGTAAAAACTCTCAAAAATTGTTCCATCAGCATGCACCACTTCATTTCTTATACGCGCAACTAGATCAATCATTTCAACAGCCTCAAACTATCAATATCAATATTATAAAACTCAGGATTTGTACGAGGGGTTTTATCCATAAAATTAACTTGATGTGCTCCACCAGCGAGACGCTTCTCTTGCTTGGCATCCCACATATCACCCGCAGTCCCTTCACGAACGCCTACACCCGGTTTCACCGTAAATTCGACCTTGTACAAATTCCCGGTTTTAAATTCGGTAGAAATAGCCAGTTTATTTCTAACGTCTTCCATTGAGTTCACTGGAGAATCTGTTGCCCATCCGCCTAAGAAAGATGCAGGATTTTGCTCCTTTAATTCACTACTCTTTATAGCGTCGTATTGCCTTTGATCGATTACCATGGTCATCGTTCGTGGCTGATCCAAAACCTTATCGGTGACGACTGTCCCCTCCTTCCACGCCGGTCGTTGCGTTCCCCAGTATGGAGGATCTATTCCACCTGACTGCTGTTTCAGAAGCAGATCATTCGCAGTCTTCTCACCATCGACACGCGGAAGACCATCACGGTCTGTCACCTGTCCTGCGTTGATGTTCTCCGCACGATGCTCCATTCCCGGAACAAAGTCACGCTGCGCAGACAACCCAAAACCCTCCGCATCGCGGGTAGCATTTAGTTCAACGTCAGAGACTTTCGAGGTGTTTCCAGTGAGGCCGCTCTCCTTCTTACCGCTCGAAACCAGAACCGAAGCCCCTGTCCCCTCAAAGTATTTCCCCGCCCCCTTCAGCAGTGCAATTTCCATTGCCGTCTTAGCGGCTTCCGTTCCGTAGTCGCGAAGCGGGTTCACGTCGCCGGGGTAGGTCGCGCTGCTAAAAGAGTCAAGTACTTTGCTTCCCTGGGTGTAGTCATAGGGCGCAAACAACTGCCCCGTGGCCTGCCACCCATCAGCGAACGATGCTGCACCTCCCAGCCCGGACAACGCCGGAATCGCGCATCCAACAGCGGTTACACAAGCCGGGCTTGACGCTATGGCGCCTCCAAACCCTGCGGCAGCCCCTATGGCGCCCAGTACCGCTCGACTGGCATTTGCCGAGTGCCGGAGGTCCTTGTCGTTGCGCAACAAGTCGTCGTTGACCTGGTCCCACTTAGAATACTCGTCGAAGGCCCCGGTAGCGAAAAGCGTACTTTGTGCATCCTTGAAACCTTTCCCGTCCGCCTCCAATGCTTTGATGAATTTGTAATTCGGATCATCGGGGGGTACCGAGTCACTGCAATGAACCAAGGCACAAGCCGCTGCTTTAAATTCATAGGCTTTATCAGGGTTCTCTTTTTGCAGCTTCTCCAGTGCCAAGGTTTCTTTTTGATGAAGCTGGCGGTTGTACTCGTCAGCCATCAAAGCAACCCACGATGCCTTGTTGACGTCTCCGCCGGCCAGTCCTGCAGCTGTCAAACCGACAATCTGGGAAAATGCCTGGCGTAGCTGAGGTTGGGTGTCGAACGTGGAGTTGAGCACACCTGCCATCGCTTGACTCGCACCTGCAGCCATCGCGCCGGTTTTGAAATCCCCACCAGTTGCACTGGAAATCGCTCCCCCCATCAACGCATGCAACGCAGTGCGAGCGACACCCCCTTCGGCCCACATCGCCATTCCGGTCGTATCACCCGCATTGTGTGCTGCCTGCCAGTGATCTTGGGCGTAGCCCCCGACAAAGTTGAACGCGGTGGCGGCGGCCACATTGCCTGCCTGAGAAATCAGCCCATCCTTCAGGTTCTCACTGTAACTCCCCCCGCCAATTACTGTTTTTATGGCCCCGCCTGCGAGTCCCTGCGCACCCGCATGAACAGCGAAACCACCGATACCTTGGAGAGTGTTTAGGTCAAATCCTTTTGTTAGGTTGTTGAACGGTACCGTGTGGCCGCCGAGTTGTGGATCGATCACGCCTTGTGTAAAGCCGGTCGTAACACCCGCGATCGCAGCATTCTTCAGGCTGTCCTTACTGAAGGTCTCCTTGACAGCGGCGCCGAGATTTCCTTTGTTATTAATAGTGCTGACTGCTGCAGTGCTGGCCAAGGACGTCAATACGGCAGAGGCCATTACATTGCCTAATCCGGCGGCGACGGTTGAACCGACAGCAGCACCACCTGCCACCGCCGAAGCGGTTGCCGTACCTGCTGCGGCCATGGCAGTCCCTGATCCCGCTGTCGCACCTGCGACGCTTCCCACAGCCGCACTCGCGGCTCCAGCTGTCAGCACAGTGATGATGATAATGATCACCAACATCGCGCCCTGACCGAGACTTGAGTTGCTGTATTTGAACGACTCGTGAACCTCCTTCACTCGCCGCCAGTCAACAACCCCGCGCGCCTCAGCATCCTTCAACCACGCCAGTTGCGGATCAGCCTTGACCATAGCGTCGATGGTCTGGCTCACGGACTCCTGATTGACATCCTTGATATCAATCTTCAGCCCATCAACGGCCTTGATCACGATGTTGCCCTTGGCAATCATTTGGGTCTGGCGCAAGGTTTCGTCGGTATTGCCACGGCCTTTGGAGGAGACCCACGCGGCACTGTTGTTGGTCTTGGTATGGCTCTCATCATGCAGATCCTTCACCCCTTCAAAGGTGATGGAGCCGCCGCTGTCGAGAACGATGTCCTTGCCGCTGTCGAGCTTGGCCACTTGATAGAGCTGGTCACCCTTGCTGACGAGCGAAAGGTTGCCACCGGTCTTGATCTCGCTACCCACGTGGGTGACCTGGGTGACTTCGTCGCGCTTGAGTTTCAGGCTGCCGAAGCCGCCCTTCTCTTTCATGTCATAGAGGGTGTAGTCCTTGTTCTGCGCGGCCAGCAGGTTCAAATCATTGCCGGCGTAGACGTAGGCTTCATTGCCTGCGCTGATCTTGCTTGCGACCAGCGTGGTGTCGCGTCCGGAACTGGTTTTCACGTCGCCGCCCGCGATGAACTCGGCGGCTTTCTGGACGGTGTGGTTGTCTTCTTCGTGGACGCGTTTCTTGCCATCCTTGCTATGGGTTTCGACATTGTTTTCGTCGCCGGCCGAGGACATGTAAATGTCGCGCTTGGCGTCAACGTTGAGGTTACCTTTGGCTTCGGCGGTGCTGGCGACGACGTTGATGTCGCGGCCGGCATCGAGCTTCAGATTGCCGCCGCTTTTCACCGTCGACGCAAGGTTTTCCACGGTGGTGGTGACGACCGACCGATGGCCGCCATTGAACACTTCGTGCAGTTCGTTTTCGTTGCGCGTCGCCAGCAAGTTGATGTCACGGGTGGCGCTCAGGCTGGCGTCGCCGCCGCTGCTGATGGATGACGAGTTGACCAGATCCTGGCCGGACTTGATGGTCAGGCTGTCGCGCGCGGTGATGTTGCCGCCGTCATCGACCAGCGTGCGCATCCCGTTGCCGTCACGCACAGCGACAGCGGTTCGATCGTTGACGATGTCGCCCTTGAGGCTGGTGAGGCTGACCTGATTGCCGCGAATCTCGCCGGCCAAGGCATTGCGAATGCTGTCGGTGGCCATGAGCGTGATGCGCTCATTGGCTTCGACCAGACCGCCCTGATAGAGGCTGCCCTTGACGTCGACGGAGACGTCTTTGCTGGCGCTCAAGGTTCCGACGTTGACCAGGTCATTGCCGGCGAGCAGTTCCAGATCGCGGCCCTGAATCAGGCTGCCGCCGCGCACGTTGCGCGATTCGGCCTGTGCCAGATAGAGCACCGGCACCAGCACTTTCTGGCCGTCGACGATGCGTTCTTCCATCCAGACGATGTCGTGGGTCAGTGCGGCAACCTGCGCGGAGGTCAGGCTGACGCCGACCGACAGGTTCAGTTCGTTCTTGCTGGCGAGCGCGTTATCCATCAGATAACGGAATTGCTCGTAGTCGTTTTCCAGGCCGCCAGCGAGGAAACGCTGGCCCGTCTGGGCCATGACTGCGTCGCTGATCAAGCGCGATTCGTAGCGACCGTCGCCGAGGCGACGAGCTGCTTCATCTGTGCTGAAGTTGAGTTTGCCGAGCAGATAGTCGGAACTCATGAACGCCGCGGTCTGGGTCAGCTCCGGGTTGGTTTCGATCAGGTAACGGCTCTGCGGATTCGTGCTCTGCACGAACATGCCATATGGGCCTTTCGGCAGACGGAACGTCGAGGAAGCCGTCGGATCGACCGCCGCAAAAGGTACACCCTTAAAGTCGACCGGGACGAAGCTGATCTGCTTCACGCCGTCGGCATCGACACGTTCGATGCGGGTTACATTTTTCGCTGCCTGGGTGCTGGCGTCAGTGCTGTGCTTACCCAGATTGATGTTGATACCACCGACCACGGAGGTCTGATCGCTGGACAATGACCCGGTCAGTTGCCCATAGGTGTTTTCGTACAGCGTACCGTTCTGAATGCTGTTGGTGACATCCAGTTTGACTTTGCCACCAGCCTGAAGCACCGCCGAGTAGACGTTGTTGCCGTTTTCATTCCAGGTGGTGACGTCGCTGGTCTGAGCGAATCGGGAGTCGCTGGAGCGACTGACCAATTCTTCGAAACGTGCCTCGTCGAAATCGCCTGCCGCTGTGGCGGCATTGAACGCCGGGATGTCCATGAACTCCATCTGATCCCAGAGGCTGTTATCGATGTGTCCCGGCGTGCCGATCTGCACCACCCGATGGCCCGAGCGCGAGACCGCTCCCTGATTCAACAGGCTGTCGGCAGTCACCGTCAGGTCGCCGTTGGCCGCCAGCAGGCTGTAGCGGTTTTCCACTTGATTGGCGTGGATGTTGAAGTTTTTTCCGGCGACGAATCGTGCCGCGCGCGAGTCCTTGAGGACTTGATCGTTGAAGTCAGTGGTAATGGTGATATAGCCGCGTTTCCAGCCGTCATGGCCACCGCAATGCTGGGCGCACACCCAGCTCAAGCTGCCAGATGATTGCCCCGAGGTCATCTCGAATTCTGCCTTGGCGTTTTCCACCGAGACAGCATTGATGTCGATATCACCCTCACCTTCGACGGTGCCCGACAGGTTGCTGAACAACGCGGCACGACCGCCGCCCACAGCGTCGAAGCTCAGGTTGCCGCGGCTGTAGATGTCACCGTAGAAATTGTTGAGGCTGTTGCCGTGCAGCTTCATCGTGCCGCCGCTGAACAGCAGGGTGTCGGCGTCGTTGTAGATGCCGTTGGCAGCGGTGAACTCAAGATTGCCTTGGGCGCCGAGGGTGCCTTTGTTGTTGATGCGTGCTGCCGTCACCGTGAGGTTCTGGTTGGCGATCAGACGACCGAGGTTGTCGAGCGTGCCGCGCAGGGTCAGTGCGGTATCGCCCCCGCTGACCAGTCGCCCGTCCTGTTGAATCAAGTCGTTGGCGCTGATGGTGAGCTTCTTTTGCGCCGATACCCGACCACTGTTGAGCAGATTGCCCGTCAGGGTCAGCGTCAGATCGCCGTCGCTGAGCAGTTGTCCGGCGTTGGTCAGGTTGGCGACCTGAAGGCTCATTGCCGAAGCACTGGCGATGCGGTCACTGGCATTGAGGTTCAGATCCTGAGCGCTGGTGTAGGTCAGGCCGCCGTTGAGTTGCCAGGTGCCGACACCATTGACCGAACCGACATCCCACACGCCTTTGCCCAGTCCGGTGAGGCTGCCCTGGGTGCCGGTCAGATTGCTCAGATCCAGATCGAAGACACCCTGCGCGGCGTGACGCACGCTGCCGCTGAGGTTATTGAGTTGGCCGCCGGCGAGTGTCAGATCCTGGCTGCCGATCTCTATAACGCCGCTCTGGTTGTTCAGGTTGCCGGTCAGTTTGATCTGACTGGAGGCGCCGCCGAGTGCGCGAATCTGGCCGCCGGCACTGTTGTTCAACTGGCCGCTGGCGAGTTGCAGATGGGTCGCCGATTCGATCAGGCCACCCTGGTTGAGAATCTGGCTGACCGCTTCGAGCGCCAATCGATTGCCGCTGATCTCGCCGCCGGTGTTGTCCAGACTGTCGCCAAAGAATACCAACTGATCCTTGGCGAACATCTTGCCGGCCCGGTTGGTCAGGCGAGTGACGGTCAATTTCAGATCACCCAACAGGCTGGAGATCAATCCGGCCTTGCCGTTAACCGCGCTGTTATCGAGGTCGGCGCTGGTGATCTCCAATGTGTCGGCTTGCAGCGTGCCGCCCTGGTTCTGAAGGGTTCCGCTACCCAGAGCCAGTTCGGCATGACTGCCATTGGCGAAGATCACGCCTTGCTGGTTCAGCAGGGTTTTGCCGGTAATTTTCAGGCCATCACTGCCCGCGATGATCTGGCCGGCAGCGTTGTTGTTGATCGAGATGCTGGTGATGTCCAGTCGCTTGCCGCGCAGGGTGCCGCCACGGTTATCCAGCTCGGTGAGCTGATCGAGCAGCAGACGCTGTTCAGCGGCATCGACCACGCCAGTGACGTTGCTGAAGACACCACTGATTTTCAGTGCGACATCACCGCCGTTGCCGACAATGCCACCGTTGTCATTGTTGTTCAGTTGCGTGGCAGTCACGTCGATGGCTTGGCCAAGCAGGACACCGGCGCTGTTGTCGACGGCATCACTTTCGATGTGCAGGTCGGCATCGCTCTGGATCCGGCCTTTGACGTTGAGCAGTTGCGACTGGCCAGGAGCAGCTCGTTTGAGGATCAACCGCGCACCGTCAACACCTGCTGCCAACAGACCGTTATCGCTGTTATCGAGGCTGGCCGCGTGCAGGTCCAGACCATCACTGATCATGCGCCCGCCACGGTTGTCGACGTGGCCGTTTTCAGCCATCACCAGCAATTGCTGTGCGGCGACGACACCGCCACGGTTATCGAGCGAAGCGGCATGAATAGCCACATCACCCTGGCTGGCTTGCAACCGACCCAACGCGTTGTTCAGGTGCTGCTGGACCATCAGCGTAAGCTTGCCGCTTTGCGCGCTGAGGGTGCCGTCGTTGTTGCCGGTGAGGTTGGCCAGTTGCGCGTCAACTACGCCGCCCAGCAATTTGCCGGCCGAGTTCTGCAAATCGCGAGCGGTAACGTTCAGGCGATCATTGCCCTGAATCAGCCCCTGACTGTTGTCCAGGTCTTCGCTGGTGACCACGCTGTCATCGGACGAAAGGGTGCCTTGGGTATTGTCGAGTGTGCCGCGACTGTTCACTTCGAGGGTTTGGCCGATCAGGCTGGCATTACGATTATTGATGCTCTGAGCCGCGACGGTCAGGCGACCCGATGCCTGAATTTTGCCGTCGTGGTTATCCAGATCCTGCTCCAGTGTCAGCTCGGCAGCACCGTTTTCAGCACTGACGACACCTTTTTCGCTGTTATCCAGTCGTGCGGCAGTGACCAGAATCCGGTCAGCCGCGAGCGTTCCGCCATGGTTGAGCAATTCGCCGCCGGACACCGCCAGCGTGGTCTTCGCCTGGATTTTGCCTTGTGCGTTGTCCAGCCGCTCTCGGGCGACAACCTTGGCATCGCTCTGACCGGCGCCGATCAGGCCACGGGTGTTGTCAACTTGCCGGGCATCGATATCCAGGCGTCCGGCAACGATTTTGCCGTCAGCGTTCTGCACATCCCGGGCATTGAGCTTGAGACTGCCGCCAGCGATTTCGATACGGCCCAGACGGTTGTCGAGGCTGTCGACCGACAGCGTCGCAGCCTGACCATCGGCAAAGCGGATCAGGCCCTTGAGATTGACGATGGCCGGCGCGCTGAGTGCCAGACGGGTTTCACCATAAATACGCGCGTTGACGCCCTGATTCACCAGCCGGGCAGCGCTCACCGTGACGTTTTTCGCCTGGACGATGCCATTCTGGTTATCCAATACACCGGTGGCCGCAGCGCTCAGGGAACGACTGGCCAACAGGCTGCCAGTGTTGCTCACCGCAGCACCATTGACGGTCAGATCACCTGTGGTATTGCGAGTGTTGTCGGCGTTCACCCCGGCTTCGATCACACCACTGTTGGTCAGTTTGCCGCCGCTGCTCAGGCGTACAGAATCGCGGGCGACAAGGCTTTGGCGGTTGACCAGTTGTTCAGCGGTCTGCACCGCCAGTTGCGTTCCAGCGTAAACCGGCCCTTGGGCATCAAGACCTCTGGACTTGATATCAATGGCACTGCTGGCAGTGACTTTGGCCATGCTCAACTGACCGTTGGCATCGATCTGGATGTCACCGGCGCTGGCGGCAAGATCGCCCGCCAGCTTCACACCTACGCCCTGCTCCGTGCCCACCAGTTTGATCGCGCCGGCATACATGCCACCGAGCGCAGAAGAGTCGATGGCCAGTTGCGGCTTGGCGCTGCCATCGTCAGCCCGCGCGGTGGCGTTGAGAGTGTCGGCATTGACGTCATTGCGGCCGGTGGTGATGTTCAGGCGTTTGGCATGAATCTGCGCATTGATCCGCGCACTGCGGGTGATGATTTCAAAGCTGTCGACGTTGCTCGCATCCAGACCGGTGCCGTCGATGGACACACTGCCCTGGTCCACCTGAAAACGATCCAGTCGACCGTTATCAAGCACCGGTTTGCCGGTGGTCAGGGTCACCCGCGGCGTGTTGATGAACCCACAGCCGTTGCAACTGATGCCGTAAGGGTTGGCGACGATGACACGCGCCGACTGCCCTGCCACTTCGGTGTAACCGCGCAGTTGACTCGGGCTGCCACCGTTGACTTCGTTGAGGATGGTTTGTGCGGCAGCCCCGCGCAAATTCGGGTTGCCTAGAATGATGCCGCCCATTTGCGTCAGTTGTGTGCGCGCCGTGGCGTTGTTGAGGATGACGCCTTCAGCACCGACGTTGTAATCATGAAACTGGTTGTGCGACAGCCCCGTCGCATTGGGCGCGGCGATATTGACGATGGGCACGCCGTTGCCGGCACGATCAAGGGTTGTGCCAGGCGCGTTGACTACGATCCCATCCGCCCGCGCCCAGATCGGTTGCCAGAACATGACGTTTGCCAACAGGAACGCGAGGCCGCGCTTGGGCATGCCCAGAAAGCGTTCGTGGTGTTTTACGACAGCAGAAGGCTGACCGGCCAGGTAGGCCAATTGACGGATGTCCATGTCAGAATCTCGGGGCGGGCGAAAATTAAAGGAAAAAATCCAGGCGGAAATAGATCGGTGCTTCACGCTCGGTCAGCACATCGGGGCGTTCCAGCGAGTGCGCAAACGTCACGCTGGCGGCGACGTGCTCGCCACGGGCGAACAGTTCCAGCGAGTTGCTCGACATGCGCCCGTGCTGATTACCGTTGTAGCGATCGCCGCGGATCACGCCCTGGTCATAACCCAGACTGGTGCCGTATTCAGCGAACACCGGGCGCAACCATTCGGCGGTCACCGGACGTGCCCAGCGCAAATCGTTACGCCAGTAACCGCCGCTGTCGCCCGACAAGGATTGATCCTTGTAACCACGGATCGACGACGAGCCGCCAAGGCTGGTGCGCTGGGAGCTGAACAGCACGTCTTCGCTGCGCTGGCCGGTCATCAGGCTGCTGAACGTTAAGGACTCGCCCCACACTTTGAAGGGCTGCAAGTAGCTCAGGGTGGCGGTGTATTTGCGGTAGCGCGCGTTCGGTTCGCCGGGGCCTGGATCGTGGCTGCCCTGCGCATCGAACGCGCCGATGCCTTCCTGCATGCCGGCGTCGAAGTTGACGAACGCACTGCCGACACGGCGGCCGTGGTTGAAGCCGAACTGCGCTTCGCTGATGCGGTTGCTGCTCAGCTTGAGCTTGCTGTCTTCGATGTAGGCGTTGGTGCGCAGGTAGGACAAACCGGCGTTGAGCGAGGTCTTGCTGACAGCGTCGCGGTGGATCACTCGCTCGGCGCGGATCTGATGGTTTTCGCTGTCACCGGTCTGCTTGAAGTTGTAGCCGTTGGCGGCGATCTGCGAGCGGTATTCGCTCTGGCTGTAGGTGTAACTGAAGTTCCACCAGCCCCATGGCAGGTTGTAATTGAGCACGGCGTTTCTGGAGGTGTGCTGGTGATCGGTCATCGCATCGTGACCGCCGCGCAGGCTCAACTGATCGGCCAGGCCCAACGGGCTGTCCCAGTCGAACGTCGTGCCCCACTGCTGTTCGCCGGTGCTGCGCTGGCCGTCGTTATTGCGCGACAGCCCGACACGCCAGGGTTTCTGCGGGGTGTTGGTCACCAGCACCGTGCTGCCACCCACGTTCTTGCCTGGCGCCAGTTCCATTTTTGCCTGATTGGACGGCAGGCGATTGAGCTGATCGACCATCTGCTCGATCTCGCGCAGGTTGACCTGTTCGCCCGACTTGCCGGGGAATGCCATGGCCAGTTCGCGCTCCGACAGCTTGCTGTTCTCGGCGCCCTTCATGCCTTCGAGCTTGCCTTCGACCACCAGCACCTTCAGATGGCCGCCGGACAGATCCTGCTGCGGCAGGTACGCGCGGCTGGTGACCAGACCTTTCTCAATGTAATGGTCAGTGATGACTTTGAGCAGCTCGTTGAGCTGTGGCACACCGAGGCATTCGCCGATGTAGGGGTTGAGCAGGCGTGCCTTGTCGCGCTCGGACAGGCTGTCGGCGCCCTTGAGTTCGACATCCTTGATCGGGAAGCAACGGGTGTCGCTGGGCGCTGCGGGTTGGGCAGGTTTGGCGTCCTTGCCGGGCAGATCCTTGAGTTCTTCGAGACGCCGCTGCTGCTCTTCGAGCAGACGGTTCTGGCGGTCGCGGATCAGGTCGGTTTCACCGGGTGTGGGTGCAGCAAAAGCGGTTTGGAGCGCGGACAGGCACAGCAAAGCTACGCACAACCTCGCCGCGAGGGCGGGTGGGTACATGTTCGATCCCTCGAGACGGAAAGTGATATCAAAATAGTGGCTAGATGTTAGATGGCCATCATTTTGACGTCAAACATAAGTTGAAACAATTTTTCGGAGCTTGTCGCCGATCTGTCGGATTCGATAATCGAGCACTTGCGTACAAGTCCCCCTTGAGCTTTACGCCGATAGTGAACGCTGCCATCACGGCATCCATTCGCCACGTAAGGAGTTCCCATGAGCACATTCACCACGCAAGACGGCACCGCGATCTATTACAAGGACTGGGGCAGCGGCAAGCCTGTTCTGTTCAGCCACGGCTGGCCGCTGGATGCCGACATGTGGGAATACCAGATGGAATACCTGAGCAGCCGCGGCTACCGCACCATCGCCTTCGACCGCCGCGGTTTTGGCCGCTCGGATCAGCCATGGACCGGTTACGACTACGACACCTTCGCCGATGACATCGCGCAATTGATCAATCACCTCGATCTGCGTGAAGTCACGCTGGTGGGCTTCTCCATGGGCGGTGGCGATGTCAGCCGCTACATCGCCCGTCACGGCAGCGAGCGGGTTGCCGGCCTGGTGCTGCTGGGCGCGGTGACGCCGCTGTTCGGCCAGAAAGCCGATTTCCCGCAGGGCGTCGACAAGTCGGTATTTGACGGTATCAAGGCGGGCCTGCTGCAAGATCGCGCGCAGTTCATCGCCGATTTCGCCGCACCGTTCTATGGCACCAATCAAGGTCAGAACGTCTCTGACGGCGTGCTCACGCAAACCCTGAATGTCGCCCTGCTGGCCTCGCTCAAAGGCACCCTGGATTGCGTCACGGCATTCTCGGAAACCGACTTCCGTCCAGACATGGCCAAGATCGATGTACCGACCTTGGTGATCCATGGCGACGGTGATCAGATCGTGCCATTCGACATCACCGGCAAACAGTCTGCCGCGCAAATCAAGGGTGCCGAACTTAAGGTCTACGAGGGTGCGCCGCATGGCTTTGCGGTGACTCATGCGCAAGCGTTGAACGAGGATTTGTTGGCGTTCCTGGGCCGCTGAGAGCCGGCCCGTCTGCCTTTCGCCAAGGCGTAAAAAAGCCCGCCAGACTTTTGCCTGGCGGGCTTTCAGTTGATCAGCGAGCGCTGAGTTCGATCCACTGCGGCTCAGTCGCTTCCATCTGGCGTTTAGCGCGGTACGTCAACGCCGACATCACTATGAAACCAAGCAGTATCAGGACCGGATACGCCATCAACAATTCAGAAAGAGAGTACTTCCAGGCCAGCGGACGCCCGACCCCCAGCATGGCGGCATACATCCATGACACTGCCGAGAGCGAGCCGCAGAACAGTGCGAGCATTCTTGCGCTGAACCCGAGATGGAGCAGCGAGCCAGCCTTCTGTAACGCCGGCAGCACCAGGCGATGCAACAAGACGCCGTTGTAGCTCAACATCACAACGATGATCACTTTGGCTTGCAGCTTTGGATTCATAAAGTAATCCATGCCTTTATCCAGATAATCGATACCGACGACCGCCATACCGGTCAGCCACAAGCCTATGAGGGCAAACACCACCGACTTCTGCAGTTTCTCCATATGAGCATTGTCATGTTCAGAGGGTATTTTTTGTTTTAACAGGTCACTCACCATCGCAACATCACTGGTCAACACAAGCCCCATTGCCACACAACACGCCACCAAATGAACATATATGACACCCAGGCGCAGAAACTCCATGAATTCTTTTTGCTCAAACAGGCCCCCGGTGTCAGGATAGTTGTCGCCTCTCCGGTTTTTCCAAAAAAAGCATATCGGGGGCGGAAAGAGACTGGTCGTGCCGTACTACTCACCTGAACGCAGAGCCGCATTACTTAAGATGCTGCT
>NZ_CAXAON010000053.1:0-15703 GCF_963970495.1 Pseudomonas sp. EA_65y_Pfl2_P78 | reverse complement strand
TTGGCTTTCAAGGCTTTATCCTGACCAGATCCATTCAGTGGCCGATTACGTGCGGCTTGCACGTCAGATTCGGGCACTGGTGGGCCCGCTTGTCACCGATTTGCTGAAGGCGGGCGTGACTGTGATTCTGGATTTCCCGGCCAACACTCCAGAGGATCGGCAATGGTTATGCGGTCTGGCTCACGCAGCCGAAATTCCCCACTGTTTCCACTACATCGAAGTGGATGATGAGACCTGTCGGGGCCGGCTACATCAGCGCAATGGCCGCGCAGAGCATGAGTTTGCAGCAAGCGACGCTGAGTTCGATTTGATCACGAGCTACTTTCGTGCTCCGGATGCAGATGAGGGAATCCAGATTAAAATTCACCGCTTCTGAAGGGCAGTGACACCTGAGCAAATTATCTAAAAAGTCCGCTTTTGGCCGATTGCTGCCTGTCACGAAGGGCTTCAATCGACCCATAGCTGCCGTTCATGCAGTCGTGTCCCAATAGAAATGGATGTACTCGTCTTCATACTCCGCGAACAGCGAAACGATGAACTCCGTCTTCATTGAGTACATCAATAACGCTCCGACGAAACCGGTCGACTCATGCAGCGGTTGTTTGAGCGGAGCGATCAATTCAAACGCATGATCCGCAACCATCTGATTGAAAACAGCTTCCGAGATTTCCTCAAACTGAGCGTCAGAAACGTAGCCTGGGAAATAACTTTCTCCTCCAGGCCGCCAATCCATCCATTCCGCGTGAAGCCAGAAGTTTAATCCGTTTTCGCCTTGCCGTTTGGGGGCGCGGGTTATCCTAATGATCTCCTGAGAGGCAGAGCATCGAAAGGCGATTGCTGGATAGGTGACGTAATAGAGACCGGGACAATCATTGTGCGCTGTCCAAAAAGTCAGTTGCTCACTGGAGAGTTGATCAAAGTCGCTTCTGTCGAACATGGAAGAACCTAAGATTTACGTCGCTAATGGGTAAGAGCGCCCGATAGTAGCAAAATGCTTTCAATGATGTTTATCGGGAACCGTACGCTATTGGCCGATTGCTGCCTGTCACGAAGGGCTTCAATCGACCCAATGCGGACGTTGGGTCTAGAGCTCAAAACGCGGCTGCTTGTCCTATAGCTTGGCCCCCGTTACTCATCCCATCCTAGCTCTGCGTAGGACATTTGGTCATGCTCGGGGAAGTCTGTCTGGTATTCACCCCATTCCATGAAGGAATAGTATTTGGTCATCGCCTCGAAGTGACTGTCAGCTTCGACTGTCCAGATCAGTTGGGAGTTTGCTGAAAGTAGATTGCGCGCGTCATCACCGTGAATACCTGCCAGGCAGAAAGTCTGGCAACCATCGGGTTCCAGCCAAAGTTCATGTTTCATACTCATAGCTCGTTTCTGCCCGTCTTTATGGTGTCCGGAAAGTAGATCGAATGGCCACTCTCGGCCGGTAATTGCGCGTCGGACACAAAGGCTGCTTCTGGCCGAAAGCAGACCTAAACGAACGTCTGCATTTGGCCGAAAGCAGATGTTCCCAACCGACTGTTTTGAAAAGTGGGGGACCGTTTTATTTTCCGGAGTAAATCATTCCCCTTTGAAAGCAAATCGGCACGAGTTCTCGGCTCAATGTTCGGGGGGGTGACCCAGCTCCGCGCCAAGGGCTCGCTCGATAAGCGCCTTTTTGAACGCCATCGACGCATCCTGAATCGCCTCGGCGCTCATTGGGCCTTTAACGAACTGATCAATCAGCTCTTTCGGGATCGAAGGAAACTGGGGTTTGGCCTCCGAGGCCGGTTTCTTTTTGGTCGGCATACATGCTCCTTTTCAACATGTTACGCCCGAACACAAAATTTCTGACAGTCTCTCTTTCGTGGGATCCGAGACGCAATGAGGATTCCGATAAACACCAACGTTTAAAAAGACATCTCCAGACACTCTCTCAGGCTACACATCCTTGCGTAATTGCCTACAGCTACGCCAGAATCCGCCGGCTTGTGCGCCTTGGGGGCGGGTTCTATTGTGGTGCGGTCGCTGACGAATCAGCGATCGGGTTTCGCAGCCCGGATCAATCAAGGCGCACAGCGCTCCCAATCTCGTTGCCATTTTCGGCAATGGTGCTTTATGGCGGCTGTGCGCGGGATACCTTCGGGTATGCCGGGTGCCTTGATTCCCGGTCTGCGAACCTGCGTACAGCTGCCACCTCCCTTCGTTTCGCAGCGAAATGTGGCGGCTCCAATAATCAAGGAGCTTCACCATGATCAAACCAACACCCAACCCGCCCGAAACCGACTCGGTTTCCCCCTACGAATCCCTCGACTCAAAAAAACTCCACGAAGCCGCCGACCGTGCGCTCGACCATTACCTCTGTCCGCCCGGCTCCACGCCGCCGCTACGTAAAAACCGTGGGATGTACGCCGTGACGGCGGACAACAAAAATGAAGAACTGCTGATCGATGCCAGTGAAACACTCGCTTCGGCCCAAACCATCGCCCAGAACGTCGCCAGTCTGTTGCCGGCATCGCAGCGTCGGGCGTTGTTGGGGATTGCGCCGTTGATCATGCTCGGGGAGTTGGCGGTGAATCGGGCGTTGGATAATTTGCAAGTGCCGGGGTGATGCGGGTGCCGGGATCACCTGCTGATTGATTGGGTGTCCATTCTGGCGCCTTCGCGGGCAAGCCCGCTCCCACGGGGTTTTATGCTGATTGCAGATGTTGTGTACGACGCTGAAAGCTGTGGGCGCGGGTCGGGTGCTGTCCTGCGCCGTTTTCGTGTGGTTATTGAGGCGCCTTATTTGAACATGTGCCGGGAAACCTCAATGAGGCTGACACCGTTCTGCGACTAAACATTAGGTGGCAGCTATACGCAGGTTAGTCGACCGGCATCCCAAGCTTTACCGGCGCGCTCGAAAGCGCCCTGCGTACAGCCGCCATTGAGTGCAGGCATGGAAATACCCGACTGAATAACAGCTTGCGAACTTGAGATAACACCGAGCGACTAAACCCGATCACTGACCCTTCAGTGACGCGAACCAAGTTACTGGCGACCCCAAGCCGCACAAGCCGGCGGATTCTGGCGTAGTTGTAGGCAAAGGCGCAGGCGCTGTAGCCTCATGGCTGATGCCAAAATGATGCTGTTTTTTACCGGGCCTGCTCGCGATGCGGCCTTCAAAATTCACTCAAGAACTGACCTTCACCTCACGCCCAAACCGCTCCCGATACACCGACGGCGGCACCCCGACCACGCCACGAAACGCCACCCGGAAACTCTCCACCGACCGATAACCACAGCGTTCGGCAATCTGTTCGGTGTGCTGATCGGTGCTTTCCAGCAACTCTCGCGCCCGGGCCAGGCGTTCATGCTGCAACCACGCTTTGGGCGTCTGACCGCTGGCCTCGCTGAAGCGCCGCAAAAACGTGCGCTCACTCATCGCCGCTTCACTGGCCAGATCGCGCACCTCCAGCGGTTCATGCAAGCGCTCGCGCGCCCACTGCATCACCCGCGACAGGTCATTGCGCGGCGTCGCGCTCACCGGGGTTGGAATGAACTGCGCCTGCCCGCCGGTACGCTGCGGCGACATCACCAGGCGTCGCGCCACTGAGTTGGCGACTTGAGTGCCGCAGTCCCGCGCCACCAGGTGCAGGCAGGCGTCGATGCCGGCTGCGCTGCCTGCCGAGGTAATCAACTGGCCGGCGTCGACGTAGAGCACATCCGGATCAACCGCAATCGCCGGATAGCGTTGCGCCAATTCCGTGGTGTAGCGCCAATGGGTGGTGGCGCCGTGGCCGTCGAGCAGGCCGGTGGCTGCCAGGACAAATACCCCGGAACAAATCGACAACAAGCGAGCGCCACGCTCATGGGCTTGCCGTAACGCATCGATCAAGGCTGGAGGCACCGCCGCATTCCGGTCGCGCCAGCCGGGAATGATGATGGTGCGGGCCTCGGCCAGCAGTTCCAGACCGCCGTCGGCCAACACCTGAATCCCGCCCATGGCGCGCATCGGCCCTTGATCGACCGCAGCAATCGCATGCTCGTACCAAGGAAAATCGAACTCCGGCCGGGCCAGACCGAAGATCTCCACGGCGATGCCGAACTCGAAAGTGCAGAGGCCGTCGTAGGCCAGAATCGCGACCAGACCTGGTGATGTTGGCATTTGGCGGAAAATTCCCGATGAGTGTCTTGTCCGCCACTGTAGCGGCAGGCTGCGGCTCGATAAAGTCTGTTCATACCCGATCAGATGAAGGAGCAATACCCTATGCCCAGCCTTGTTCGCGAAATTCCTGCCGCTCCCTCGGCGATTGCCCTGATGCATTTCAGCAACCGTCTGACCTTCGAAACCGATTGTTCCGACGTATTCAGCAGCCAAGAGGCCGGTGAGGTCGACTTTGTGTTGGTCGATGTGCGTGGACCGCTGGCTTTCGAGCGTGGCCATGTGCCGGGCGCGATCAATATGCCGGGGCGTTTGCTGACGGCTGAAGGTTTGGCGAGTTACTCGAAAAACACGCTGTTCGTGGTCTATTGCGCGGGCCCACATTGCAACGGCGCCAACAAGGCAGCGGTGAAACTGGCGGCGCTGGGTTACCCGGTCAAGGAAATGATCGGCGGCGTGACCGGGTGGCTGGATGAGGGTTTTTCGCTCAGTGATTCGTCTGTTGCCGCAGTATCACTCGGTTGCGAATGCTGACGCTTTTCAAGGTTTATTGAACGAAAGCAGCGCTTGTCCTACAGCCTTTGCACCACGACGGCGCACCTGTTGACCCCGGTCAGCCGGTGCGCCGATCTTCTGTAAGTATTTGTCGCTTAAAAACAATTTGCCCTGTGCGCGCCGCCATAGACTGCCGGCCACTTCGGTTTTTTGCCGTTAACTGGCCATGACCGAACGTTGAATCGAAGCTGCCAATAAAAGCCTCCGCACACAGGAGTTATAAATGAAGAAGCTAGTGATGTTTGGTGCCCTGGCACTGTCGATGTTGTCCCTGACCGCTGTGGCCGAAGACGCCAAACCGATCCGCATCGGTATCGAAGCCGGTTACCCGCCATTCTCGATGAAAACCCCTGACGGCAAACTCGCCGGCTTCGACGTGGATATCGGCGATGCGCTGTGTGAGCAGATGAAAGTCAAATGTACCTGGGTCGAGCAGGAATTCGACGGCCTGATCCCGGCGCTGAAAGTGAAAAAAATCGACGCGATCCTGTCCTCGATGACCATCACTGACGATCGCAAGAAAAACGTCGATTTCACCATCAAGTACTACCACACGCCTGCACGTTTCGTGATGAAGGAAGGTTCGGGTGTCGAAGACCCGCTGACCGAACTCAAAGGCAAAAAAGTCGGCGTACTGCGTGCCAGTACCCACGACCGCTACGCCACCGAAGTGCTGGTCCCGGCCGGGATTGATCTGGTGCGCTACGGCTCGCAGCAGGAAGCCAACCTCGATATGGTCTCCGGTCGCCTCGACGCGATGCTGGCCGACTCGGTCAACCTGAGCGACGGTTTCCTGAAAACCGACGCCGGCAAAGGCTTTGAATTCGTCGGCCCGACCTATGAAGACGCCAAATACTTCGGCGGCGGCGCCGGTATTGCAGTGCGCAAGGGCGATACCGCGCTGGCTGAGCAATTCAACAAGGCCATCACCGAAATCCGCGCCAACGGCAAGTACAAGCAAGTGCAGGACAAGTACTTCGACTTTGACGTGTACGGCCATTAATACGCCGTAGAAAAAGTGGCCCCGTTAACGCGGTGGCCACTTTTTTTACGCTCTGATCAACACGAGAACGTTGTGGGAGCGGGCTTGCTCCCACAGGGGATCTCAGTGATCCGTTATTCAGGAGTTACCCATGCAACGCATCGACCATGTTCTGCCCTGGAGCCACCTGGGCAGCGAACGTTCCCTCAGCGTGTTTCGTTACGGCGCCGGCACCCGCAAGGTTTACATTCAGGCCAGCCTGCACGCCGATGAACTGCCAGGCATGCGCACCGCGTGGGAGCTCAAACAACGTCTGAATGAACTCGAAGCCCAAGGCCGTTTGCAAGGTGTGGTTGAGCTGGTGCCGGTGGCCAACCCGATCGGCCTGGATCAACACCTGCAAGGCGCGCACATGGGCCGTTTCGAACTGGGCAGCGGCAAGAATTTCAACCGTGCCTTCGTTGAACTCAGCGCCCCGGTGGCGGCGTTGATCGGTGATCAATTGGGCGCCGATGCTGACGCCAACATCGCGCTGATTCGCCAAGCCATGGGCCAGGTTTTCGATGACCTGCCGGCACCGGCCTCGCCACTGGAAGCGCTGCACCGTTTGTTGTTGCGCCATGCCTGTGATGCCGACATCACCCTCGACCTGCATTGCGATTTTGAAGCCTCGATTCACCTCTACGCGCTGCCGCAACACTGGCCGCAGTGGCAATCGCTGGCGGCGCGGTTGAAGGCTGGCGTGGCGTTGCTGTGTGAGGACTCTGGCGGCAGCTCGTTCGATGAGTCCTGCTCGACGCCGTGGCTGCGCCTGGCGCGGGCGTTCCCCGACGCGGCGATTCCACCGGCCAACCTCGCGACAACGCTGGAGCTGGGCAGCATGGGCGATACGCGTGTCGATCAGGCTCAGGCCAATTGCGAGGCGATTCTCGGGTTTCTCGCCGAGCAAGGGTTCATCAGCGGCGAATGGCCGGCAGCGCCGAAAGAGTGCTGTGAGGGGATGCCGTTCGAAGGCACCGAATATTTGTTCGCGCCGCACCATGGTGTGGTGAGTTTCCTGCGCAATGCGGGCGAGTGGGTAGAGAAGGGCGATGCGTTGTTTGAGGTGGTTGATCCCCTTCAGGATCGCGTGACCACGATCCACGCCGGCACCAGCGGGGTGTTGTTTGCGATTGATCGTGGGCGCTATACCGAGCCGGGTATCTGGCAGGCGAAAGTGGCGGGGCGGGTGCCGTTTCGCACGGGCAAACTGACGAACGACTGACAGATTTTTGCTGTGTTCAGAGGCTCCTTCGCGGGCAAGCCCGCTCCCACGGGTTTTGTGAACGGCACAGATTATTGTGTGTGGCTTGCCAGCGAAGGCGGCATCAGCAATCCCCGTCATTTGGATCCTCGTTTCAGGGTGTTAGGCTCACCCCAAACCCTGCACCCAGTGGAGGAAAACGTATGTTGAAGGTGTTTGCTCTGTTGACCCTGCTGGCGTCCAGCGCTGTTCAAGCTCAAACCACCCTGCAAAGCGATCTGCCGCTCAAGTACATCGAACAGGTTCACCCAGACGCCGATCCGCGTCCGCTGGTGATTTTCCTGCACGGCTACGGCAGTAACGAGGCCGATCTGATCGGCATGAAATTCCAGCTGCCGGCGCAGTACAACTACCTCTCCGTGCAGGCTCCGTTGGCGTTGGGTGAAGGGCGATTCCAGTGGTTTCGCAAAAAAGGCGAAGGCGCCTACAACGGCGAGACTGATGATCTGAAGGTCAGCGGTCAGAAGCTGAGGGACTTTGTCGCGCAAGCGGCGAAGAAATATCACACCACGCCGGACAAGGTGTACCTGATCGGTTTCAGTCAGGGCGCCATGATGACCTACGAGGTGGGGCTGCGCCCACCCGTGGCCGTGGGCGGCATCGCGGCGTTGAGCGGGCGTTTATTGCCGGTGTTGAAAGCCGAGCTCAGGCCTGAACAACAACCGCTGCCGCTGAGCATCTTCATCGGCCATGGCACCGCCGATGATCGCGTGCCGTATCGCGACGGCACTGCCGCCAACGAGCGGCTGCAGAAGCTCAAATACACACCGCAGTTTCACGCTTATCCCGGGGTCGGCCACAGCATCAGCGCGGCCGAGTTGCGGGATCTGAATGGCTGGTTGCAGCAACTCAATCCTTGAGGATGGTTTTCACCAGCGCATCGTGACCTTGCTTGTCGCTGACCCGCGAGATCACCTGGACCAGTGCCATCTTCGTACCGGAACCGGCCATCAACGTGGTGTTGAGCGTCTGGCCGCCGCCCTGGGTGGCGGTGCTGTCGACCTGACGCAGGCCCAGACCAGTGCCTTTGCGGGTCAGGCTTTTTTCGCTGAGTTTGTTGAAGTCAGGCAAGGCTTTGCGCTGGGCGTCGATGAAGTCAGAGACGCTACCGTCGAGGAACTCGCTGTCGTTGTCCTTGACGTTGTTGCCTTCGGGAATCTGGTTTTCGGCGGCGATGACCACGGTTTTAGTCGCCTGGTTGGTGTACATGGTGCCCTTGGCGCCGGTCGGGCTAGCGGGTAGCGGGTCGGCAACGAAGCCTTTGGGCAGCACGAAGGTGAACTTGCCACCCAGCATCGAGACCTTCTCGGTGGCGGCTTTTTCCTTGGGCTTGGCCGCTTGAGCGTTGATGGCGCCTAGACCGGCGACAGCCGCGACTAACAGGACGACGGCTTTTTTGCTCAGCAATGACATGGGAATCTCCGGTGAATGGTCGCGCGAGGCGGGCGATCATCCCACGGAGCATGCCGGGCATTCCAGCGCGATTCGTCTGACGGGTTATTGCGTCTGTTGCCTGGGGGCGGGGCGGGCCAATAGCCGCCTGGTGACGCCCAGCATCGCCACCGACACCGCCACTCCCAAGGCAAATCCACCAAGGCCCAGGGTCGGCAATGTCAGTGCCGAGACCAGACAAAACGCCGAGAACGAATACATTCCCGTCGCGGTCGCCCGTAGCAGTGCGGCGGTAAATTCAGGGCCGCGGGTTTGCTGGGAAAACACCGCCATCACACTGCCAAGCACCGGGAACACCGCAAGCAGGCCGCTCCAGCGTTCGCCGACGGTGCTTGCGAGCATGGTCACCACCAGCGTCAGCGCAGCGCCGGCGATCATCCGCCAGATCAATCTGTCCGACTTCGGAACCGGACTGCTGAGCGGCGGCTGCACGTTGGGAAACAGATAGGGCGCCGCCAGTAGGGCAACCGCCGCCGCCAGCACCGAAAACGGCAGAGACGCGGGAATCCGTGACAGTACCAGTGCCAGCAAAGCCCAGACCGCCAGGGAAATGCTCAACGCCCAAGGCCAGTTGGCCCGTTGCGCGACCTGCGCGTAGGTGATGCAGAACGCAATCATCGCGAACATCGCTGACAACGCGGCCACCGCTGATTGCGCGGCAAACGCTGGGCCCTGTTCGATGGCGAGGAAAAACAGGATCGGCCCAACGACCACCGGCAACCCAGACAGCCACCCGGCCACGCTTGGCCCCCAGTGTTTACCCGCCAAAGATATCAGCAGCAGAAAACCGGGAATCAACAGCAACTTGAGGATCAGCACGCAGGTGTCTCCGTCGGGTGAGAGGCGGTCACGGTAGCATCGCTGTCAACGGATTGCCGCATATGTGAGGCTTTGTTGTATACAAAATTCCGAAGGCATACAGGCTATGCTTTGTCTATCAGGGTTTACCGGAGTCGATGACGTGATGAGCAGAACACAGAATGTCTGGCGTGGGTGCTGCGCCATCGGCTTGTGGGCCTTGCTGGTGGCGCCTGCCTGGGCCAACTGGCAGGACGAAGTGCCCGGCGCCAGAATCATCGGCACCGGCGATTTCAGTGTGTTCGGTTTCGACGTTTATAACGCGCGGCTGTGGAGCGCCGCCCAACCGCTGGTGGAGGGGCAGCCCTTTGCGCTGGAGTTGATCTACCTGCGCAGGATTTCTCGCGACGATCTGGTCGAGGCCAGTGTGGATGAAATCAAACGTCTGGCGGGTTCTTCGATCAGCCCGGCGCAACTGGCCGTCTGGCAGACGCAAATGCAGCAGGCGTTCGTCGACGTCCGTGCAGGCACCCGCATCACCGGGGTTTATTTGCCGGGGCAGGGGGCGCGGTTTTTTGTTGGCCAACAGTTGCAGCACGAAATCGACGACCCACAGTTCGCCCGCGCATTTTTTGATATCTGGTTGAGTCCACGTACACGCAGTCCCGAATTGCGTCAGCAACTACTGGGTGTGGCCGGATCTTGAGCTTTCATCTCAGGGGGCGAAACGTCTAAGCTGCGTCTTTCGACTTGTTTCTGGATGTGTGCGTGAAATTCAGCTTGCCCAAAATCGCCACCGCGCCGTTTTGCCCGCCGGAAGTGGCTGGCAGCGTTGCGGTAGATCCCAATGCTTCGTTTTTCAAGCGCGTGCTGCGCTTCGCCGGCCCTGGCTTGCTGGTGTCGATCGGCTATATGGATCCGGGCAACTGGGCGACGGCGATCGAGGCGGGTTCGCGGTTTGGTTACAGCCTGCTGTTTGTCGTGCTGCTGGCGAGTCTGGCAGGCATGGTCGTGCAATGCCTGTGTTCGCGCCTGGGCATCGCCACCGGCCGCGATCTGGCGCAATTGTCCCGCGAGCGCTACAGCACCCCGACGGCGCGGCTGCAATGGGTGTTGGCGGAGATCTCGATTATTGCCACCGACCTTGCCGAAGTCCTTGGTTGCGCGCTGGCGTTTCACTTGTTGCTTGGTTGTTCGCTGACGTTCGGTATCGCGCTGACAGCCTTCGATACGTTGCTGGTGTTGGCCCTGCAGAATCGCGGGTTCCGCCGCCTCGAAGCGATCATGCTGGTATTGGTCGCCACCATTGGCGTGTGCTTTTTCGTTGAATTGTTGCTGATCAAGCCGTACTGGCCGGACGTGGCTCAGGGCTTCAAACCGTCACTGGCCGCCATCAGCGATGCCGCGCCGTTGTACCTGGCGATCGGCATTCTGGGCGCCACCGTCATGCCCCATAACCTTTATTTGCACACCTCCATCGTGCAGACGCGGATGATCGGTAAGGATCTGGCGAGCAAACAGGACGCGGTGAAACTCGCGCGCATCGACACCATCGGTTCGCTGGCGCTGGCGTTACTGGTCAACGCGGCAATTCTGATCCTCGCGGCGGCCGCTTTTCACCAGTCCGGTCATACCGACGTGGTAGAGATTCAGGATGCCTATCACCTGCTGGACCCACTGGTGGGCGGCGCGCTAGCCAGCGTGCTGTTCGGTGTGGCGTTGCTCGCGTCCGGGCAGAGCTCGACCTTTACCGGCACCATCGCCGGCCAGGTGATCATGGAGGGTTACCTGAATCTGCGGATTCCCTGCTGGCAACGGCGGCTGATTACCCGAGGGCTGGCGTTGATTCCGGCATTCATCGGTGTTTGGCTCATGGGTGACGGCGCAGTGGGCAAATTGCTGGTGCTCAGCCAGGTGGTGTTGAGCCTGCAACTGCCGTTTGCCTTGTATCCGCTGATTCGCATGACCAACGACAAGCAACTGATGGGGCCATTCGTGAACCGCTGGCCGACTCGCGTGCTGGCGTGGGGCTTGTTTGTGGTGATCAGCGGGGCCAATAGCTGGTTGATTTTGCAATTGGCGGTCTGAGCGACTGACTGACTAATCTATTCGCACACCTTCGTCGGCTGGGTGTGGCTGGACCCGGCCCTGGGTATTGTCGGCGCCATTGTCATCGCCAAATGGGCCTACAACCTGATGCGTGACAGCGCTGCCGTATTGCTCGACGCCACCGATGAGCCCGGTGCATGAGCTATCGCACCTGACCATCGAATTGCACCGCGCCTAACGCTGTACCTCGCTGAACAGTGGAATGCGCCCGTTAAGAGAAGGGCGGTAGTGCCAGCTCAGGCGATCAAGATCGATGCCGAGATCGACGATTGCCTTGACCGTTGCGCTGGCAATCGTCATCGCCAGCGCTTGCCCCGGACACTGATGGCGACCGCTGCCAAAACTGAAACTGCGGCGGTTGGGGCGATCCAGTGCAAACCGGTCGGGGTTTTCATTGAGTGCAGGATCACGGTTGGCCGAGGCCAGTAGCAGCACAATCACCTGGCCCGCCTCAAGGCGAACCCCGTCGATGTCGCAGGAGGTTGCGACAAATCGCCGGGTGTTCTGCACCGCAGGGTCGAAGCGCTGCACTTCAGCCAGTAGCGCCTCAATGGAGGCTGTGCGTAGCGCTGGCGCTCGCCGCAAAGCCACCAGCGCATTGCCGATCAATCCTGCGCACGCTTCAAACGTCTGTGAGCAGAGACCGATCAGGTTGGCGATCAGGGTTTGCTCGCTCCCCTCGAATCGCTGCGTGATGCCGGCCAGCAAAGTCGTTTGCTCCCGCGGGCCGGCGAGCAACTCGGTGAAATATCCGTGCAACTGCTGCGCCGCTGCGTGGGCGGCCGCCAGTTGCACGTCATTGCTCAACGGTGACAGGCACGCGACAAAATCCCCGGTCAACTCACTGATTGCCCGAGCCTGTGCGGGGGCGAACCCGAGCAACACCGCGACCACACAGACCGGCCCCCTGAACATGGCTTTATGCACGCCATCGGCGTTCGCGCAGATCAGGCGTGCGCTCACCAACGCCTGAACTTCATCGCTGTCGACCAGCGTCAATGCCGGCTCGATGGCCGAACGTGGACAGCGCTGGGTTTCGTCTTCGTTCATTCGCATCAACTGACCGAAGACTTTACCGGCCATGCCCTCGGCGATCGCTTTGGGCACCGGCTCCTGCACCGGACGCACCCGGCAGTCGGGATGAGCCAGAACCGCACAAACCGCACGGGCCGTGCTGGCGACCCACAATTTCAGTTCGGGGTGAAACATCAGCCCACCCTCGGCGCGCAGTGTTTCGTAATACGGGTAGGGGTCGGCATGCGTCGCCGCGACGATCGGGTCCATGTTCGTAGCCTTGTCGGAGAGGAAAGTGTTGCTACTATCTCCAGTCTGTAACGGCGATGATTCGTCGGGGAGCGAAATATGCACGCAGAACATCAAGACATCGGCGTCTCGCAAGTGGCCGCCGCCATCGCGGAACCGACCCGGACGAAAATCCTCTGCGCGCTGATGGACGGTCACGCCCGCACCAGCACGGAGCTGGCGGCTATCGGCGAAGTCAGTGCGTCCACCGCCAGCGCGCACCTGAGCAAACTGAAGGATCTGGCGTTGGTGCGTCTGCATGTGCAGGGCCGCCATCGTTATTACAGCCTCGCCGACAAACGCGTCGCCCAGGCGCTGGAAGCCCTGATGGTGATCGGCCAGAGCGCCGCGCCGACCTTCAAGCCGCACACGCCGGATCGCCTGCAATTTGCCCGCACCTGTTACGAACACATGGCCGGGACGTTGGCAGTGTTGCTGCATGACCGTTTGATCGATGCCGGGTGGCTGGTGGAAACCGACGAGCAGGCGTATCGCTTGAGTGACAGTGGCGCGGCGTTATTTGCAGGGTTGGGTATTGAAGTGCAGGACTTGAATGCACTGCGCCGCAAGTTTGCCTGCCCGTGCCTGGACTGGAGCATGCGCCGGCCACACCTAGGGGGGGCGCTGGGCGCTGCACTGCTGCAAACCGCGTTGGAGCGCAAATGGGTGACGCAGGATCTGGACAGTCGGGCATTGGCGCTGACAGCGGCGGGGCACAGAGCGCTCAGCTCGCGGTTCGGTATCCAATTGGCGGCGCAAGCAAGGCTTAAAACATCGCCGTCCGTGGCAACGCCTGCCGATCATGGCGTTCCCCTGTAGCGGCGAGCGTTTGATCTGCTTTGCACCTTGTGCCAATCCAATAGACTCGATACTGTATATGCAACCAGCAAAGAGCCTTCGCCATGCAAATCATCGACAAGCTCAGCATCCTCGCCGACGCCGCCAAGTACGACGCATCCTGCGCGAGCAGCGGTGCGCCCAAGCGCAGTTCCGAGGGCAAGAGCGGAGTAGGCTCGACCGATGGCATGGGCATTTGCCACAGCTACACGCCGGACGGGCGCTGCGTGTCGCTACTGAAGATTCTGCTGACCAATTTCTGTCTTTACGACTGCCAATACTGCGTCAACCGCCGTTCCAGCGACGTGCCGCGTGCCCGTTTCACGCCGGAAGAAGTCGTGGCGTTGACCCTGGATTTCTATCGGCGCAACTGTGTCAGCGGGCTGTTTCTCAGCTCCGGGATCATCCGCTCCGCGGACTACACCATGGAGCAACTGGTGCGGGTTGCGAAGCTTCTGCGCGAAGAGCACGAGTTTCGCGGTTATATCCACCTCAAGACCATTCCCGAAGCTGACCCGGCACTGATCGAGGAGGCCGGGCGTTACGCCGATCGCTTGAGCGTCAACATCGAGTTGCCCACCGATGCCAGCCTGCAAACCCTGGCGCCAGAGAAACAGATTGTCTCGATCAAACAGGCGATGCGGACCATCTACACCGGCGAACAGACCGTGCGCAACGAACCACGCGCGCCTAAATTCGCGCCGGCCGGGCAAAGCACCCAGATGATCGTCGGCGCTGACGACACCGACGACAGCACCATTCTCCACAGTGCGCAGGCGTTGTACGGCAACTTCCGGCTGCGCCGGGTTTACTATTCGGCGTTCAGTCCGATCCCCGACAGCCCGAAAAGCGTACCGCTGGCTGCGCCCCCTTTGATGCGTGAGCATCGGTTGTATCAGGCCGATTTTCTCTTGCGCAGCTATGGCTACAGCGCCGGTGAGCTGCTCAAGGGGCCGGGGAATCTGGCGCTGGATATCGATCCGAAACTGGCGTGGGCGTTGCAGAATCGCGAGGTGTTTCCGCTGGACCTCAATCGTGCTGAACCGGCCCTGATCGCCCGTATTCCCGGTATTGGCCTGCGCACCACCGAACGCCTGGTGGAGCTGCGCCGACAGCGGCGGATTCGCTACGAGGACGTGGCGCGCATGCGGTGCGTACTGGCCAAAGCCAGGCCGTTCATCATCACCAGCGATTACCATCCGCAGCAAGCCGAGGTCACCAGTCATATGCTGTATCAGCAATTGCGCGACCGGCCGATGCCGCAACAGATGGGGTTGTGGGGATGATCGATCTGGATTGCGATGACCTGTTCGACACTTGGCGGCAACAGGCTCGCTGGTTACTGAGCCATGAAATCGATCCGAGCCTGGTGAGCTGGGCCTCGGAAGGGGTGGGCGATCTGTTTGCCGGCGACCAGTCCGTGCCCAAAGGCCAAGGGCCGTTTCAGGCGCGCATCCCGCGTACCTTGCTCGACACCCTGGAGCGTGCAGCCAGTTATCGGGGCGACCAGCGCTGGAGCCTGCTGTATGAAGTGTTGTGGCGCGTCAGTCACGGCGACCACACGGCGATGATGGCCGGCGACAAGCTGGGCAGTGAATTGCAGCGGCGGATCAAGCAAGTTCAGCGCGAAGCGCATCACCTCCATGCATTCGTGCGCTTCATCGAGCGACCGAAAGATCTGCCAGGGCCGCAATACGTGGCGTGGCATGAACCGGCCCACGACATCCTGCACCGTGCCAGTGAGCATTTCGTCGCACGCATGGGCCGCCACCGCTGGTTGATCGCCACACCCCGTGACGGGGTGTATTACGACGGCGAACAATTGATCCACCAGCGCCGATGCCCTGTGGAGTGGCAGCAATTGGCGCAGAACGTCGATGATCCGCATGGCGATCTCTGGTTGACCTATTACAGCCACATCTTCAACCCGGCGCGGTTGAATCCAAAAGTCATGCAAGGGCATTTGCCGGTGCGCTTCTGGAAAAACCTGCCAGAGGGGGAGTTGATTCCCGGGCTGATTACTCAGGCGCGCATGGGCAAACAACAGGATGGGCAAGCGAGCGGGATTGCCGGTCGGTCGGGTAAACGTATTGCGCATAAATAAACGATGTCTAGTCCTGAAATAGGTTTACACCTATCTCACCCTAACGCCCGATGCACTGCATCGGGCGTTTTGTATTTTAAGGACAGGTGCGGGCGCTCTTGGTTGTAGATCAAGACCGCTTCCCGCACC
>NZ_CAXAON010000052.1:0-15760 GCF_963970495.1 Pseudomonas sp. EA_65y_Pfl2_P78 | reverse complement strand
CAACGTGAGCGTAGTGACGGATCAGCGAGTTGTACTCAACGTGCGCGGTGTTGATGGTGATACCGCGAGCTTTTTCTTCTGGAGCGCTGTCGATCTTGTCGAATTCAACTACGGCCGAACCGAAAACTTCGGAGCAGACGCGAGTCAGAGCAGCGGTCAGAGTGGTTTTACCGTGGTCAACGTGACCGATAGTGCCAACGTTGACGTGCGGTAGGGAACGATCAAATTTTTCTTTAGCCACGACAATTAACTCCTAGCCTAAAGGGGCTGAATCAGCCTTGTTTTTTGGTTACGGTTTCGACGATGTGCGACGGAGCCGTATCGTATTTTTTGAATTCCATAGAGTAGCTTGCGCGACCCTGAGACATGGAACGAACGTCGGTCGCATAACCGAACATCTCACCCAGTGGAACTTCGGCACGGATAACCTTGCCGGACACTGTGTCTTCCATACCCTGGATCATGCCGCGACGACGGTTAAGGTCGCCCATCACATCACCCATATAGTCTTCAGGCGTAACAACCTCTACCGCCATGATCGGCTCGAGCAACTCACCACCACCCTTCTGGGCCAGTTGCTTGGTCGCCATGGAAGCAGCCACTTTAAACGCCATCTCGTTGGAGTCGACGTCGTGGTAAGAACCATCGAACACGGTAGCCTTCAGGCCGATCAGCGGATAGCCGGCAACAACGCCGTTCTTCATCTGCTCTTCGATACCCTTCTGGATAGCCGGGATGTATTCCTTAGGAACAACACCACCTACTACTTCGTTCACGAATTGCAGACCTTCCTGACCTTCGTCAGCAGGAGCAAAACGGATCCAGCAGTGACCGAACTGGCCGCGACCACCGGATTGACGAACGAACTTGCCTTCGATTTCACAGTTCTTCGTGATGCGCTCACGATACGAAACCTGAGGCTTGCCGATGTTGGCTTCGACGTTGAACTCACGGCGCATCCGGTCAACCAGGATGTCCAGGTGCAGCTCGCCCATGCCGGAGATGATCGTTTGACCAGTCTCTTCATCAGTTTTAACGCGGAAAGAAGGGTCTTCCTGAGCAAGTTTGCCCAGAGCAATACCCATTTTTTCCTGGTCATCCTTGGTCTTAGGCTCTACGGCAACCGAAATAACCGGCTCCGGGAAGTCCATGCGAACCAGGATGATTGGCTTGTCAGCGTTGCAGAGGGTTTCACCAGTGGTGACGTCCTTCATGCCGATCAGGGCCGCGATGTCACCAGCGCGTACTTCCTTGATCTCTTCACGGGCGTTTGCGTGCATTTGCACCATACGGCCCACGCGCTCTTTCTTGCCTTTAACCGAGTTGATCACGCCGTCGCCGGAGTTCAACACGCCCGAGTAAACGCGGACGAAGGTCAAAGTACCCACGAATGGGTCGGTAGCGATCTTGAACGCCAGAGCCGAGAAAGGCTCGTTATCGTCTGCATGACGCTCCATCTCTTCTTCCTCGTTATCAGGGTTGGTACCCTTGATAGCAGGAATATCAGTTGGCGCAGGCAGGTAGTCGATAACGGCGTCGAGAACCAGGGGAACACCCTTGTTCTTGAAGGAAGAACCGCAAACAGCCAGAACGATTTCGCCAGCGATAGTACGTTGACGCAAAGCAGCTTTGATCTCTTCGATCGACAGCTCTTCGCCTTCCAGGTACTTGTTCATCAGCTCTTCGCTGGCTTCGGCAGCAGCCTCAACCATGTTGTTGCGCCACTCTTCGGCCAGCTCTTGCAGCTCAGCAGGAATGTCCTTGCGAACAGGGACCATACCTTTGTCAGAGTCGTTCCAGTAGATAGCTTGCATGTTGATCAGATCAATCTGACCCTGGAAGTTATCTTCGGAACCGATGGCCAACTGAATCGGCACCGGAGTGTGACCCAGACGCTGCTTGATCTGACCGATCACGCGCAGAAAGTTAGCGCCAGCACGGTCCATCTTGTTCACGTAAACAAGACGTGGAACGCCGTATTTGTTGGCTTGACGCCATACGGTTTCCGACTGAGGCTCAACACCCGAAGTACCACAGAACACAACGACAGCGCCGTCGAGTACGCGCAGGGAACGCTCAACTTCAATGGTGAAGTCCACGTGGCCCGGGGTATCGATTACGTTGAAACGGTGCTCGTGCGAGTACTGCTTCTCGGAACCTTTCCAGAAGGCGGTAATGGCAGCAGAAGTAATGGTAATACCACGCTCCTGCTCCTGCACCATCCAGTCTGTGGTCGCGGCGCCATCATGCACCTCGCCCATTTTGTGACTTTTGCCGGTGTAAAAAAGGACGCGCTCGGTGGTGGTGGTTTTACCAGCATCCACGTGAGCGACGATACCGATGTTACGGTAGCGACTAATCGGAGTAGTACGAGCCATAAAGCCCTCGCAAAATTAGTGAAGCTAAAATTAGAAGCGGTAGTGCGAGAAAGCTTTGTTGGCTTCGGCCATACGGTGCACGTCTTCACGCTTCTTAACAGCAGCACCTTTACCTTCAGCAGCATCCAGCAGTTCGCCAGCCAAACGCAGAGCCATAGACTTCTCGCCACGCTTACGGGCGAAGTCTACCAACCAGCGCATTGCCAGAGCATTACGACGGGAAGGACGAACCTCGACCGGAACCTGGTAAGTAGCACCACCAACGCGGCGCGACTTCACTTCGACCAGCGGAGCGATGGCGTCGAGTGCTTTTTCGAAGAGTTCCAGGGGATCGGTGCCAGCCTTACGGGCCGCAACGGTTTCCAGGGCACCATAAACGATACGTTCGGCAACGGCTTTCTTGCCGCTTTCCATAACGTGGTTCATGAATTTGGCGAGGATCTGGCTTCCGTATTTCGGATCGTCCAGAATCTCACGCTTTGCTGCTACGCGACGTCTTGGCATGATAAGCCCTCAAGCGGTCTTCAGGTTAGCTCGGGACAGATCCAATGGATGCGCGCCCGACCTTACTCTTATCGACTCAATAAAATAAAAATCTGCAAAACGGCCGATTACTTCGGACGCTTGGTACCGTACTTCGAACGACCTTGGTTACGACCTTTAACACCGGAAGTATCCAGGGAGCCGCGAACGGTGTGGTAACGAACACCTGGCAAGTCTTTTACACGACCGCCGCGGATCAGTACCACGCTGTGCTCTTGCAGGTTGTGGCCTTCACCACCGATGTACGAGGAAACCTCGAAACCGTTGGTCAGACGCACACGGCATACTTTACGCAGTGCCGAGTTAGGTTTTTTCGGCGTGGTGGTGTACACACGGGTGCACACGCCACGACGTTGCGGGCAGTTCTGCAGCGCAGGCACGTCGGATTTCTCGACGATACGCTTACGCGGCTGACGTACCAGCTGGTTGATAGTTGCCATCTACTAGCTCCACTGTTGTCTTGCGACGCTATTGTCTTGCAAGAAAAGCAAAATGGCAGGAACGAATTCCCGCCAAATTTAGGGGATCAAGAGTCTAAAGAGGATCTTGCCCCCAGTCAAGGCAAGGCCCCGACCTCCCCGCCCCTCGAACCTCGACAAATTGTCTCGATTCGATGAACGGAGCGATCAGGGCCTTACGCTCATATATCGCAGAACTCAGTTACCGCTCGAGTTCAGCGCTTCGGTCAGTGCAGCTTCCACTTCACTGGCGCTCACGCGCAACGGCTTGTCTGCTTCACGACGACGCTTGCGCTCGCTGTGATAGGCCAGACCGGTACCGGCCGGGATCAAACGACCCACGACTACGTTTTCTTTCAGGCCGCGCAGGTAATCGCGCTTGCCGGTGACGGCTGCTTCGGTCAGTACACGGGTGGTTTCCTGGAAGGAAGCCGCCGAGATGAACGATTCGGTCGACAACGACGCCTTGGTGATACCCAGCAGAACGCGAGTGAACTTGGAGACAAACTTGTCTTCCGCGCCCAGACGCTCGTTCTCTACCAGTACGTGAGTCAACTCCATCTGGTCGCCCTTGATGAAAGTGGAATCGCCGGACTCAGCGATTTCAACCTTACGCAGCATCTGACGCAAAATGGTCTCGATGTGCTTGTCGTTGATCTTCACGCCTTGCAGACGGTAAACGTCCTGGATCTCGTTAACGATGTACTTGGCCAGCGCGCTCACACCCAGCAAACGCAGGATATCGTGCGGATCGCTAGGGCCGTCAGAGATAACTTCGCCTCGGTTTACCTGTTCGCCTTCGAACACGTTCAGGTGGCGCCACTTCGGAATCAGCTCTTCGTACGGGTCAGTACCGTCGTTCGGGGTGATAACCAGACGGCGCTTGCCTTTGGTCTCTTTACCGAACGCGATGGTGCCACTGACTTCAGCCAGAATCGATGCTTCTTTCGGACGGCGAGCTTCGAACAAGTCGGCAACACGCGGCAGACCACCGGTGATGTCGCGGGTTTTCGAAGTTTCTTGCGGGATACGAGCGATAACATCACCGATCGCAATCTTCGCACCATCCGCAACACCGACCAGGGCGTTAGCTGGCAGGAAGTACTGAGCGATAACGTCAGTGCCTGGCAGCAACAGATCCTTGCCGTTGTCATCGACCATCTTCACTGCAGGACGGATTTCCTTGCCGGCAGCTGGACGATCTTTCGCATCGAGTACTTCAATGTTGGTCATACCGGTCAATTCGTCAGTCTGACGTTTGATCGTGATGCCTTCTTCCATGCCCACGTAGGTCACGGTACCTTTCATTTCGGTAACGATTGGGTGAGTGTGCGGATCCCACTTGGCCACGATTGCGCCAGCGTCGACCTTGTCACCTTCTTTAACCGAGATCACAGCACCGTACGGCAGCTTGTAACGCTCACGCTCACGACCGAAGTCGTCAGCGATTGCCAGCTCACCGGAACGGGACACAGCAACCAAGTGACCATCCACTCGCTCAACGTGCTTCAGGTTGTGCAGACGGACGGTACCGCCATTCTTGACCTGAACGCTGTCGGCTGCGGAAGTACGGCTTGCCGCACCACCGATGTGGAACGTACGCATTGTCAGCTGGGTACCCGGCTCACCGATGGACTGGGCAGCGATAACGCCGACCGCTTCACCAATGTTCACCTGGTGACCACGAGCCAGATCTCGGCCGTAGCACTTGGCACAAATGCCATAGCGGGTTTCGCAGCTGATCGGCGAACGCACGATCACTTCGTCGATGCTGTTCAGCTCGATGAACTCGACCCACTTCTCGTCTACCAGAGTGCCGGCAGGAACGATGACGTCCTCGGTACCTGGCTTGAATACGTCACGGGCGATAACACGACCCAATACGCGCTCACCCAACGGCTCGACAACGTCACCGCCTTCAATGTGCGGAGTCATCAGCAAACCGTGTTCTGTGCCGCAATCGATCTCGGTTACAACCAGATCCTGCGCCACGTCTACCAGACGACGAGTCAGGTAACCGGAGTTCGCAGTTTTCAACGCGGTATCCGCCAGACCTTTACGAGCACCGTGAGTCGAAATGAAGTACTGAAGTACGCTCAAACCTTCACGGAAGTTCGCAGTAATCGGCGTTTCAATGATGGAACCGTCCGGCTTGGCCATCAGACCACGCATACCGGCCAGCTGACGAATCTGTGCTGCGGAACCCCGCGCACCCGAGTCGGCCATCATGTACATCGAGTTGAAAGACTCTTGATCGACTTCAACACCATGACGGTCGATGACTTTCTCTTTCGAGAGGTTGGCCATCATCGCCTTGGAAACTTCGTCGTTCGCCTTCGACCAAAGGTCGATCACTTTGTTGTACTTCTCGCCCTGGGTAACCAGGCCGGAGGCGTACTGGCTCTCGATCTCTTTCACTTCGTCGGTGGCAGCACCGATGATGCGGGCTTTTTCATCCGGGATAACGAAGTCGTTAACGCCGATGGAAACGCCGGAAATGGTCGAGTAAGCGAAACCGGTGTACATCAACTGGTCAGCGAAAATGACGGTCTCTTTCAAACCAACCACGCGGTAGCACTGGTTGATCAGCTTGGAGATCGCCTTTTTCTTCATCGGCAAGTTGACGACGTCGTACGACAGACCTTTCGGCACAACCTGGAACAGCAGCGCACGGCCGACGGTGGTGTCGACGATACGGGTACCGCTCACGCTGTTGCCGTCACGATCGTTGACGGTTTCGTTGATACGTACTTTAACCTTGGCGTGCAGTGCGGCTTCGCCGGCACGGAACACACGGTCAACTTCCTGCAGATCCGCAAATACACGACCTTCGCCCTTGGCGTTGATCGCTTCACGAGTCATGTAGTACAGACCCAATACAACGTCCTGCGACGGAACGATGATTGGCTCACCGTTGGCTGGCGACAGAATGTTGTTGGTCGACATCATCAACGCACGCGCTTCCAACTGGGCTTCCAGTGTCAGCGGTACGTGCACGGCCATTTGGTCGCCGTCGAAGTCGGCGTTGTACGCGGCGCAGACCAGCGGGTGCAGCTGAATAGCCTTACCTTCGATCAGTACCGGTTCAAACGCCTGGATACCCAGACGGTGAAGGGTCGGTGCACGGTTGAGAAGCACCGGGTGTTCGCGAATCACTTCAGCGAGAACGTCCCAAACCTCTGGCAATTCGCGCTCGACCATTTTCTTGGCCGCTTTGATGGTGGTCGCCAGACCGCGCATTTCCAGCTTGCCGAAAATGAACGGTTTGAACAGCTCGAGGGCCATTTTCTTCGGCAGACCGCACTGGTGCAGACGCAGGGTCGGGCCTACGGTAATTACCGAACGACCAGAGTAGTCAACACGCTTACCGAGCAAGTTCTGACGGAAACGACCTTGTTTACCCTTGATCATGTCAGCCAGGGATTTCAGAGGACGCTTGTTGGAACCAGTGATAGCGCGGCCACGACGACCGTTGTCGAGCAGTGCATCGACCGCTTCCTGCAACATACGCTTTTCGTTGCGCACGATGATGTCCGGAGCGGACAGATCCAGCAGGCGCTTCAAACGGTTGTTACGGTTGATCACTCGACGATACAGATCGTTGAGGTCGGAAGTCGCGAAGCGACCGCCATCCAGCGGGACCAATGGACGCAGATCTGGCGGCAGAACCGGCAGAACGGTCAGCACCATCCACTCTGGAAGGTTGCCGGAACCCTGGAAGGCTTCCATCAACTTCAGACGCTTGGACAGCTTCTTGATCTTGGTTTCGGAGTTGGTTTGCGGAATTTCTTCACGCAGACGGCCAATCTCGTGTTCCAGGTCGATAGCGTGCAGCAATTCGCGGACAGCTTCAGCACCCATGCGGGCGTCGAAATCATCACCAAATTCTTCCAGCGCCTCGAAGTACTGCTCGTCGTTCAGCAACTGACCTTTTTCAAGGGTAGTCATGCCAGGGTCGATAACGACATAGCTCTCGAAGTAGAGAACGCGTTCGATATCACGCAGGGTCATGTCCATCAGCAAGCCGATACGCGACGGCAGCGATTTCAGGAACCAGATGTGGGCAACCGGCGAAGCCAGTTCGATGTGCGCCATGCGCTCACGACGAACCTTGGCCAGTGCAACTTCAACGCCGCACTTCTCGCAGATCACACCACGGTGCTTCAAGCGCTTGTACTTACCGCACAGGCACTCGTAATCCTTTACCGGGCCAAAGATCTTGGCGCAGAACAGGCCGTCACGCTCAGGTTTGAACGTACGGTAGTTGATGGTTTCCGGCTTTTTAACTTCACCGAACGACCATGAGCGGATCATCTCAGGCGAGGCCAATCCAATACGGATGGCGTCGAACTCTTCGACTTGACCCTGGTTTTTCAGCAAATTCAGTAGGTCTTTCAAGGCCTTTCCTCCTGGCGGAGCAGAGAGCGGGCAATTCTGCCCCGCTCTCGATTCGCGTCACGTGTTATTCGGTTTCCAGATCAATATCGATGCCGAGGGAACGAATTTCCTTGATCAACACGTTGAAGGACTCGGGCATGCCCGGCTCCATACGGTGATCGCCATCCACAATGTTTTTGTACATCTTGGTACGGCCGTTCACATCGTCCGACTTCACTGTGAGCATTTCTTGCAGAGTGTAAGCAGCACCGTATGCTTCCAGTGCCCAGACCTCCATCTCCCCGAAACGCTGACCACCGAACTGCGCCTTACCACCCAACGGCTGCTGGGTAACCAGGCTGTACGAACCGGTAGAACGAGCGTGCATCTTGTCGTCTACCAAGTGGTTCAGCTTCAGCATGTACATGTAGCCAACGGTAACTGGACGCTCGAACTTGTTGCCGGTACGGCCATCAGTCAGTTGCATCTGGCCGCTTTCCGGCAGGTCTGCCAGTTTCAGCATGGCCTTGATTTCGCTTTCCTTGGCGCCGTCGAACACTGGGGTGGCCATTGGAACGCCGCCACGCAGGTTCTGTGCCAGATCCAGGATTTCCTGATCGGAGAAGCTGTCCAGGTCTTCGTTACGACCGCCGATCTGGTTGTAGATCTCGTCCAGGAAAGTGCGCAGTTCAGCGACTTTACGCTGCTCTTCGACCATACGGTTGATCTTCTCGCCCAGACCTTTGGCTGCGAGGCCCAGGTGGGTTTCAAGGATCTGACCAACGTTCATACGCGAAGGTACGCCCAGTGGGTTGAGGACGACGTCTACCGGGGTGCCATTGGCATCGTGCGGCATGTCTTCAACCGGCATGATCACGGAGACCACACCTTTGTTACCGTGACGACCGGCCATCTTGTCGCCCGGCTGGATGCGACGACGGATTGCCAGGTAAACCTTGACGATTTTCAGCACGCCTGGAGCCAGGTCATCGCCCTGCTGCAGTTTGCGCTTCTTGTCTTCGAACTTGTCGTCCAGCAGACGGCGGCGGTCAACGATGTAGGCCTGAGCCTTCTCGAGCTGCTCGTTCAGAGCGTCTTCAGCCATGCGCAGTTTGAACCACTGACCATGCTCAAGACCGTCGAGCACTTCGTCGGTAATGTCCTGACCTTTCTTCAGACCAGCACCGCCTTCAGCCTTGTGGCCTACCAGAGCGGAACGCAGACGTTCGAAAGTTGCGCCTTCAACGATACGGAACTCTTCGTTCAGGTCCTTGCGGATCTCGTCCAGCTGGGACTTCTCGATCGACAGGGCACGAGCATCACGCTCAACGCCGTCGCGGGTGAAGACCTGTACGTCAATGACAGTACCTTTGGTACCGGTAGGTACACGCAGGGAGGTGTCTTTAACGTCGCTGGCTTTTTCACCGAAAATTGCACGCAGCAGTTTTTCTTCCGGAGTCAGTTGGGTCTCGCCTTTCGGAGTGACCTTACCCACCAGGATGTCGCCTGCGCCGACTTCAGCACCTACGTAAACGATACCGGCTTCGTCCAGCTTGTTCAGTGCAGCTTCACCCACGTTAGGGATGTCCGCAGTGATTTCCTCTGGCCCAAGCTTGGTGTCACGGGCCACACAGGTCAGTTCCTGAATGTGGATCGTGGTGAATCGATCTTCTTGAACAACTCGTTCCGACAGGCAGATGGAGTCTTCGAAGTTGTAACCGTTCCAGGCCATGAACGCGATGCGCATGTTCTGACCCAGTGCCAGCTCACCCATGTCGGTGGACGGGCCGTCAGCCATGATGTCGCTACGCTGAACCCGATCACCTTTACGCACCAGCGGACGCTGGTTGATGCAGGTGTTCTGGTTGGAGCGGGTGTATTTGGTGAGGTTGTAGATGTCGACACCCGCTTCGCCGGTTTCAACTTCGTCATCAGCAACACGAACCACGATACGGCTGGCATCAACAGAGTCGATCACGCCACCACGACGAGCAACGACGCAAACGCCGGAGTCACGAGCTACGTTACGCTCCATGCCGGTACCTACCAGCGGCTTGTCAGCGCGCAGGGTGGGTACAGCTTGACGCTGCATGTTCGAACCCATCAACGCACGGTTGGCGTCATCGTGCTCGAGGAACGGAATCAACGACGCTGCAACCGAAACTACCTGCTTCGGCGAAACGTCCATCAAGGTGACTTCTTCAGGCGCCTTAACGGTGAATTCGTTCAAGTGACGAACAGCTACCAACTCATCGATCAGCGTTTTCTTGTCGTTCATCGTGGCCGAAGCCTGAGCGATCACGTGATCAGCTTCTTCGATGGCAGACAGGAACACGATCTCGTCGGTGACCAATGCGTCTTTCACCACACGGTACGGGCTTTCCAGGAAGCCGTACTGGTTGGTGCGCGCATAAGCAGCCAGGGAGTTGATCAGACCAATGTTCGGACCTTCCGGCGTTTCAATCGGGCATACGCGACCGTAGTGAGTCGGGTGTACGTCACGAACCTCAAAGCCAGCGCGCTCACGAGTCAAACCGCCAGGGCCGAGTGCAGAAACACGACGCTTGTGGGTGATCTCGGACAGCGGGTTGTTCTGGTCCATGAACTGAGACAACTGGCTGGAACCGAAGAACTCTTTCACCGCCGCAGCCACTGGCTTGGCGTTGATCAGGTCTTGCGGCATCAGGCCTTCGCTTTCAGCCATCGACAGACGCTCTTTGACCGCACGCTCAACGCGTACCAGGCCAACGCGGAACTGGTTCTCGGCCATTTCGCCTACGCAGCGAACACGACGGTTACCCAAGTGGTCGATGTCATCGACGATACCTTTACCGTTACGGATGTCGACCAGAGTCTTCAGTACCGCGACGATGTCTTCCTTGCACAGCACACCCGAACCTTCGATCTCGGTACGACCGATACGACGGTTGAACTTCATCCGGCCGACCGCAGACAGGTCATAGCGCTCAGGGCTGAAGAACAGGTTATTGAACAGGGTTTCGGCAGCGTCTTTGGTTGGCGGCTCGCCTGGACGCATCATGCGATAGATCTCGACCAGCGCTTCCAATTGGTTGCTGGTGGAGTCGATCTTCAGCGTGTCAGAAACGAACGGACCGCAGTCGATGTCGTTGGTGTACAGGGTCTCGATGCGAACGACTTGAGCCTTGGCGATTTTGCCGAGGATCTCAACGTTAAGCTCGGTGTTGCACTCAGCCAGGATTTCGCCAGTAGCCGGATGCACGATGACCTTGGCAGTGGTGCGACCCAGGACGTAGTCCAGAGGCACTTCCAGCGTCTTGATACCGGCCTTTTCGATCTGGTTGATGTGGCGCGCAGTAATACGACGGCCAGCTTCAACAATGACCTTGCCTTTTTCATCCTGGATATCCAGAACGGCAATTTCACCACGCAGACGCGATGCAATCAGCTCCAGGCTGAGGGTTTCGCCGCTCAGGTGGAATACGTTGGTGGTGTAGAACGCGTCCAGCACTTCTTCAGTGGTGTAGCCGAGCGCGCGCAGCAGTACCGAGGCCGGCAGCTTGCGACGACGGTCGATACGCACGAATACGCAGTCTTTCGGGTCGAACTCGAAGTCCAGCCACGAACCGCGATAAGGGATGATGCGCGCGGAGTACAACAGTTTGCCGGAGCTATGCGTCTTGCCGCGGTCGTGATCGAAGAACACGCCCGGGGAACGGTGCAGCTGGGAAACGATTACACGCTCGGTACCGTTGATTACGAAGGTACCGTTCTCAGTCATCAGGGGGATTTCACCCATGTAGACTTCTTGCTCTTTGATGTCCTTGATCGCTTTGTTCGACGATTCTTTGTCGAAAATGATCAGGCGCACTTTTACCCGCAAAGGTACGGCGTAAGTTACACCGCGCAATACGCATTCTTTGACATCAAATGCCGGTTCGCCCAGGCGATAACCGACGTACTCCAGCGCAGCATTGCCGGAGTAGCTGATGATCGGGAAAACGGATTTGAAGGCCGCATGCAGGCCCACGTCGCGGAACTGATCTTTAGTCGCTCCCGCTTGCAAGAATTCACGATACGAATCCAGCTGGATGGCCAGGAGGTACGGCACATCCATGACGTCCGGCAACTTGCTAAAGTCCTTGCGGATACGTTTTTTCTCAGTATATGAGTAAGCCATCAGCGTTCCCCAGCTTGGTCACCTGCTTGTTTGGCCCCTCCCGACGGGAGCAGCCAGAAAATCGTGCAAACCCCATGGTTTGCGCCACCACATCGGGTGGTTAAAGCACCTTTATCAGCACCGACCCAGTCGGCTGCCAATAACGGAAAAAGGCCGGTGGCAAGAGCCACCAGCCATCAGCCTGTCGCTTTACGCTCGGGCTGGAGGAGCAAAGTCGATACTTACTTCAGCTCGACTTTAGCGCCTGCTTCTTCCAGCTTCTTCTTGGCGTCTTCAGCAGCTTCTTTCGAAACGCCTTCAGCTACAACCTGAGGAGCGCCGTCTACTTTCTCTTTGGCTTCTTTCAGGCCCAGACCGGTCAGTTCACGAACTGCCTTGATCACGTTAACCTTCTTCTCGCCAGCTTCCAGCAGAACAACGTTGAACTCGGTTTGCTCTTCAACAACAGCGGCAGCAGCAGCTGGACCAGCCGAAGCAGCAGCAGCGGTAACACCGAAGGTTTCTTCCATCGCTTTGATCAGCTCAACGATTTCCACTACGGATTTCTGGCCGATTGCTTCGATGATTTGTTCGTTAGTCAGAGACATGACTCAATTCCTGAATTGGGGGACGGCCTACGCGACCATCGAAATAAACAAAAAACGCGAGAAGTTGACAAGCCTTAGGCTGCGGCAGCTTCTTTCTGGTCGCGAATTGCCGCCAGAGTACGAGCCAATTTGCTGGTAGCGCCTTGAATCACGCTCATCAGCTGAGAAATTGCTTCGTCACGGGTCGGCAGAGTTGCCAGTACGTCGATCTGATTAGCTGCGAGGAACTTGCCCTCGAACGCAGCTGCCTTGATCTCGAACTTGTCCTGACCCTTGGCAAACTCTTTGAAAATACGGGCAGCAGCGCCCGGATGTTCGTTCGAGAATGCAATCAGGGTCGGGCCGGTGAACACGTCGTTGAGGACACTGTATTGAGTGTCAGCAACAGCGCGCTTGAGCAAGGTGTTACGTACAACACGTACGTAAACGCCAGCTTCACGAGCCTCTTTACGGAGTCCGGTCATTGCGCCTACTGTTACGCCACGGGCATCAACCACGACAGCGGACAGAGCGACTTTGGCAGCCTCGTTGACTTCAGCGACGATGGCCTTCTTGTCTTCGAGATTAATTGCCACGGGTTTAACTCCTGCTTGTTACCGTTTCATTCGATCGAAACCGAATGTCGTTTTGGTGTCTGATTCGGTAAGGAACCGGGAGCACCATCTGCGTAGGCTTATGGTTTAAGACTTGCGTCGCCTACGGTCTTGGATAGCCCCCGCCAGGCAGGGACCCCAATCTTTCAATTGGCGCGATCAATCGCGCCAACCTTTGTCTTACGCGTCCAGCGAGCTCTGATCGATAACCAGACCTGGGCCCATAGTGGTGCTCAGGGTAACGCGCTTGACGTAAATACCTTTCGAGGAAGCTGGCTTGATACGCTTCAGATCAGCGATCAGAGCTTCAACGTTTTCCTTCAGCTTGACGGCTTCGAAGCCCATCTTGCCAACGGAAGTGTGGATGATGCCGTTTTTATCGGTGCGATAACGAACCTGACCAGCTTTAGCATTCTTAACCGCAGTAGCTACGTCTGGAGTCACGGTGCCGACCTTCGGGTTAGGCATCAGACCACGTGGACCGAGGATCTGGCCCAGTTGACCTACAACGCGCATGGCATCCGGGGATGCAATCACTACGTCATAGTTCAGGTCGCCACCTTTCATTTCGGCAGCCAGGTCGTCCATACCTACGCGGTCAGCGCCAGCAGCCAGAGCGGCTTCAGCAGCTGGACCCTGAGTGAACACAGCAACGCGAACGGTCTTGCCAGTGCCGTGTGGCAGCACAGTAGCGCTACGAACAACCTGGTCGGATTTACGCGGGTCTACACCCAGGTTTACAGCAACGTCAAACGACTCGCTGAACTTGACAGTCGACAGCTCAGCCAGCAGAGCAGCGGCGTCTACAATGTTGTAGGCCTTGCCTGCTTCGATTTTGCCGGCGATAGCCTTTTGACGCTTGGTCAGCTTAGCCATTACACACCCTCCACGTTAAGGCCCATGCTACGAGCAGAACCGGCGATAGTACGCACGGCTGCATCCATATCAGCTGCAGTCAGATCCGCGTTTTTGGTTTTCGCGATTTCTTCCAGCTGAGCACGGGTAACAGTGCCAACCTTAACGGTGTTCGGACGAGCGGAACCGCTGGTCAGACCGGCCGCCTTCTTCAGCAGAACCGAAGCAGGGGTGGATTTGGTTTCGAAAGTGAAGCTACGGTCGCTGTAGACAGTGATGATCACTGGAGTTGGCAGACCTGCTTCAAGACCCTGAGTACGGGCGTTGAAAGCCTTGCAGAACTCCATGATGTTCACGCCGTGCTGACCCAGAGCAGGACCAACAGGTGGACTTGGGTTAGCCTGAGCGGCCTTCACTTGTAGCTTGATGTAAGCGGTAATCTTCTTGGCCATGAGGCACTCCAATTACGGGTTCAAACGCCTCGAAAGGCTCCCCGGTTACTTGCGCGTTTATCCCAGTGACGACAAAACCCCACAGCCTAAGGCTGCGGGGTTGGGATGCTTGCTCAGCTAGACCTTTTCGACCTGACTGAACTCCAACTCTACCGGAGTAGAGCGACCGAAAATGAGCACTGCCACTTGGATCCGGCTCTTTTCGTAGTTAACTTCTTCAACGACGCCATTGAAATCAGCAAATGGACCATCATTGACTCGCACCGTTTCACCAGGCTCAAAAAGAGTCTTAGGCTTAGGTTTGTCGCTACCATCAGCAACGCGACGCAGAATTGCTTCTGCCTCTTTATCAGTGATTGGCGCTGGCTTATCAGCAGTTCCGCCGATAAAGCCCATCACACGAGGTGTGTCCTTGACCAAGTGCCAAGTACCCTCATTCATATCCATCTGAACCAGCACATAACCTGGAAAGAACTTACGCTCGCTTTTGCGCTTCTGGCCATTACGCATCTCGACCACTTCTTCAGTGGGAACCAGAATTTCACCAAAGCCATCTTCCATGCCAGCCAGTTTCACTCGCTCAACAAGCGAGCGCATCACATGCTTCTCGTAACCCGAGTAAGCATGCACAACGTACCAACGCTTAGCCACGGGACACCCTTAGCCGACAATCAAGGAAACAAGCCAGCCGAGCAGGGAATCAAGCCCCCACAACAGCAACGCCATAACCAGAACAACAGCCACAACGATTAGCGTGGTCTGCGTGGTTTCTTGGCGAGTTGGCCAAACGACTTTACGAATCTCAGTGCGAGCTTCCTTAACCAGTACAAAGAAAGACTTGCCCTTCGCAGTTTGCAGACCTACAAAGGCAGCTGCAGCAGCAATCACAAGCAATGCGAGTACGCGGTACAGGATCGGCGAAGCTGAGTAATACTGATTACCAACAACGCCAACAACCACCAAAGCAACTACTACAAGCCACTTGAGCAAATCGAAGCGAGAGCCTTGAGTTTCAGCTTTAGGAGTCATCTATGAAGATCCTGTGAAAAGAAAGCCAGACACACCAAGTGAATCTGGCAGGTCAGGAGGGAATCGAACCCCCAACCTACGGTTTTGGAGACCGTCGCTCTGCCAATTGAGCTACTGACCTAAAACAAAATCAGGCCGACCATTATGCCGGCCTGAAAAATACATTACAACCGATTATTCGATGATCTTTGCTACGACGCCGGCGCCGACGGTACGACCGCCTTCACGGATAGCGAAACGCAGACCGTCTTCCATCGCGATGGTTTTGATCAGGGTAACAGTCATCTGAATGTTGTCACCTGGCATTACCATTTCAACGCCTTCTGGCA
>NZ_CAXAON010000051.1:0-19005 GCF_963970495.1 Pseudomonas sp. EA_65y_Pfl2_P78 | reverse complement strand
TGAAACGATGCATCGCCGATGGTAGTGTGGGGTTTCCCCATGTGAGAGTAGGTCATCGTCAAGATTAAATTCCGAAACCCCAATTGCGAAAGCAGTTGGGGTTTTGTTTTGCCCGCAGGAAAGTTTTTGCTTAGGCAGCGAACAAAATTGCACAGTTATTTTCATATCAGAACACTAGAATAGCCCCACCTTTTTCGGAGCCAGAGCCTTTATGTCAGAGTCGGTTGACGCTTGCGGGCTGTCAGATTTACCGCTGGAAGACTTGGTGGCCTGTCACGAGTGCGACCTGCTGATGCGCAAGCCAAGACTTGCTCACGGCGAGAAAGCGCTCTGCCCACGCTGCGGTTACGAGCTATACGCCCACCGCCATAACGTGGTGCAGCGCAGCCTTGCCTTGGTCATCGCTGCACTGTTGCTCTACATACCCGCGAACTTTTTACCCATCATGCAGCTCAATCTACTCGGGCAGTCGTCTAACGACACCGTTTGGAGTGGCGTAGTCGGTCTGTTCGAGACCGACATGCAGGGCGTATCAATTGTTGTCTTCCTGTGCAGCATGGCAATTCCGTTACTCAAGTTACTGTGCCAGTTGATGGTATTGCTGACGATCCGCTTCAATGTCGGTCGCAGTTACGGCTTGCTGCTCTACCGCATTTATCATCACCTCAGAGACTGGGGAATGCTCGAGGTTTACCTCATGGGCGTACTGGTGGCGATCGTCAAACTGGCGGATATGGCGGCCATCACCGTTGGCCTCGGCCTGGTGTGTTTCATTGCTTTGTTGTTGGTACAGGTCTGGCTGGAAGTGGTGATGTCACCGCATCAGATCTGGCAGGCGTTATCTGGAGAGGATGCTCATGCGGGCGATTGATGCAGGCATTCTGATTTGCACCGAATGCCATGAGTTGAACAGGCAAGAGGCGGACACCAATGAGCAAACCTGCACCCGCTGCGGCGCGCGGGTTCATGCTCGTCGGCCGAACAGTCTGGCCCGAACCTGGGCTTTGTTGATCACGGCCGCGATTATCTATATCCCCGCAAATGTGTTGCCGATCATGACTGTCAGTTCTTTGGGGCAGGGTGATCCGAGCACCATCATGTCGGGCGTGATTCAGTTGGTGCAGCACGGAATGATTCCGATCGCTGCGGTGGTGTTCGTCGCCAGTATTGTGGTGCCGACCTTCAAACTGGTCGGCATTGCATTGCTTCTGTTTTCGGTGCAACGACGTCAGCCGTTGTCAGCGCGCCAGCGTATCTGGATGTACCGTTTCATCGAGTTCATTGGCCGCTGGTCGATGCTCGATATTTTTGTGATCGCCATTCTCGTGGCGGTCGTCAACTTCGGCCGGCTTGCCAGTGTCGAAGCCAATCTTGGCGCCATCGCTTTCGCCACAGTGGTGATTCTGACGATGCTTGCGGCAGTAACTTTCGATCCCCGACTGATTTGGGATAACACGGAGTCGGACGACGACCATGACTGATTTGCCTGTAGCAAAAACCCGGCCGGCTTCGAACTGGTCTGCCATTTGGGTGTTGCCTCTGATTGCCCTGATCATCGGCGGCTGGCTTGGCTGGCGTGCCTACTCCGAAACCGGCATCGAGATTCAGGTGCGTTTCGAAAGCGGTGAAGGCATCCAGGCCAACAAGACCGAGGTCATGTACAAAGGCATGTCGGTTGGTAAGGTCAAGACCCTCAAGCTTGACGATGAAGGCAACTCCAAAGGCGTGATCGCCACGATCGAGATGAACAAGGATGTTGAGCAATACCTCAAGACCAGCACCCGCTTCTGGTTGGTCAAGCCGAGCGTAACGCTGGCCGGTATCACCGGCCTGGAAACGCTGGTCTCAGGTAACTACGTCGCGATCAGTCCCGGCGAAGGCGAGCCTGAACGCAAGTTCAAGGCGCTGCCCGAAGAGCCTCCGCTGTCTGACGCCAAGCCCGGTTTGCATCTGACCATCAAGGCTGATCGACTCGGTTCGCTGAACCGCGGCAGCCCAGTGTTCTATAAGCAGATCAAGGTCGGTCAGGTCAAAAGCTACCTGCTCTCGGAAGATCAAAGTACTGTCGAACTCAAAGTCTTTATCGAGCCGACTTACGCCAAACTGGTGCGCAAACACACGCGTTTCTGGAACGCCAGCGGCATCAGCATCGACGCCAATCTGTCTGGGGTGAAAGTGCGTAGCGAATCGCTGGCCAGCATTGTCGCTGGCGGTATTGCCTTCGCCACACCGGAGAACCGCAAGGACAGTCCGCCGACTGACCCAAGCCTGCCGTTCCGTCTCTATGAGGATTTCGATGCGGCAGCCGCCGGGCTCCGGGTCAAGGTCAAACTCAGTGACTTCGAAGGCCTGCAGGCTGGACGCACGCCGGTTATGTACAAAGGCATCCAGGTTGGCAATCTGAAAGCGTTGAAAATCGACCCGGATCTGTCCAGTGCCACCGCGGAGCTGACGCTGGATCCGCTGGCCGAAGACTATCTGGTGGAGGGCACTCAATTCTGGGTGGTTAAACCGTCGATTTCCCTGGCGGGTATAACCGGGCTTGAAGCGCTGGTGAAAGGTAACTACATCGCCGTGCGCCCGGGCGACAAGGGCGGTACACCGAAACGTGAGTTCGAGGCTCGGCCGAAAGCGCCACCGCTGGATCTGCGTTCACCGGGCCTGCACTTGGTGCTCTTTACCGATACCCTGGGCTCGATCGAGGTCGGTAGCCCGATTCTGTATAAACAGGTCAAGGTCGGTTCAGTACAGAGTTATCAGTTCTCCAGAACCAGGAAGCAACTGGTGATCGGTGTTCACATCGAGAAGGAGTACGAAAATCTGGTCAACGCCTCGACCCGGTTCTGGAACGCCAGTGGCATTACGCTGACGGGCGGCTTGACCGGGGGGATTCAGGTTAAAAGTGAATCGTTGCAAAGCTTGATGGCCGGTGGCATCGCCTTTGAAACGCCAGTGGCCAAAGCGCCGTTGCACAAACGCATTCCGCGCTTCCGTCTGTTCGCCAATCATGATGAAGCCAATCAGAAAGGCGCCGTGGTGACGATCAAGGTCGAGCGCGCTGATGGTTTGCGCAGTGGGACACCGGTTCGCTTCAAGGGGCTGGATGTCGGCAAAATCGAAAGCGTTGATCTGACCGACGATCTGCAAGCCGTTATCCTGACCGCGCGAATCACCGAAGTGCCAGAGAAGATCGCCCGCGTCGGTAGTCAGTTCTGGGTGGTAAAACCTGAACTGGGTCTGATCAAAACATCCAATCTGGAAACCCTGGTCACGGGCCAATACATCGAAGTGCAACCGGCCGCGAAGAACCTTGGCCCGCAGAAAAACTTCGTTGCACTGGCCGATCCACCGCAGGTGACCAAGCAAGAGGCGGGTCTGAGTCTGGTGTTGAGTGCTGCTCGCCGAGGTTCACTCAAGCCTGGTGTGCCGGTGACCTATCGTGAAATCACTGTGGGTAAGGTCACGGGTTACGAGCTGGGTCAGACGGCCGACCGGGTCTTGGTACACATTCTGATTGAGCCAAAGTATGCGCCTCTGGTGCGCAGCGGCAGTCGATTCTGGAACACCAGCGGGGTGGGCTTCGATATCGGCTTGTTCAAAGGTGTGACGGTACGCACGGAGTCGCTTGAGACGGTGATTCAGGGCGGGATTGCTTTCGCCACACCGGACGGTGAGCGGATGGGCAATCCGGCGCGTCCTGAGCAGACGTTCCCGTTGTTCGACAAGTTTGAGGATGAGTGGCTGACCTGGGCGCCGAAGATTTCGCTCGGTAAGTGATCAGGATTTGATCTGGCGTCTTGCCTGACAGTCACTACAAACCCCAAGCCATAAAAAAGGGCCGCGATCCAAACAGATCGCGGCCCTTTTTATTGCCTGGTGCTAAGGCCGATCAAACCGCATCCATCTGCGGTTCATCGGCTTCAACATTGAGGGTCGCCTTCACCACATCGTGACGTCGGATGTACTTCCAGTCCGCTTCGTCGATGTAGATACCGGCCGGGCCGCTGCCGCCTTCCAGGTCGATGGCGACACTGGCGCAGACTTGCGGCTTCACACTCGCCAGAATCGGCACGAAGCCCAGTTGCAGACTGGTTTCCAGCAGGGCGGCCTGGTTCTTCTCGTCGATGTCCGCCGCCTCGTCGAGGTAGTACGGCAGGCGCACGCGACCGGCCAGGTCACGATCCATCAAGTGCAGCAACAAGTACATGTTGGTCAGCGCCTTGATGGTCATGGTGGTGCCGTTGGAGGCCGCGCCGTCGATGTCGGTGTGGATCACCGGCTGACCGTTGACCTTGGTGATCTCGAACGCCAGTTCGAACAAATCCTTGAGGCCGAGCTGGTTGTGGTTCGCCGCCACCAGCCGCGCCAGGTATTCCTTGGCCTCTTCGTTCTTGTTGTCCTGCTCGGCGCTTTGGCTCAAGTCGAACACCGACAGCGTTTCGCCTTCTTCGTACTGACCGGCGCTGTGGATGATCTGGTCGATGTGCTTGAGCGCTTCCTTGTTCGGCGCCAGCACAATGCGGAAACTCTGCAGGTTGGAGACCTGACGCTTGTTGATCTCGCGGTTGAACAGTGCCAGTTGATGTTCGAGGCTGTCGTAGTCGCTGCGGATGTTGCGCAGGGTCCGGGCGATGTCGGTGACCGCCGCGCGACGGGCCTTGCCCAGGGTCAAGGCTTCGTCGGTACGGTGCGCGTAAGCGTTGATCAGCAGCGACAGACGTCGTTCCATGTCGTCTTCGCTGTCGAACTTGGCCACGCCTTTGAGGCGCACTTGTGCGTACAGCGCTTCGATCTGGCCATCGGCGCGCAGCAGGCCCTGCCAACTGTCCTGATAGTCGTTGAGCAGCGGCAACAGGTTGTCCATCGAATCGTCGACCGGATCCATGAACGGCGTACCGAACGGCAAGTCCGCCGGTAGCAACTGACGGCGACGCAGGGCGTCGTCGAGGGTGCGTTGCTTGGCTTCCATGTCAGCGATCTGCCGGCCCACCAATTGCAGCTTGGCCGACAGTTGCTGGACGCGCTCGGTGAACGCATCGCTGGAGCGCTTCAGTTCATCCTGCGCGCCTTCCATCTGTGCCAGTTGTTCGAGCTTGTCGCCTTCTTCGGCGCTCAGCGTCTGAGTGCGACGGAAGTCTTCCAGGGCTTTCTGCGCGTCCAGCACTTGCTGGTACAGCGCTTCGGTCTGGGTCTTGCTCGCGGCGCGGTCGGCGGCTACAGCCTGTTGAGTCTTGAGTTGCTTGAGCTCTTTTTCCAGACGCTCTTTCTGATCGCGCAGCGCGGCACGGTCGGCCAGTGCCTGCAGGGCCGGTGGCTCGATGTGCGAGATGTCGATCGACAGCCCCGGCACTTCGAAACGCTCGCCCTTGAAGCCATCAAGGATCAGCTCAACCGATTTGACCCACTCGCCATCCTCGTCGAGGGTGATGCCGTGTTCGCCCAGCGGCAGGCTGAACAGTGCGCTGTTGAACAGGCGCATCAAGCGCTCGACGTCCTGCTGCGAGAATTCTTCGCGCAGGCGCGCATAGCTGTTGTTGTCGGCGTGATCGAGTTGCTGCTTCACCGACTTCAGGCGTTTTTCCAGATCGCGCAGACGCTCTTCCAGATCCTCGGCACTGAACTGACGCGATTGCGCCAAGGCTCCGGCGAGTTCATCGTGAGCGTCTTTGGCCGCGAGCAGTTGCTGCTCCAGCACTTTGACGTCGTCGACCAGGGCAAAGCGATTCTTGAGCACCGACAGCTCGCCGAGCCAGCGCTGGATGCCGGAAATCTCCCGTTCCAGACGCATCAGCTCCTGGGTGCCGCCGCGCTGATCGTTTTGCAGGCTGTCCTGCTCGCCACGGTAGTGGTCGGCCTGAATAGTCAGTTCTTCTTTGCGCGCACTGGCGTAGTCCGACCAGGTGCCGAGCAACGAGTCGAGCAGCGGCGACAGGCGATGCAGTTTGCCGCGCAGTACGTCGCGCTGTTTCACGCCGTTGGCCAAGGCTTCGACCAATGGGCCAGCGGCGACCAGCGAGTTGTAGTCCTGTTCCATGCGGCGTACATCGCGGAACGCTTCTTCGCACGCCGCGATGTAATCGACGCTGCCGGAACGCAGGCTGTGTTCAAACGCGTCGAGGAACAGTTGCTTGAGTTTGGCTGCCGTGATTTCGCGCATGTGCAGCAAGTTGATGAACAGGGCGCGGAAGGTCTTCAGGCTCTGCTCGCTGGTGGAACGCAGCGGGATCAGGGTCAGGTCCAGCGGGATCGACGTGTGACCGCCGACCAGCAAGCGGCGCAGTTCATCGGGTTTGAGTTCGTAGGCTTTCAGGCCCTCGCGCTCAAGGTTGCTGAACAGCTCCTTCTGGCGCAGGCAGGTGTCGTCTTTCTGGTAATGGGCCAGATCGAGCTTGCCGGCGTAGGCAAAGAACTGATGACCGAAACCGCCGCCCGGGCCACGACCGACGACGCCGATGACGTGTGGGCCGTGGGGCAGGTTCACTTCGACGAGGATGTAGCTGGTGTCAGAGGCGAAGTAGAAGCGGCGCGATTGCTCCAGGCTGTACTTGCCGAAACTCATGTCCGACATGCGCGCCAGAATCGGGAACTGCAAGGCGTTGATCGACGCGGATTTACCGAGGTTGTTCGCGCCATAGACCGACAGCGGTTCTTCCAGCGGAAACAGGCCGAGGCTGTAACCGGCGGTGTTCAAAAGGGCAAAGCGGCGGATGCCGTAGCGTTCCTGGCTCATGCGTCGGACTCCTGTTCTTCGGCAATGGCACGGGCCAGTGCGTCTTCTTCGCTTTCTTCGTCAAATTCGCTGAGATCGAGCGGGTCGTCGGTTTCCAGCAGTTTGGCTTCGGCGGCTTCGTCGATCAGCACCGGCGCTGGCAGCGGCAATACGCTGTGTACGCTGGCCGCCAGATCGCGGTCTTGCTGCACCGACAGGCACACATCGAGGAACCGGTGCATCGGTGGCAGGAAGCGATAGACGCCGTTTTCTTCGCCGGCGAAACCGAGCTGAGTCATGCGGCGCATGATTTTTTCTTCCAGCTCTTCAACCGTCTGCACTTCAGCCTGAATGAACAGGTCGCGGTATTTTTCCAGCAGCGACGGCAGCTCTTCGCGGCCAAGGCTGCCGCCGTCGAGCACGGCAATCGGGTCGCGGCCCTGATCGGCCAGATGCTCGACGAGGATGAAGGTGAACAGCGCCAGGCGCTGGGCCGTCTTGTTCACCGCCGCAGCGGCCATGTCCGGCACGAAGTAATAGAAACCACGGGTGTCGCAGACCAGTTCAAAGCCCAGCGCCTTGAACAGCGTGCGGTACTGGTCCTGGAAGTTCGACAGTTGTGCGTACAGTTCCGGGTCGCGGCGGCTGACGTGGTAGCCCTTGAACAGTTCGCGGAAGATCGGCGCCAGTTGGGACAGTTCGGAGAGATCAAGATGCATTGGGGATGCTCGCAGAATCCTCGGCGGCGGGGTCGCGGGCCGAGAGCAGGGCGAAGGAGCGCAGGCTGACCTGGTGCTCGTGAGTGTGGTATTCGCGGCGTTCCAGACGCTCGCGCTTGAAGCGTTTTTCCCGCGACAGACGCGAGAACCAGTAGAGCAATTCGTCGGTGGCGCCGTCCGGCTCCTGCTCCAGCAGCCAGGTCATCAGATCCGGCATCGGCAAGGCTTCTTCGCAGCGGTCGACCATCTCGCGCACGGTGCGGGGCGCGCGTGGGGCTTCGCCTTTCTGGGTCTTGTGTGCCTTGGGGAAACGCGCCGGTTTTGGCTCGAAACGCGCCAACGCATAGACGTAGGCTTCGACCTGACTGGCGCTGCCGAGGAAGGTGCTTTGCGGGCGAGTAAACAGCGGCATGGCGGCTTGTGGCACAGCGTCGATGCCTTTACGGCGAATGGCCGCCAGGGCCAGCGCGGCACCACGGGTCACGGCGTTATGACGACGGGCTTCTTCACGCAACGGCAGCAGCAGTTCCCGGGCATGACGCAGGGTCAACTGGGCGCTGGTCTGCATTTCGAGGATGCGCGCGTGGGTGCGCAGCAGCATATCGTCGTCGACCAGATGGCCGAGGCGCTGTTGCTCGCTGAGCATCTTCAGCAACACGGTTTCGACCTTGCGCACGCCTTGTTCGAAGGCGCCGTCGGCGTTCACCAGGTCGATCATCGGCTCGACGTATTCGTCCCACGTTGCCAACACTTCGGCATAACGCTGACGCAACGGAATCTGACGATCGCTGGTTTTGGCTCGTTCGGCCACGGCCACCAGCGCTTGCTCGTCGTTATCGAGTTTTTTCAGGACGTCGCGCACGCGCATGTCGAGCAAGCGCAATTGGCGGGCGAGGTCGTTGCCATCACGGATGTCGAACGCGTCCTGAATGTAACCGGCCAGACGTTCGAGGTGACGCAGATAGGCCTCGATCTCCAGGCACAGGCCCAGACGGTGCTCACGGCGCAGGTAGGCGAGAAAGTCGTGAATCTGTGCGTTGAGCTCGAAACGATTCGGGCTTTTCGCCACAGGCACCAGAATGTCGAGGCGAATCCACACGTCGAGCAGGCTGGTAATGTCCTGCGGCGTGCTGTCCAGTTGTTGGGCGGCCAGTTGCGTGCGCAGTTCGTTGAGGCTCAGGGTGCCTTGGTCGAAGTGCTCGCACAGTGGCTCCAGAAGTGCCCAGTGTTCAGCGAGGGCGCGCAAGACGCGCTTGGGTTCGATCATCGGAATGGCCGGCTGGTTGGCGATTAAAAGCCGCGATTGTACTGCATCACGAAGGATGCGATTCACTCTCGGGACGGGCTGTCGCATTTTCGAAGGTAGAGAGCTCAGGTCAAGGCTATCGATCAACAGCAAGCGATCTTGAGCGAAGGGCGGTAGAATCGGCACACTTTCAGTTATCCACAAGTGGCCGACCCTTGCTTATCGAGTCCCGCCGCCGCGCCTATTTGAACGCCATGCAGGTGGTCAACTGGCTGCCGCGCACCGAACTGCCTTTCGCCGCCCCCTCGCGCCCCGAGCTGCTGGACATGCCCGAGCCTGAGATTGAGGTGTCGGTGGTGCTGGCTCCAGAGGCCGAAGCCCCGGTGCAACCGGCCGTGCGCCCCACCGAACGGCCGAAAATCGAAGTGCCGCGCCCTTCACTGGCGAGCACCCGAACCAATGCCAAACCGGTGGAAGAGGTCGACGACACCCCGGTGGTCGCCAAACCGGCGCCGGTTCCGCCACCGCGTTTCGCCCTGCAATTGCTGCGTGCCGGTCGCTGCCTGCTGTTGGTGGAGTTACCCACAGGGGAGCCGTTCCAGAGTCGCGACCCTGCGTATCTGCTGCTTAAAGACATGCTGCGCGCTGCCGGGCTGCCGGATGCGCCGCAGATCGTCGGCGAGCCGGTACGCTGGCCGTGGTTGAACCGCGGCACCCTGGATCAGGGCCCGGACGCGGCGCGTGACTTTGTGCAGGGTTTCCTCTCGGTGCAAATGGAAGCAGCGCCGTGTGCCTGCCTGTGGCTGATCGGCCTGCCGGCGGTGCGTTTTGCCGGTGAAGCGGACGCCGAAGCGTTCAATCGTGAATTGCAGATCGAAGGTCTGGGCTCGGCCTGGGCCATTCCGGGTCTGGAATTATTAATGGAAGAGCCACAGCGCAAGGCCGCTGTTTGGCAAGCCATGCGTCGGCTGATGGCGCGCTGGAAAGAATCGAATGAGTGACGCTGTAACGTTCCGCCCGATGATCGAGGCGGACCTGGATGCTGTGCTGAAGATAGAGTTCGCGGCCTACAGCCATCCGTGGACCCGCGGGATTTTTCTCGATGGCCTGGGCAAATACCAGATCTGGCTGATGTTCGAAGGTCAGCAACAGGTCGGTCATGGGGTGGTGCAGATCATTCTGGATGAGGCGCATCTGCTGAACATCACGGTCAAACCGGAGAATCAGGGCCGCGGGCTGGGCCTTGCGTTGCTTGAGTACCTGATGTCGCGGGCGTATGCGGCGTCTGCCCGAGAATGCTTCCTGGAAGTGCGCGACAGTAATCGGTCGGCGTTCAGGCTGTATGAGCGCTACGGCTTCAATGAGATTGGCCGGCGTCGGGATTACTACCCGGCGGTGGGCGGGCGTGAAGATGCTGTGGTCATGGCCTGCACTCTGGTTGACTGATCTTTTTTAAAAGCTTCGCGAGCAAGCCCGCTCCCACAGGAATAAGCATTTGAGTGTGGGAGCGGGCTTGCTCGCGAAGGCGTTCTGTCAGACGCCACCGATCAGCGGTTGCCGTCCAGCGGATCACGCCGCGCCAGTTCCACCTCATCCAGGCCATTGCCGCCACCGATATCGTCCTCATCAACGACGCTCAAATCCCAGTCAGCCTGATGATCCTCGCCCATTTCGTCGGCGTCCCGGGCACCGTCCTCGTGGATGAGTGTTTCCGGGTTCATGTCATCGTCTGTCGGTTCATGATCAGCGACTGAAGCGCCCGTCATACCGGCTTCACGCACGCGGTCCTCTGGTATCAGTTGCTGGCGTTCGCGCTCGGGCAAAGCCTCACCAATCTTCGCGCTGGGCTGCTCGTCGTCGAAATCCAGTTCATGCACCGAACCCATGCGGTCTTCGTTATCATCGATGGGTTCCGGTTGCACCGCGTCAAAAGGGCGTCGTGAATCAGTCATGGCAATTCCTCATACTGTGGGCCTTACTGGGTGGACACACCGGGCACGGGAGAAATTCCAAGAAAATACTCCCGCGTTATCTATCGCGTATCCGTGACCTCGACGGACGGTCGTCTGTCATACCTGCGCATCTTTCTTGAGGCCTTACAGCATGCACGACTTACAGAATCTGATTGATAACAACGAGCGTTGGGCTGACGCGATCACCAAGGAAGACCCGGATTTCTTCGCCAAACTGGCGCGCCAGCAAACGCCTGAATATCTTTGGATCGGCTGCTCCGACGCACGAGTACCGGCCAATGAAATCGTCGGCATGCTGCCGGGGGACCTGTTCGTTCACCGCAACGTGGCCAACGTGGTGCTGCACACCGATCTCAACTGTCTGTCGGTGATCCAGTACGCGGTCGACGTGCTCAAGGTCAAACACATCCTTGTCACCGGCCACTACGGCTGCGGCGGTGTGCGGGCGTCGATGCAGGATGGCCAGCTCGGCCTGATCGATGGCTGGCTGCGTTCGATTCGCGACCTGTATTACGACAAGCGCGATGAGCTGGCGAAACTGCCGACCGAAGAAGAGCGCGTCGATCGCCTGTGCGAACTCAACGTGATCCAGCAAGTCGCCAACGTCGGCCATACCAGCATTGTCCAGAATGCCTGGCATCGCGGGCAGAGCCTGTCGATCCACGGTTGCATATACGGCATCAAGGACGGTCGCTGGAAAAGCCTGGACACGACCATCAGTGGTTTCGAGCAGTTGCCGCCGCAGTACCGTTTACGTCCGATCGGCGCGTTGTAATCGGCTGATCAACGTGAGCGGGCGTTTCGCCAGCGCTGCAAAAAGTGCTGGCCTTCGCGGTTGGGTGGTTCGTTGTAACCCGTGATCCAGCCGCGACAACGTGGGGAACCACAGTGGCAGGCGAACTGGCGCGGCAGTGTGTCTTCCGTGGCGGCGTGGTCCATGGTCAGCCGCTCGCCGCTGTGGATATCTTTTAATGCCCACAGCCATAACTCAGTCATGTCCAGAAACACGTTCGGGTCGCAAGAGTGTTCCAGTAGCCCGCAAAAGCGCGGGTCGTAAATGTGGATGCCCTCCATCAGTTGGCGGGTTTGCCGGCAGCGGTAGGGCAGCAATTGCCCCGAGACCCGGCACATTCGGCTGATACGCATGAATTCACGGCGTGCGACGACTGCCGTGGGCGTGCCGTGTTCATCGTGGACGATGGTGTAGTCGGCGCTGGATGGAAAACCCAGACGCACGGGCAGCCCGGCAAACGGGTAGATGCCTTCGGTATCAGGTGGGCGGGATTTTGCGCGGGCTTGAGTGTTCATAACCATCCTTGACCGAAAAAATTGCGACTCCCTTGCACCGGCGTCCTGCCGGCTCAGCATCATGGCTATTTGGATCCAATCTTGTCTTGAAAGGTATAGCCCGTCTACTGTCAGATATGACAGGCGATAAAGACGCTTTCCCGCGTCAGTCATCACTGACGCGGGAATGGCACGGGCGTGGTTACAGGTGCGGAGCGGGGACGGTGGCGGCAGGCGGGGTTTTAAGCTGTTGCAGTTGCGCCTTGATCGGCGGGGTAGCGCACTGGGCAGTGGCTTGTTCCGGCGTCATGTCGCGGATCGAGGTGTAGAACAACTCGCAGGTTTTGACTTTCTGCGTCACCTGCCAGGTCTGGGTGCAACTGTTGAGTAAGGTCTGTGGATTACTCCCCGGTTTGCTACCCATCCCGGCCTGCCAGCAGGCGGCGCTCAAATCCTGTCCCATGACTTTAAGGCCTGCTGCGTCAGCCTTGGCTTGTGCATCATCGCCGGTATAGCTCTTGGGATCGGCGGCGTACCAGATGTAACTCGGGTGGTTCGAACCGAGCACTGGCACATTCACGCCTGCGCTCGGGGTGATGGTCGCCAGCCCCAGCACGCCAACTGTCGGCCCATACTGCTGCTTGATCCAGTTGCGCACCGGAGCGCCGAAAGCGACCATCGGCAGCGTTGTGCCGCTGGCGGTCTGACTGAACTGCTTGACCAGTGTGGTCTGGTAGTCCTTGAAGTAGTCATACACGCCTTCCAGGTCACTGCCAGCGTTGGACGGCGCTGCGATCGGGGCGATGTCGATGATGGTCTGGTAGGCCGGCGTCTGATCGGCGGGAATGCCATTGACCGTCAACAGCGTTGCCCAGCGGTCGGTGGTGTTCGAGCGCAGATAGTCCTGTGCCTGAGTCAGTGAATAATCCGGCGGGAAGTGCAGCAGCTCGACACTTTTGCGATTTTCCAGGGCCATGCCCAGCGGCAGGAACAGGTACCAGCTATAGGCCCATTTGCCGTCTGCGTTGAGCTTGCTGGCGCCGGTATAGGCCAGATCGCCAGCATCGAGCAGCGCTGACAGCGGTTTATCGTAGTCTTTTGGCACCCCAGTGATTTCGGCGTAGAGCTGGCCGTTATCGGTTTTGACCAAGACTTTTGCATCGGTATAACCGTCGCGTTGCACGCTTTGGCTCAAATAGTGGGCGACAGTCTGCTCCAGCGACCAATTGCGAAAGCAGATCACGCTGCAATTGTTGGGGTAGGCGAAGAGGCGGGTAACGCGCTCGGTGCTGCCCAGTTTCAGGTCGGCATCGGCGTGGGCCGCCGCGCTCAGCGTGAGCGCGGCGAGGGTGAGTCCTGCGAGTTTGAACATGCTCAGATCCTTTTCAGCGTGGTTTCCCCGAGAGTCGGGGGCGCCTCATATTGGATCAGTCGCGTGATGTAGAGAAGCCGTCATCCGCAGTTTTTTGCAGCGTGTTGCAGGACTGGCACTCAGGCCTGAAAGTGCAGGGCGTTGGTCAAATCGCCCATGGGTTCCTGACCGCGGGCGATCATCGCGTCGTCACGCTGTTTGAGGCCGTCGAGCGTTTCCAGTTGGAAGACGCGGGTGATCAGCCGCAGGATCGACGCCGTGTCATAGACCGTGTGATCCACCGTGCCCTTGCGCGCGAACGGCGACACCACGAGGGCGGGGACCCGCGAACCTGGCCCCCAGCGGTCGCCCTTGGGCGGCGCAACGTGATCCCACCAGCCACCGTTTTCATCGACGGTGACGATAACCACCATGTTTTTCCACTGGGGGCTTTGGCGAAGCACTTTCAGGGCACGCACGATGTGCCGGTCACCGGACGCCACGTCGGCATAACCGGCGTGCATGTTCAGGTTGCCTTGAGGTTTATAGAAACTCACCGCCGGCAACTTGCCGGCCTCGGCGTCGGCGAAGAACTTGTTGGTACTCGACTCGTCGCCCAAACCGGCATCGCGCAAGCGTTTGTTGCGCTCGTCCGGGTTTTGCGGGCCTTGCTGCTTGAAGTAGTTGAACGGCTGGTGGTGATACTGAAAGTTGGGGATTTTTGGAATGCCACCGGAGTCCTTGTATTGCTCCAGCGTCGCCTGCCATGCCCCGGCGTACCAGGCCCAGTCGACGTTCTTTTTCGACAGTTTGTCGCCGATGTGTTCGTGGGTCTGGGGCACCATGACGTTTGGCAGATCCGCTTTTGCGTACGCTGGGCGCTCCGGGTCGCGAATCCACGTTGGCCAATAGGGCGGGGCAAGCGTATTGACGCCAAAACCGTCCGGCGTCAATGCGCTCGGGCCGAACTGCGGTGGCCCGGTCATGGCGCTGGCCGGTGATTGCTCCAGCGGCTTGAGACGCGGATCGGCCGGATCGTCGCTTTGCAGGGCGGCGATTTGGCTCTTGGCCACCGAGTGGGCCGCGTCCGGATAGAACGGTGCGGTGGCGCTGATCAGATACTGGTGGTTGAGGAACGAACCACCGAAGGCACCCTGAAAGAAGTTGTCGCACAGCACGAATTCCTGCGCGACGTCCCACAGACGCAGGGAATAACGGCTTTGGGCATAGTGGCCCATGGTCAAGCCACCGGAGTCGGCCCACGCCACAAAACCGTCGTTCTTGCCGCCGTTGATCTGCATCTGGTTCTGATAAAACACATGCCACAAGTCGCGAGTCACCAGCCCGAACGGCAAGTCCTCGCTGTTCGGGCCTTTGAGGGCGAACGGTGCGTTGGGCAGGTTTTGCTGAAACTGCGTGGCGCTGGGATAGGTCACGCCATCCAGCGTTTGCGGGCCGACCTGCAACACGCCACCCCAGACCTGAGGCAGGGTTTGCAGCAGACTGCCGTCGCGGTCGCGTTGTTGATAATCGGCAGGCTTGAGCGCTGACATCGGTTTTTCCACGCCGGGAAAATCGCCGAACAGGTTATTGAAACTACGGTTCTCGGCGTAGATGACCACGACTGTTTTCACTTGATCGCGCAGGGCCTTGTCCAGTTCAGCCGGGGACAGTGGGCGTTCGGCCGGTTTGCCAGGCTGATCGCCGGCATGACTGCACCCGGCCAGTGTTGCGCCAACGCCCAGCACCGCGACGCCGCCGAGAAAGCGGCGGCGACTGGTGTCGGTGGGATTGTCGGATTCTGGCGAGGAGGGGTCTTTGTCGTTTGTCTCGTCGTTCATATCGCGCCCGTTTTGCTTAAATGTTTCAGTATGTTTCTGCCGGACGCTAGCAAGCGGATGTGACGGTTGGGTTACGACCTGGAGGTCGCTGAGAAACTGATGATGGCGCTACCGTGCCTGCTGATCGGGGTTGGTCGGTCTGATGCCGATCTGCGTCATGTTCTGCGCGGTATTGGGCGCGGAAAGCGTTTTGAGCGCTGCGTATTTAGGCCTCTGGGGTGCCGCGCACGGACCAATGTCAGGTGGCGGGAAATGCCTGATTCGGCGTGCATGAAGTATTTTTGACTGGGCAGTCTCAAGCGCTCTTCAGAAAAGCGTTCCAAGGCCGATGGTTAGGCTGTACACCGCCTCTCAACCTATCCATCGGTGCTTTCCATGTTCAACAAACGCTTGAAGCAAGAGCTGGCTGCTCTTCGTGAAGAACTCTCCAGCCTTAAGCAAGTGAAGGAAAGTCTGGATAGCGAGATGCTGGTGCTGACCCTTGAACCGGACGGACGGATTCAATCGGTCAACCAGAACTTCCTCAATGAGATGCTCTACAAGAGCCACGACCTGATTGGCCGCGCGATTGAAGACATCGTACCGGCTCACGTCAAATCCGACGAATTCCACCAGCGCTTCAAGAACGCCATGGCCCGTGGCGAGCATTTCGCCGGTGCCGTGCGCCTGTTGCGTGGCAATGGCAACGAGGCCTGGTTGCGTTCGATCGTGCAGCCTGTGCGCTCCTCCGATGGGCGGATCCGGCACATCTCGATCTACTCCAGCGACCTGACCCGCACCATTGAAGCGTCCCGCGAGCACGAAAACCTGATCGGCGCACTGGTACGTTCCACGGCACTGATCGAGTTTGATCTCAACGGTAACGTACTCAATGCCAACGAGCGCTTCCTCAGCAGCATGGGTTACAGCCTGGCGCAGATCAAAGGCAAGCATCACCGCATGTTCTGTACTCCGGAGGAATACAACAGCGCCGAATATCAGAACTTCTGGCATCGCCTGAACAGCGGTGAGTTTGTCGCCAACCGTTTCAAACGGGTCGACAGCCATGGTCGTACGGTTTGGCTGGAGGCTTCATACAACCCGGTGGTCGATGCCAACAACAAACTGTACAAAGTGGTGAAATTCGCCACGGTGATCACTGAGCAGGTCAACCGCGAACAAGCCGTCGCCGACGCCGCCAGCATTGCCTACAGCACCTCGCAACAAACCGACAGCACTGCGCAGCGTGGCACCACCGTGGTGACCGAAGCGGTGAATGTGATGCGTGACTTGTCGCGGCACATGCAGACAGCCAGCGAAGGCATCGAAGCACTGAACGAACAATCGCAAGTGATCGGCTCCATCGTCAAAACCATCAGCGGGATTGCCGAACAGACCAACCTGCTGGCACTCAACGCCGCCATTGAAGCGGCCCGTGCGGGGGAGCAGGGGCGCGGCTTTGCGGTGGTGGCCGATGAAGTGCGACAACTGGCTTCACGTACCAGTCAGGCGACCGAGGAAATCGTCGGCGTGGTACGGCAGAACCAGGACATGGCGCGCAACGCCGTCGCTCTGATGACCGACGGTAAGTTGCAGGCCGAACAAGGGCTGGCGCTGGCGGCGGAGGCGGGCACGGTGATTGTCGAGATCCAGGACGGCGCGCAGAAAGTGGTCGATGCGGTCGGTCAGTTTGCCAATCAATTGTCCAACTGATCGGACTAACCCTCCCACCTGTGGGCGAGCTTGCTCGCGAAGAGGCCGTTACATTCAGTATTGATGTCGACAGGCCTGACGTCTTCGCGAGCAATCTCCCACATGTTGTTTCATCGCCACTGCTTTCTGTGCGCTGGCGCTACAATCTGTTCCTTTTCCCCGGAGCAGATCCCCATGAGCGCCGCCCACCGCCGCCCGGTACCCCTGAACAAAGCCTACCGATTGCTCAATCACGGGCCGACCGTGCTGGTCAGCGCAGCCCATGATGGCCAACGCAACATCATGGCCGCCGCGTGGGCGATGCCGCTGGATTTCGAACCGCCGAAAGTCGCGGTCGTGCTCGACAAGTCCACCTGGACCCGTCAATTGCTCGAAGCCTCCGGCACCTTCGTCCTCAACGTGCCGTGCGCCAATCAGGCCGACATTGTGCAAACCGTCGGTAACACGTCGGGGCTGGAAATCACTCAAAACCAAGGGCAGGACAAGTTTCAGGCGTATGGCTTGCAGACCTTCAGTGGTGAACAAGTCGACGCGCCATTGCTCGACGGTTGCGTCGCCTGGCTCGAATGCCGCTTGTTGCCCGAACCGCGCAATCACGAACAGTACGATTTGTTTCTAGCCGAAGTCATCGCCGCCCATGCCGACGAACGCGTGTTCAGTGAGGGGCGCTGGCATTTCGACGGGCAGGATGGTTTGCGCACGCTGCACCATGTGGCGGGCGGGCATTTCCTGACGATTGGTGATCCGGTGGATGGCAAGACGCTTTCGGTTTGAATGGCCGCTTCGTGGTTGCTATTTGACCTTTGGCCGCCAGAAATAAAAATCCGATGCCTGTACGGGCATCGGATTTTTTATGCGCCGCCGTACTTACGCCGTCGGCTGAACGTTATCCAGTGCCTGATTCACCGCCAGCTCACTCAGCATGACGATTTGCGCGATGCCCAGCGCGGTCTTGCGGTGTGAGGTATCAAGCATGGCGGCGAAGTTGTTGAGCATCTCGGTGACCGAACCCAACGTTTCGCTGGCATTGGCCAGCAGGGACTCGGTGTCATACGCCGGGTTGGCGAGGTACATCGGTTCGTAGGGGCGATTGGACGCCATGAGGTGAGCGGTCGGTTTGAGGTAGTGGTCGAGGGCGCGGTCTGCCGCTTCGTGGAGTTTTTTGCTGTCGATGGAGGCGTAGGGGGAGGTTGGGTCGGTGTTTGTTTCGGGGGGATTGGGTGTTGGCTTTTTCATGATTATTACCCTGTGTGACGGTTGTAGCTGGTCCATTCGATTTCCAGGCGAATGGGTGGCAGCTGTACGCAGGCTGGAAATCCGGGACAGAGTAACCCGGCAGACCCGAAGGTCTCCCGCGCACAGCCGCCATAACAGAGTGCACACCATAAGGGCGCGCAAGGATACGTTATGAATGGCGCTGGTGCGCACAACTGTCGTCGGATTTCCAGGCCCGGTCGCTGAATTGGCAGCGACGAGCACAGCCTAAAGACCGGACGTCCGACGGACAACCTGAAAACCTTGTGGGACGGTTCTGTATTTTTCCCTCAGTTGTTAAACATCCCGAATTGAAATACACAATGTGCCGCCCATCAATCCGGGCGTTGTTTGCCGTGGAATTTGAGTTAGTGATTTACCCGCCACTGATCTTCGATGAGGGGGGATTTTCTAATTCGCGACGCGTCCTACAAGTGTTGGCGAGTCTCCCTACATAGAATAATCAGCTCCCTTGTTACCGTGCCCGCCAGTTCTCGCGAGCACAAACCAGGGACGGTTTCGACATCGCGCTCTTTTCCTCTTTGCTTAAGGATAAGCGTATGTTCCGGCCGGCCAATGCGGCGCACTTCTCGTTGCAGATTCCTGCTATCCGTCACGACTTCAAGGTGCTGGCCTTCAGCGGCACCGAAGCAATCAGCAACCTTTACAACATCCACATTGAACTGGTCAGCGAGCACCCGGATTTCGATCTGGAGAGCTTGCTCAGCCAACCGGCGTTTCTGCAATTTGGCCATAACGGCGAAGGCATTCACGGGCGCATCGAAGACGTGCTGACCGACAAGGATTTCGCCCGATGAGCGCCGAAAAACTGGCCATGGTCGACGAGGCCGCTCAGGCCGAACGCGAGGCCAAAGCCCAGCCACACGCTGATATCAGTTGCACGGTGCATCCGTGTCCCGCCAGTCAGCCCGA
>NZ_CAXAON010000050.1:0-19622 GCF_963970495.1 Pseudomonas sp. EA_65y_Pfl2_P78 | reverse complement strand
CATCCCGAACTCAGCAGTGAAACGATGCATCGCCGATGGTAGTGTGGGGTTTCCCCATGTGAGAGTAGGTCATCGTCAAGATTAAATTCCGAAACCCCAATTGCGAAAGCAGTTGGGGTTTTGTTTTAGTAGAAGTACCCATTTTTGCTGGCTCGTTACCGTGTTGACGGGCCAGATACAGAATTTCTTGACGACCATAGAGCGTTGGAACCACCTGATCCCATCCCGAACTCAGCAGTGAAACGATGCATCGCCGATGGTAGTGTGGGGTTTCCCCATGTGAGAGTAGGTCATCGTCAAGATCGAATTCCGAGACCCCTGTCTGCTAACGCAGTCAGGGGTTTTCTCGTTTCAGGGCTTCCCGCTTTATGAGCTTTGCTGATGTATCGAACCTGCCATTTGCGCCACCTGGTATAACGCTAGTCACTGGCGAACCCCCCAATCAAAACACCGAACACTGCAATCATCATTTGTTCAGTGTGCCTGGCGCTCGAGTAGTGGTCAGAAAACCTTCCGCGACACAGGCTCTGGATCACCGTTCGGCGGGAATCTGGCAGAAGTGACGTCCATTTCGTGCAAAGCCCTAAGATTTCTGCGAAACGTGCCGACAGACTGGTGAGACATGCGTGCACCAAAGTAGAGCAGACAGTAGAACGCTGCTTACGCTGTTACATGGAATGTTGCATCCCGGAACGCATCCCCACATTTGTCATAAGAAGTCCCATGAAATGAATCTCAAGTTCAGCCATAAAATCCTGCTGGCCGCCTCGGGCGTCGTGGTCCTGGCGTTCGCGCTGTTCACCCTCTATAACGACTATCTTCAGCGAAATACCATTCGCCAGAACCTGCAGTCTTCCGTGCAGCAAGCGGGCGATCTGACTGCCAGCAGCGTGCAGAACTGGATGAGCGGGCGGATTCTGGTTCTGGAGAACCTCGCGCAGAACGTTGCCCATCAGGGCAAGGACGCTGATTTTCCGGGGCTGGTTGATCAACCAGCCTTCACCTCTAACTTCCAGTTCACCTATGTCGGTCAGGCCAACGGTGTGTTCACTCAACGCCCTGACGCGAAGATGCCGGACAGTTACGATCCGCGGCAGCGCCCCTGGTACAAGCAAGCAGTGGTCGCCGACAAAACCATGCTGACGCCGCCCTATATGGCCGCCGTCGGCGGTCTGGTGGTGACCATCGCCATGCCGGTGAAAAAGAACGGTGAACTGCTCGGCGTGGTCGGTGGTGACCTGAGTCTGGAAACCTTGGTGAAGATCATCAACTCGGTGGACTTCGGTGGTTTGGGTCATGCGTTCCTGGTCAGCGCCGACGGTCAGGTGATCGTCAGCCCGGATAAAGATCAGGTGATGAAGAACCTCAAGGACATCTACCCCAACTCCAGCGTGCGCATCGAGAAGGGCAACCAGAACGTGGTGCTCAACGGCCAGGAACGCATCCTGTCGTTCACCCCGGTCAATGATCTGCCGAATGCCGAGTGGTACATCGGTCTGTCGATCGATCACGACAAAGCCTACGCCGCACTCAGCCAGTTCCGTACTTCGGCGTTGATCGCGATGTTCGTTGCCGTGGGTGCCATTGCTCTTCTGCTGAGCCTTTTGATCAACGTGTTGATGCGCCCGCTGACCACCATGGGCCGTGCAATGCAGGACATCGCCCAGGGCGAAGGCGATTTGACCCGGCGTCTGGTGGTCGAGAGCAAAGATGAATTCGGTGAACTGGGCAGTGCCTTCAACCAGTTCGTGGAGCGGATTCACGCGTCGATTTCCGAAGTGTCTTCGGCCACTCGCCATGTGCATGATCTGTCGCAACGGGTGATGGCATCGTCCAATGCCTCGATCGTCGGCTCCGATGAGCAGAGTGCGCGTACCAACAGCGTGGCCGCGGCGATTAACGAGTTGGGCGCCGCCACGCAGGAAATCGCGCGTAACGCCGCCGACGCCTCGCAGCACGCCAGCGGTGCCAGCGAGCAGGCTGATGATGGCCGTCAAGTGGTGGAGCAAACCATTCTGGCAATGACAGAGTTGTCGCAGAAGATCAGCCTGTCGTGCACTCAGATCGAAACCCTGAATGCCAGCACCGACAACATCGGCCACATCCTCGATGTGATCAAAGGCATCTCGCAACAGACTAATTTGCTGGCGCTCAATGCCGCCATCGAAGCGGCGCGTGCCGGTGAAGCCGGTCGTGGTTTTGCGGTAGTGGCGGACGAAGTGCGTAACCTTGCCCATCGCACCCAGGAATCGGCGGAAGAGATCCACAAGATGATCACTTCCCTGCAGGTCGGTTCGCGTGAAGCGGTGAGCACCATGAACGCCAGTCAGGCGTCCAGCGAGCAGAGTGTTGAAGTGGCCAACCAGGCCGGTCTGCGCCTGGTCAGCGTCACCCAGCGTATCGGTGAAATCGACGGTATGAACCAGTCAGTGGCCGCCGCCACCGAAGAGCAGACCGCGGTGGTGGAAACCCTCAACGTCGACGTTAACCAGATCAACCTGTTGAATCAGCAGAGCGTGGCCAACCTCAACGAGACGTTGAAGGATTGTGATGCGTTGTCGCAGCAGGCGAACCGGTTGAAGCAGTTGGTCGACAGTTTCAAAATCTGACCTGAAGTCAGATCGCGTTATCGTTCTTCGCGAGCAAGCCCGCTTCCACAGTTTTTGGCGCACACAATATTTGTGTAAGACCAAGATCCTGTGGACGCGGGCTTGCTCGCGATAGCGGTAGTTCAGTCACCGCTAAACCAAAGCCTTAAACAAACAGCTTCAAAACATTCCCCATCGCATCATCGGCAAACCCCTGCACAAACTCCTTGAACCCCGGCAGGGCTTCGGCCCCCCCACTGGCAGGCTCGGCAATGATCGTCCAGGTCGCCCGCGACTTGCCTTCGCCCAGCGATTCCACATTCATCGCTGCCCACAGATTGGCCACGCCCAAGGTGTTGTAGATCGTCGTCCAGGTCATGCACCGTGCCTGTTCATCGCGGGAGTTGAGTTGTTCAACCACCACGTTGCCATCCTTGAAGCATTTCTTGCGCAGCGAAGCCACGCCCTCGCCGGTCATTTCGATGTGCGACAGCGCCGGAATGAACCGGTCGAAACCGCCGAAGTTGCCGACCACCGCCCAGACGTGTGCAGCGTCGGCCGGCACTTCCACTGAAGAGACGACGTGGCAGCCGTGCGGGTTTTTGATCAGGGTGTCCGGTTGCAGAGTGCTCATGGTGTTGCTCCTTTTTGATGAACTAGATGAAGTTGATTTCTTTCAGGTAATCGCAGCCGCGACGCAGCAGCGCCGGGGATTTTTCCGGGTAGTGCGCGCCCATTTGCTGCACGCCGGCCTCGGCGTTGGCATGGCCGATCAGGGAGATGTCGCCGATGTCTTCCTCGAAGCCGTTGAGGTAGAAACCGAGCACACCGAACAGCGCGTTGTCGGCATCGACTCGCCCCAGTTGCTGCTGCCAGTCCGCGACGCTGACCAGCGAGAACTCATTGCCGGTTTCGCGAAACGAATCGACATAGGCGTCCCAGCTCAAAGGCTCGGGGTTGTGCAGGTTGAACACCGCGCGCTGCGCCGAATAACGGCTGGCGTGGAAGGCGATGAAACGGGCGAGAAAGTCCACCGGCATCAAGTCGAAATTCAGCGCGAAGGCCGGCACCTGACCGAGTTGGAGTGAGCCTTTGAGCATCAGCATCAAGCGGTTTTTGTGCGGCTGGCAGACACCGCTCAGGCTGTTGAAGCTGATATTGCCGGGGCGATACAGATTGACCTGAACCCCGAGCGTGCGCGCCCGTTCGAGGATACGTTCACCGACCCATTTCGACAGGTTGTAGCCGTTGCGAATGTAGATCGGTGGCGTTGGCGCGGCGGGCAGTTCCAGGACCCGGCCGGCGTCATCGACCGTGCTTGAGGCCGACAGCGTCGAGACGAAATTGAAGATCTTTTTGCTGCGCCCCTCACACAGGCGCAGCAAGGCGAAAATCGGCTCGACGTTGTCCGCCGCCAGCGACTCGTAATCGAGTACGTGATTGACGTTGGCGGCGTTGTGCACCAGTGCGCCGAACTCGCGATCAAGGCGTTGATAATCGTCGTCAGCCAATCCCAGTTGCGGTCGAGAGATATCTGCCGCGTAGACGCGCACTCGACTCAGATCCAGGTGTTCGAGACGGTTCTCGCGCAACGATTGTGCAAAGCGCTGCTCCGCCGTTAACCCGCCGCCATCACGCACCAGACACGCCACTTCGCTCGCGCCCCAACCGAGCAGCGCCTCGACAATATGTACGCCGACGAAACTGTTGGCGCCGGTGACGATCACCTTGTGCACATCGCCCATGCGGCTGATCGGCAATGGCTCGATCTCCAGCGCTCGTTCGGCATCGGCCATGGCCAGAGCGCTGAGCACGGTGCTGGCATCGCTGCCACGCACCAGCGTCGCCAGTTTGATGATGGTTGGCCGTTCGATGAAGCGGTTGATCGAGATGCTGCGGCCGAACTCCTCACGCAAGCGCAGCAACATCCGCGAAAGCAAAATCGAGTGCCCACCGAGATTGAAGAAGCTTTCGTCGGTGCAAATATCACCGGGCGGCAGCTCCAGCAGTTGCGCCCAGATCTCCAGCAGCAGGGCTTCGTCGGCATTCGCCGGCAGGCATTTCGGGCCGCTGTCCTGGACGCTCACCGGCAGATCGAGCAGCGCTTTGCGGTCGACCTTGCCGTTGCTGGCGAACGGCATGCTCGGCAGCTCAGTCCACGCCACCGGTTGCATGTAGTCGGGCAGAAACTGCTGGGCGTGGGCCTTCAGCGCTTCACGTGCGGCGTCCGATTGAGGCTGGGCGAGAAACGCCAGAATCCGCCGCTGACTGTCGATCACCACGGCGATTTGTCGGTACAGCTGACTCTCGCGCAGGCAACGTTCGATCTCTTCCGGCTCGACCCGGAAACCGCGGATCTTCACTTGATTGTCGCGCCGCCCGCACAGCTCGATACCGTGCTCGCCCCACTTGGCCATGTCGCCGCTGCGGTAGGCGCGCAACGGCTGGCCATCCGGCAGATTCAGGGTCAAGTAGCGCTCGGCAGTCTGCTCTGGATTGTTCAGGTAACCGAGGCAGACGCCGGGACCGACGATGAACAGTTCGCCCACGGTGTGCTCGGCCACCGGTTGCAGATCGTCATCAAGAATCAGCACTTGGCTATTGGCGATCGGTGCGCCGAGGGTTCGATTGCTGTCGCCGGGTTTGAGCTGGCGAGCGGTGATCAGCACGGTGGCTTCGGTGGGGCCATAGAGATTGTGCAGTGTGCCCTGGCGGGTCAGTTGCTCGATGACGAACGGCTCACAGACATCGCCGCCGGTCATCACCTGCTGCACGCTTTGCAGTTGCTCCAGCGGCAGGATGCTCAGTAGCGCCGGCGGCAGAAACGCGTGGGTCAGTTGCCGACGACGGATGAGTGCGACCAGTTGCAGCGGATCACGCCGTTGCGTGTCATTGGGCACCACCAGTTCGGCGCCTTCGAGCAGGGTCGGGAAAATATCGATCAGCGAGGAATCGAAGCTCAGCGAAGAAAACTGCAACACCCGACTCTCGGCCTGCAGTTGCGTGTAGTCGGCGTACCACGCGGTGAAGTGCGCGAGATTCGCCTGACTGAGCAGCACACCCTTCGGATGCCCGGTGGTCCCCGAGGTGTAGAGCGCCATGCACGGTGCGTCGAGTTCCGGGCGCTGGCGCATCAGGGGGCGACCGAGATCGGCGTCTGTACTGTCGATATGGCTGACATTCAGCCCCGGCATGGTTTCGCTCAGCGGATGTTCACCGTCATGCAACAACAGCAAGGCACCCGCGTTTTCCAGGATGTATTGCTGGCGCTGCAACGGATGGCTCGGCTCCAGCGGCAAGTACACCGCGCCGCTGCCGAGAATCGCCAGTATCGAGGCAAACAGTGCAGGGCTTTTCGGCAGGCAAATGCCGACCACCCACGGTTGCGGATGCTGGTCGAGCAGCGGCTGCAAGCGCTGTTGAATCGCCCGGCTGTGAGCGTGCAACTGACGGTAGCTGATCGACTGCTCGGCGACGTGTAGCGCCGGGCGTTCGGCGTGGCGGATCAGGCTCTGTTGCAGGCCTTCGATCAGCGGAGTCTGTGCCTGTTGCAGCAGCGCCGGGTGCGCTGTGGCGTTGAGGCGATGAACGTAGGCCAGGCTGTCGAGGAACAGCAGGTTTTGCACCTGTTCAAAGTCTGGCGCAGCAACACACGCAACCTGTTGGAAATATGACTCATCACGGGAGAAGCGGCTGACCAGCAATGCCACCTCGTCGACCACATGCGCCAGGGCCCTTTGGCGCAGTGATTGGCCATTGCCTGAAGGCTCATCCGCTATCGGCGTGCGGCTGATCAGTGACGAGCCGAGAAAGCACAGCAGGTCGAGTGTCGGCAAACCTGCACTGCCTTGTGCATCGACACCCAGGCGCAGATGCAGGTGTGGAATGGCGCAGAGATCGCCGGCTGCAATGAAGCCATCGTCGATGATCAAATCCACCGTCGATTTCGCTGCGCCGTTGCGCCGCAATGTATGCCCGTGTTGTTCAAGCTCCACCGCCAGGTCAGCCATGGCCTGGCTTGTGCCAATCAGCAAAATGTCGAGACGTTTCATGTCGGCCTCCTCTTCAAACCAGATAGTCGTGCAGGGCGTGCTGGACACACGGCGTGTCGAGCAGCGAGCTGTTGTGGAAGAACTTCACGATGTTGCCGACCAAGGGGTGGTGGCGGTTGATCGGAAAGGCCAGTCCGGCCATTTCGCTCTTGAGCGAGTGGCGCGTGGCGTCGTTGACCGGCAGTGCATCGATCAGGCGCAGGTCGAAGGATTTCTGGATGTCGTTGGTCAGGTAATGTTCGATGAACACCGGCAGAATCTGCGCGATGGTTTCGCGATCTGCCTGGCCTGCGGTGTGCCAATAGATGCGCACCATCCGCGCCCAGAAACTTGAATGGCGACCCTCGTCGAGCAAGTGGTCGGCCATCAGGCCCTTGATCGATGGCTTGACCGTGTCGTCCCGGGCGAACGCCGCGACGTCACCGGTCACGGTGTTTTCCGCGATGGCCACGCAGATCAATTCCACGGCGCTGCGCAGGTGCTCAGGTGCCAGCGCAACGGCAGCCGGAATCGCCCGGCTCAGCTCGATTTCATCGGGCAACTGAATCGGCTCGATGCCGGTCATGGCCACCGTTTGCTGCATGAAATCCATCGCCACCAGTGCGTGGTAATCCTCGTCCACCACCACGGTCATCGCGTCGTAACGACAGGCATACGGGAAGGGCACGGCGAAACGGTTCTTGGCGATGCTGCGGGCGGTCTTGTCGACGATTTCGGTTTCGAAGATCACCACGTCGTTGATGAACTTGTACAGCGTCTGCACCAAGGCGAAATCACGCTGTTGCGGACATTCGCGCAGGAAGGTGTCGCAGAGCACCAGCGGTTGGCGGCTGAGCGGATAGATCAGGCGCTGGTCGTCCTCCAGTACCCGTCGCGGGCGGGTCCGGATGGTTGCGCGGCTCTCCCACGCCTCGGCGAAAGATTGGTAATCGGCGGCATTCATCGGGCCACCTCCGCCAACGGTTCACGCATGCTCAGGCGCAGGCCGTCCCACAGTGCGATGCGGCTTTCGACGGCGGCAATGGCGCTGGCGTAAACCTCGCTTTCTCGCTGCGGGTCGCCGTCGACGAGCCTTTCAAGAAGCTGTTCCGCCGCCGGGCCGTGATCCTCGGAGTCGACTTCGATGTGCCGCTCCAGGTAGTAGCGGAAGGTCGGCGCCTGTTCGATGCCGATGCCCCAGTCATCGAGGATGCGCTGGAACATGGTCGGGATCACACTTTCGCGGCCATGCAGAAACGCAGCGGCCACGCTGTGTCCCGGCGCATGCAGGGCAATGCGTAACGTGTCGCGGACAAACTGCGCGGCGGCCGGATCGATCTCGATGCTCTGCAGTGCCACGTCATAGCTCACGCCTTCTTGCTGCAGCGCGACGAAGCGTTCCACAGCCGAGGTACTCGCACCGACTTCGCGCATCGCATCCAGATACAACTCGAAATGGCTGTAATGACCATGGCTCAGGCAGTCGTCGGATTCTTCACCGAGGACAATTTCATTGATCAGACGTGCGGCATGGGGATCACGCGGTGGCAGCCAGGGCAGACGGGTGCAAGTCAGTTCCTGTTGCAGGCGTTTGGTCAGCGACATGAAATCCCACACGGCAAACACATGGGTTTCCATGAAACGTTGCAAGGTACTCAATGAGTCGATTTCGCCAAAGATGGGGTGAACGCTAAGTTCGGCTTTCTTCTGGGCAAGTTGGTGCTTTATTTGAGACATGACGGGCCTTTATCCTTGATGTGAAATGGGACAGCTCTTTCAACTGCGCAATCAATGGAACAGCGGCTTGTTATTCTTTTTCCAGGCGTACGGCAGCCTCATACAAATCAATGAAGTTGGATTGATGTATGTCTAGAACTGCGCGGCAGCCGGACTGGGCGTTGCCATCCCTTTACTTGTAAGGTTGGTCTGCGCCCCACTGGTGCGGGAAGTTCAAGCTCGGCGAGGAAAAACTAATACAACGCCAAACAAATTAACAAGTCTAATTTTAATTATTTTTAGTTGTCGTTTTTTCAAGTATGAGTGTGCCCGATAAAACTATTTGAATAAGTTTTATTGGGGCGAAGTTGCTCCTTTCGGACAATAAAGGCCAAAATGAAATGTACAGAGTGAATGCCTCACTCGAAGCAACTTTGTGATGAAGAGATTTAAGTTATTTGAAGGGATGAAAGTGGGCGATGACGGGCGCCGATTCTTTCCTTTTCCCGTGACAAGGCTCCTTCCGTAGGTTCCTGTTGCGGGGACTGCGCCGGCGGTGCGGTGCGTCGCCCGTTCTTTTTGGGTTGGCCGTTCAAGAGTGAGGGTAAATGGCCGCCACGGCTATTACCGATTCTTCACCGCAGGGGTGCAAGTTTCGGGCTGATTGACGCAGGGAGGTTAGAGCGAAGGGGTATGGATGCCAGCGTATTTGTGGCCGGTGCGCGGAGGATTTGTAAGCGGGTTATTCGCCGGGCAGACCTGCAAGTCTGAGCCCGGCGTGCAGGGATCAACGTGTGGCTTTGCGGTTTTGCGCGGCAGAACTGGCGAGATACTCGGTGATGACATCGACACCACGGTTGAGGTGCTGTTCGAGCAGAGCGATCGAGCGTTCGACATCACGCTCGATCACCGCTTGCAGCATGGCGCGATGGTCGTCCTGAGACAGTTTGCCCAGGCCCATGGCGTCGAGGTTGAAACGCAGGAAGCGCTCCTCTTCGTTGAGCCCGTCCTCCACCAGACGCAACAGCCGCTGGTTGGGCGCCTTGCAGTACAACGCCATGTGGAACAGGCGGTTGAGCTGGCCGATTTCCGTGTAATCGTGTTGAGCCTCTAACGCTTCGATGTAACGGGCTGCCTGTGCGTGATCAGCGTCGGTCAGCAGTGGAATCGACTGACGCATGGCTTCGGACTCGAGCAGAATGCGCAACTCGTAGGTTTGCGCGGCATCACCCTGAATCAGCGGGGCCACCACGGCACCTTTGTGCGTGGTAACGCTCAGCAGTGCCTGCGCCTCGAGCTGGCGCAAAGCTTCGCGCACCGGCATGCGGCTGACACCGAACAGATCAGCGAGATCCTGCTGGCGTAGGGCTGTGCCACACGGTAGACGACCATCAAGGATGGCGGCACGCAGGGTTTCTTCGATCGTCGAGCGAGCCAAGTGAGCGGGAATCGGCCCATCGACTTTGATGCTCTGCAGCGGTTTGGGCTTCTGAGTCACGACTACGCACCCTGTATGTCGACTGAATTTGGATCCAAATGACACTAGAGATTGCTCTACAGGTTGTCAAACCGTGTAGAGGATCTCCGTCACATTTGAAGTTTAGCGCGTCGTGGATGATCTCATGGTGCCATTGTTTTTTCCCCGGCTAAGCTTCACCATCAAACGCTTTCATTCCTGCCTCCTGGAAACCTGCTGTGGCGGTACGTTTCGTGATCCCCCGCACGTTGCGCTGGTTAGGCTGCGCACTGCTGCTGGCCGGCCTCATGCTGGGCGGTCTGCATGCCGATTGGGATTTTTCGGCGATCAGCCGCAAGGCTACGGCACTCTATGGACCGCTGGGCGCAGGGCAGCAGCGGATTGATGCCTGGCAAAATCTGCTGGCGACGCAGAAACAGGTCAGCGAAATGGACAAGCTCAAGGTGGTGAACCTGTTTTTCAACAAACAGGTGCGCTATGTCGAAGACATCGACCTGTGGCACGAGGTCGACTATTGGGAAACCCCGATTGAGGCGCTGTGGAAGGGCGCCGGCGATTGTGAAGACTACGCGATCGCCAAGTATTTCAGTCTGCGCCACCTGGGCGTTTCCAGCGACAAACTGCGCATCACTTACGTCAAGGCACTGCGCCAGAACCGCGCGCACATGGTGCTGACTTACTATTCCACGCCCGACGCCATGCCGCTGGTGCTCGACAGTCTGATCGATTCGATCCAGCCTGCGTCCCAACGGACCGATTTGCTGCCGGTCTATTCTTTCAATGCCGAAGGTCTGTATTTGCCGGGGGCCAAGGGCAACAAAAAGGTCGGCGACACCAAACGCCTGTCGCGCTGGCAGGATGTGCTGAAAAAAATGCAGGCCGAAGGTTTCCCGGTCGAAACGATTAACTAGGAGCACGCGCTCAGATGTCTTTGTTCAAACAGCTGTTGATCGCTATCTGTCTGTTCCTGGTGGTCGCCTTCACCGGCAGCTTCATGGTCAGTCTGGAGAGCTCGCGCACCCAGTACGTCAACCAGTTGCGCTCCCACGCTCAGGACGCGGCGACGGCGCTGGCGTTGTCATTGACGCCTAATATCGACGATCCGGCGATGGTCGAGTTGCTGGTCAGTTCGATTTTCGACAGCGGCTATTACGCGAGCATCCGCGTGGTTGATCTGAAGACCGACAAGACCATCGTTGAGCGCAGCGGCATCCCTGCCGTTACCAACGTGCCCGATTGGTTCGTCAAACTGATTGGTCTGGAGCCCGCTGGCGGTGATGCGCTGGTCAGTCGTGGTTGGGAGCAGGCGGCAAGAGTTGAAGTGGTCAGTCACCCGATGTTCGCCCTCGCCAAGCTGTGGCAGAGCGCGCTGGGCAGTCTTGGCTGGTTGCTGATCTGCGGTGCCGTCAGTGCCGTACTCGGCGCGCTGTTGCTGCGCCGGCAATTGAAACCGCTGGATTACATGGTCCAGCAGTCCCATGCGATTGCCCGGCGCGAATTTCTCATCCTGCCGCAGCTACCGCGCACACCCGAGTTGCGGCGCGTGGTGCTGGCCATGAACCAGATGGTCGAGAAGCTCAAGGCGCTGTTTCAGGAACAGGCCGAGCGCAGTGAAAAACTGCGTGCAGAGTCCTATCAGGACAACCTCACGGGGCTGGCCAACCGGCGCTATTTCGAGATGCAGTTGAACAATCGGGTGAGTAACCCGGAGCAGGCCAGCTCCGGTTACTTGCTGTTATTGCGGGTCAAGGACCTGGCCGGGCTGAATCAGCGCCTTGGCGGCCAGCGCACTGATGAGTTGCTGAAAGCGGTTGGCGAGCAACTCTCCCGCGAGTGCGCCAGATACCCGGAAACCCAGAACCTCGTCACCCGCATTCGCGGCGGTGAATTCGCCGTGCTGGCGCCGGGGCTGGTCCGTGAGGAAGCGCTGCAACTGGCGCAAAGCCTTGATGCCGCGCTGGGCAGCTTGCATACCACGGGGGCTACCGATGTCGCGGCGGTGGCGTCGATTGGTCTGGCGCCGTTTGCCCACGGCGATTCGCCGCAAGCCGTGCTCAGCCTTGGCGATCAGGCGCTGGCGCAGGCCGAGGGGCAGGGCGAGCAGAACTGGGCGTGTATCGATCACAGCTTCACGGCTGACGTTGGCGACGATCACCACGCCTGGCACCGTTTGCTCGATCAGGCATTGAATCAGCGGCGTTTCGAGCTGTTCTTCCAACCGGTAGTGGCCGCTGAAGACACGCAGTTTGTGCTGCACTACAAAGTGCTGTCGCGGTTGCTTGATGATCAGGGGCAGACTATTGCGGCCGGGCGTTTCCTGCCGTGGCTGGAGCGTTTTGGCTGGACCGCGCGACTGGATCGCCTGATGCTCGAACGCGTGCTTGAGCAGATGATGGAGCATGAGGATTCGCTGGCGCTGAACCTGTCGTCCGCGACGTTGGCCGATCCGCAGGCGTTGAACAAAGTCTTCGAGATTTTAAGGGCTCATTCCAATCTGGGGGAGCGTCTGACCCTGGAAATAGGCGAAGAGCAATTGCCGGAGCAAGCCGTACTGGAACAGTTGACCCGGCGTCTGCGCGAGCTTGGTTTCTCCTTGAGTCTGCAGCGTTTCGGCGGGCGCTTCAGCATGATCGGCAACCTGGCGCGGCTGGGGCTGGCGTACTTGAAGATCGATGGCAGCTACATTCGTGCGATCGATCAGGAGAGTGACAAGCGCTTGTTCATCGAGGCGATCCAGCGTGCGGCGCACAGCATTGATCTGCCGCTGATTGCCGAGCGTGTGGAGACTGAAGGGGAGTTGGCGGTGATTCGCGAGATGGGGCTGTATGGGGTACAGGGGCAGTTTTTGGGTGAGCCCAAGCCTTGGCGGTGATCTTTTAGTTTGGCGGCGTCACGGATGCCGCTTTCGCGAGCAAGCCCGCTCCCACGGGGGATTTGAGTTGTTGACCCGTTCCCCTGTGGGAGCGGGTTTGCTCGCGGATGGGCCTGAAGATTGAGTCTTCAGATCAACCCGCCCTCATCCTCGTCAATCAACTGACTCAACCCGCCCAACGCCTCACGCGCCTGGGTCCGGTCCATCAGTTTGGCCTGGGCCGCCGGGGGCAGGTCGGTGACGCGGATCACGCCTTTCTGGGTCAGCACCTGAATCAGGTCGTCGAGTACCCGAATCATTTCAAAGTCGCTCTGCTTGAGCTGTTTGAGGCTGTTTTCCACGGCTTCGTTGGCGTACCACGCCTGGATTTCGTGGTGGTCGGCGGGCAGCGTTTCCGTGGCCTCGGCGTAGGCCGTGGCTTCCACGCGAATCAACTGGCCTTGCGCATCGCGTTGCACGTAAAACATTGAGCATCCCTCAGAAATGAACCCGCGTCATGCTGTCAGCAGCATAGCCAACCGCACGCGAGTATGCGGTGCGGCGACGCAATCGTCACCGGTCCGGACAGCACAAACGTGACGGCCGCCCCATTGGGGCGGCCGTTTTGTTCACGGATCAGCTGTTGTTGTGGTCGACTTTGATGGTCGGATCGCTACCGGCAATCAGGTTGTGAATGTTGGCGCTGGACCAGTTGTTGCCTTCCAGTTTGATCGTCACGTCCGGCGTTGCGGCGGCTGTATCGCCCGAGTTGAACTTGCCGCCCGAGCTGACTTGCAGCGACGACACGCCATCGACCGTGGTGATCTTCAGGAAGTTGTCGATGGTGCTGCCGGTTTCGCCCTGCAACAGGTCACGCAGGTCGATGCGGTCACCTTCGCTGGCCTTGAAGTCCTTGATCACGTCGTTGCCGGTGTCGCCCGCCTTCCAGACGAAGGTGTCGGCACCGGAACCACCGATCAGGATGTCGTTGCCCTGCCCACCGATCAGCGTGTCGTTGCCGGTGCCACCGAGCAGAATGTCATTGCCTTTACCGCCGTCGAGCAAGTCGTTGCCGCCCGAGCCGAACAGAATGTCATTGCCCGCGCCGCCCAGCAGGGTGTCGTTGCCGTCATGCGCACCGGACACATCGAACGCCTGATAGTGCTCGGTGATGTACTGGTGCACATTGCTGGTGGTGACTTTGCTGACGTCGACGCCGGTTTCCTTGGCCACGAACGCCTGCATCGCCTGATAACCCTCGCCGGCAATGCCGTTGAAACTCACCAGATCGCCGAACAGGATGTCGTTGCCGTTGCCGCCGCTGACAGTGTCGTTGCCCGGCATCGTCGCTTCGGTGTGGCCGATGATCGAGTTGGCCAGGTCCTTCGGATCGATGTTGGTTTGCGGCGTGTGGTCTGAGTCGTACGGCTTCAGATCGTTGAGGCTGACGCCGCTGTTGATACCGATGGCCTCGACGTTCGACAGACCGCTGAGCAGCGTGAAGCTACTGTTGGAGTTGCTGGTGGTCGACGAGTCGGTGCTGTTGCCGGTGCCGGCCAGGCTCGACAGCTCATAGGTACCGTCGCCCTGAGCGTGAATAGTGCCCAGACTGCTCCAGTTCCAACTGCCATTCTTGTACGTCTGCAATACCACGCTGCCGGCGCTGTTGATGCTCAGGTAGTGGGTGTTATCGATGTAAGTGCTGAAGGTGTCGCCCAGCTTGTAGTTGCTGGTCGTCACCACGCTGTCGAGCTTAACGCTGCCATACAGCGTCGGGTTGGTCTGCTCGCCGTTCTGATAGTAGGTCGGCTGGCCATCGGTGATGAAGTACGTGAGGTTTTTCGCCCCGGTGTTGGCCACCGCTTCAGCGCTCTGGAAGAAGTTGGCCGTGGTCTTGAACACGTCCTCGTAGTTGGTGCCGCCGCCGGACGTCATCGAGTCCAGCACGGCCTTGAGCTTGGTCAGGGCGTTCGGGTCATTGAGGTTCACCGACACCGATTTGTTGACCTGGGTATCGAAGTCCACCAGGAAGATGTTCACCGTGCCCGAATTGCTGCCGCCCAGGCTTTGCTTGAGGGTGTTGAACACCGATGTCAGCGAGTCCTTGGCCGCGTTGATGGACGAGGTGCTCATACTGCCGGAGCTGTCGACCATGAATGCGATGTTGTAGTTGGTGCCCGGCACGACGGTCAGACCGCCGATGTCGGCAACGATGATGTCGTTGCCATCGGTACCGGTGACGGTGTCATCGGCCGAAGTGGCGACGATGGCGTTGTAGACCGCCGGCACCACGGTGACCGGAATGGTTGCCGTGCTGCTCGCCGAGCCGCCGACCTGTTCGGTGGACGTCGAGGTCACGGTCAGGTTGAACTGGCCGTTGTAGTACGGCGGTGGCGTGACGGTCAGGCTGCCGAGATTCCAGCCAGTGACGTTGGCATCGCCGCTGGTCGCCGTGACGGTAAAGGTATGGCCCGCGCCATCGCTGAGCACCGAGCCGACCGGTGCGCCGCTGATCTTCACGCTCAGGGTTTCCGAACCATCGGTGTCGGTCAGCGCAGTGGAGACCGCCGACAGTTTGACCGTGGTGCCTTCGGCACCAGTGTTGAGCTTGAAGCCGTCGTAATAGCCTTCGCCGTTGGTACCGTGCAGATCGGAGACGGTCACGCCGGAGTTGATCAAGTCCTGCACGCCGGTGTAGATCGGCACGCCAGCGCTGCTCAGGTCGATCGCCGTGCCGCCGTTGACCGACAGGTTGACGTCGTAGCTGCCTGGACCGTTCTGGTTGTGGTGGTAGATGTCCAGGGTGTAGTAACCGCTGGTGGTCGGGGTGAACGAACCGTTGAGGTTGCCGCCCGCGCCCCACGTCGTGGCTGCCACGTTTTTACCGCCGATGGTCACCAGCAAGCTGTCATCGCCGACACCGCTGAAGGTGTAGGTCTTGCCCGCTTCCAGATAGATCAGGCCGGATGTTTTCGAGGCGGTACCGGCGGCTACACTGCCGTCGGACTGCACATTGGTCACGGTGCCGCTGGAGTTCGGTGTGCCCGCGCCGTCGATCACGTTTTTCAACGTGGTCGAATCGGCGCCGTTGCCATTGGTGCCCAGGCCCGACAGGCCGGTCCAGACTTCCTTGATCAGCCCGGTGGACTTCACGCTGTTGTCGGCCACGCTCACGGTTGGGGCATCGGCCACCGGCGTGATGTCGATTTTTACGGTGCCGGTGTTGCCCAGCAGTTGGCCGTCGGTTGGCTGGAACTTGATCTGTGCGTAGTCCGCCTGGTTATTGCCCACACCGGTGCCGCCGTAACCGTTCACGCCCGACTCGTTGGCATCCGGCATGAAACGCAGTTTGCCAGCGTCGATGTCGGCCTTGCTGAAGGTCTGGTTGGTGGCGACGTCTTTCCAGGTCGAGCCGTCCAGATACTGCAGTTTGCCTTCACCCGGCAACTGAGTGATTTTCACGCCCAGGCTGCTGGCCGGGCTGTCGACGTCGGTGACACCAAAGGTCGACCAGCCGAGGATCAGCGGCGTGTCTTCGGTGCCGGTGACGTTGACCGGTGCCGCTACCGGCGCATCATTGACTGCCACCACGTTAACCGTGGTGGTCGCGGTGTTGGAGTAGTTGCCGCCATCGGTCACCTTCACGGTGATGATCCGCGGCACGGTGCTTGGGTCTTCACTGTTGTTGGTGAAGCTGATGTTCTTGATCGCCTGCATGTAGTCGGCCAGCGTCGCGTTGCCCGACAAGGTCAGGGTAACGGTGCCGTTGGTGCTGTTGGCATTGATGGTGATGCCGTTGACGCTGTTGCCCAGGTTCAGCGCATCGCCGTCCTGACGGTTGGTCAGAGTGACGGTCGCGCCCGTCAGCAGGGTGCTGTCCGGATCGGTGATGCTGATGTCGGTGTCGGCAATCGACACGCCCGCACCCGGAGTGTTTTCGGTGAAGGTCACCTTGTAGTCGGCACCGGTCGCGCCGCTGGAGTTGTTGGCGTCCAGATCGAGAACCGGCGGTGCATCGTTGTCGATGATCGAGGTGCTGACGCTGCCATTGGTGCTACTGACGGCGAGGTTCTCGAAGTTGCCGCCAGTGGCCGAGTCGATCTTGACCACGAAGTTCTCGGTGCCTTCGGTGATCTTGTCATCGATGGTCGCGACGTTGAACTGCGCACTGCTGGCGCCCGCCGGGATCTTCACGGTGTACACACCGGTGAAGTCCGAACCGTCGGCAGCGGTGCCGCTGTAAACGATTTTCAGGGTCACTTCAGTTTGCGCCGGGTGGGTCAGGCTGACGGTGTAGCTGGCGGTCTGGCCTTCGGTTACCGAGGTGCTGCCGGTGATGCTGACAGTGGTCGTGTCGATGGTGTCGGTAACGTTGGTCACGGCTGGTGTGTTGCTGGTCACCAGGTTTTCGAAGCTGCCGCCGCTGGTGCCGGTGATGGTTGCCTGCACGGTGCCAGCGTCTTTGTAGACGTCGTCAGCCGGCGCTGGAACAGTCACGGTGCCCGTGGTTTTGCCGGTTTCGATGGTGATCACCGAGCCGTTGCTCAGGGTCACGGTGACTGGCGAGCCAGCGGCGTTGGTCAAGGTCGCGGTGTAAACGATCGAACCGCCCTCGGCCACTGTGCCGGTCGCAGTCAGCGACAGATTGGTGGTGTCGATGGTGTCAGTCACCGTGGTGCTGACCGGGGTCTTGTCGGCTACGAGGTTTTCGTAGTTGCCGCCGGTTACGCCGGTGATCGCATTGGTCAGTGGCGCATGACCGGTCAGCGCATCGTTTGGCGCAGTCGTGGTGACAGTGCCGGTGGTTTTACCCACTTCGATGGTGATGTTCTGACCGTTGGCCAAGGTCACGACGACTGGCGAGCCGGTCACTGGCGCGCCCACGGTGGCGGTGTAAGTGACGGTGCCGCCTTCTGCTGCGGTGCCGGTGGCGCTCAGTTTCACCGACGTGGTGTCGATGGTGTCAGTGACGCTGGTCACGGCCGGAACAGTGCTCGGTACCAGGTTTTCGAAGTTGCCGCCGGTGGCTGTGCTGATCGCTGCCTGGACGGTACCGGCATCTTTATAAACGTCATCTGCCGGCGCAGGAACAGTGACGGTGCCGGTGGTTTTACCGGCATCGATGGTAATGACTGCGCCGTTCGACAGAGTTACAGTCACTGGCGAGCCAGCGGCGTTGGTCAGCGTCGCGGTGTAAACGATCGAACCGCCTTCGGCGACAGAATCGGTGGCGCTGAGCGACAGGTTGGTGGTGTCGACGGTGTCAGTCACGGTGGTGCTGACTGGTGTTTTGTCGGCCACAAGATTTTCGTAGTTGCCGCCGCTCACGTCAGTGATCGAGTTGGTCAGCGGTGCGTTACCGGCCAGCGCATCGTTTGGCGCAGTGGTGGTCACGGTGCCGGTGGTTTTGCCGACTTCGATGGTGATGTTCTGGCCGTTGGCCAGGGTCACGACGACTGGCGAACCGGTGACCGGTGCACCAACAGTGGCTGTGTAAGTGACGGTGCCGCCTTCAGCCACGGAGGTATCAGCCGTCAGTTTGACGGTCGAAGTGTCGATGGTGTCGGTCACTTCAGTCACGGCCGGAACAGTGCTTGGCACCAGGTTCTCGAAGTTGCCACCAGTAGCAGTCGAAATGGTTGCTTCGACTTTGCCGGCATCTTTGTAGACGTCATCGGCAGGCGCTGGAACAGTCACAGTGCCGGTGGTTTTACCTGCCTCGATAGTGATGACGGCGCCGTTCGACAGAGTCACGGTGACTGGCGAACCCGCGGCGTTGGTCAGGGTCGCGGTGTAGACAATCGAACCGCCCTCGGCGACCGAGTCGGTGGCGCTCAGCGTCAGGTTGGTGGTGTCTACGACGTCGGTGACGGTGGTCGAAACCGGTGTTTTGTCGGCCACGAGGTTTTCGTAGTTGCCACCGCTCACGTCAGTGATCGAGGTGGTCAGCGGTGCCTGACCAACCAATGCGTCGTTAGGCGCGGTGGTGGTGACAGTGCCGGTGGTTTTGCCGACTTCGATGGTGATGTTCTGACCGTTAGCCAGAGTTACCACGACTGGCGAACCGGTAACCGGAGCACCCACCGTGGCGGTGTAAGTGACGGTGCCGCCTTCAGCCACGGAAGCATCGGCCGTCAGTTTGACGGTCGAGGTGTCGATTGTATCGGTGACGTTGGTAACGGCCGGAACAGTGCTTGGCACCAGGTTCTCGAAGTTGCCGCCTGTGGCAGTCGAAATGGTTGCTTCGACTTTGCCGGCGTCTTTATAGACGTCATCGGCTGGAGCCGGAACAGTGACGGTGCCCGTGGTCTTGCCCGCCTCGATGGTGATCACTGCGCCGTTCGACAGGGTCACGGTGACTGGCGAGCCAGCAGCGTTGGTCAGGGTGGCGGTGTAGACGATTGAGCCGCCCTCAGCCACGGTACCGGTCGCTGACAGCGACAGGTTAGTGGTGTCGACGACGTCGGTGACGGTGGTCGAAACCGGGGTCTTGTCGGCTACGAGGTCTTCGTAGTTGCCGCCAGAAACCCCCGTGATCGAGTTGGTCAGCGGTGCGTTACCGGCCAGCGCATCGTTCGGCGCGGTGGTGGTCACGGTGCCGGTGGTTTTGCCGACTTCGATGGTGATGTTCTGGCCGTTGGCCAGAGTTACCACGACTGGCGAACCCGTGACCGGGGCGCCCACGGTTGCGGTGTAAGTAACGGTGCCACCCTCGGCCACGGAAGTATCAGCCGTCAGTTTGACGGTCGAAGTGTCGATGGTGTCGGTCACTTCAGTCACGGCCGGAACAGTGCTCGGCACCAGGTTCTCGAAGTTGCCGCCAGTCGCGGTGGAAATGGTTGCTTCGACTTTGCCGGCATCTTTGTAAACGTCATCAGCCGGCGCTGGAACAGTCACAGTGCCGGTGGTTTTACCGGCCTCGATGGTGATCACCGAGCCGTTGCTCAGGGTCACGGTCA
>NZ_CAXAON010000049.1:0-22091 GCF_963970495.1 Pseudomonas sp. EA_65y_Pfl2_P78 | reverse complement strand
ACTTGGTCGACAACTGACAATTTAAAAGTCAGCGTGTAATCGCGCTGACTACGTTTTGCGCCCGTATCCATTGCACCCTCCTGATAAGAAGCCAGAAGGTGTAAACCTTATTCAGGACGAGACACGATCAAATAAAAAGCCCCCAACGGATCACTCCGTGGGGGCTTTCTTGCATCTGCGGCCGTCAGATCAAACCTTGACGATCCAGCCCGCTGGCGCTTCGATGTCGCCGGTTTGCACGCCGGTCAGTTCTTTGTAGAGCTTCTGGGTCACAGGGCCGACTTCGGTTTCGCTGTGGAATACGTGCAGATGGTCGTTGTAGCTGATGCCACCGATCGGGGTGATCACGGCAGCAGTGCCGCAAGCGCCGGCTTCCTTGAAGTCTGAGAGCTTGTCGATCAGCACATCACCTTCAACCACTTCCAGGCCCAGGCGCGATTTGGCCAGTTCGATCAGCGACAGACGAGTGATGCCCGGCAGTACCGATGGCGACTTCGGGGTCACGAATTTGTTGTCGTGGGTGATCCCGAAGAAGTTGGCCGAACCGACTTCCTCGATCTTGGTGTGGGTCATCGGATCCAGATAGATAGCGTCGGCGAAGTGGGCTTGCTTCGCTTTGGAGCCTGGCATCAGGCTGGCCGCATAGTTACCGCCGACCTTGGCTGCACCGGTGCCTTGTGGGGCGGCGCGGTCGTAGCTGGAAATCTGGAAGTTGTGCGGGGTCAGGCCGCCCTTGAAGTAGGCACCAACCGGGATGCAGAAGATCGAGAAGATGAACTCGGGAGCAGTACGCACGCCGATGTTGTCACCCACGCCGATCACGAACGGACGCAGGTACAGCGCGCCGCCGGTGCCGTACGGCGGGATGAAACGCTCGTTGGCGCGAACCACTTCCTTACAGGCTTCGATGAACTGCTCGGTTTCCACCATTGGCATCAGCAGACGCGCGCAACTGCGTTGCATGCGCAGGGCATTCTGGTCCGGGCGGAACAGGTTGATCGAACCGTCCTTGCAACGATAGGCCTTCATGCCTTCGAAGCACTGCTGGCCATAGTGAAGGGCCGTCGAGCCTTCGCTGATGTGCAGCACGTTATCTTCGGTCAGGGTGCCTTTGTCCCACTCGCCATCGCGAAAGTACGACAGATAGCGTTTGTCGGTCTTGATGTAGTCAAAACCCAGCTTGTCCCAATTGATGCTTTCGTTACCCATGACACCCTCTATCACTGAACAACCGTCGAAACGGTTCAAGGCTTCTGACGTTTTTTGGATGGGCACAACAATACTTCATTCTTGAGCGGTTTCGCAGCCCGGACTATCGGATGACAGACAGATAAATCGTGTTGGCCTCAAGAATTCGCCAGCAAGCCCACACACATTTGAAATGCATTCCCCCTGTGGGAACGGGCTTGCTTGCGAAGAGGCCATCACTGCCACCCTCCTTTACAGATGCAACGCATGTCCAAGAGCTCGCAACGCTGCTTCCTGCACCGCTTCACCCAGTGTCGGATGCGCGTGAATGGTGCCGCCAATGTCTTCCAGTCGTGCGCCCATTTCCAGGCTCTGCGCAAACGCAGTCGACAACTCGGAAACACCGACTCCCACCGCCTGCCAGCCGACAATCACATGATTGTCCCGACGAGCGACCACCCGCACAAAGCCGCTTTTGGACTCCAGAGTCATCGCCCGGCCATTGGCGGCGAACGGGAAGCTGGCCACGATGCAGTCCAGCCCGGCCGTCCTGGCCTCGTCCGGCGTCTGGCCGACCACCACCAGTTCCGGGTCGGTGAAGCAAACGGCTGCGATGGCGGTGGGGTTGAATTCGCGGTGTTTGCCGCTGATCAGTTCGGCGACCATTTCGCCTTGCGCCATGGCGCGGTGAGCCAGCATCGGCTCGCCGCTCAGGTCACCGATGGCGTAGACGTTGCGCATGCTGGTCTGGCAGCGGCTGTCGATCTTGATCGCCGAGCCGTTCATCTGCAGATTCAGCGCTTCGAGGTTCCAGCCCTGAGTGTTGGGTTTGCGACCGACGGCGACCAGCACCTGATCGGTTTCCAGATTCAGGGTGTCGCCGTTCGGATCACGCACCTGCAAAGTGCCGTCGAAACCCAGAACACTGTGCTTGAGATACAGTTTTACGCCCAGTTGCTTCAGCGCTTCGTGCACCGGTTGCGTCAGTTCGGCGTCGTAGGCCGGCAGGATGCGATCCTGTGCTTCGACCACACTGACCTCGGCACCGAGCTTGCGATAAGCAATACCCAACTCCAGACCGATGTAACCGCCACCGACCACCACCAAACGCTTGGGCACTGACTTTGGCGCCAGAGCTTCGGTGGAGGAAATGATCGGACCGCCAATGGGCAGGATCGGCAAGTTAACGCTGGTGGAACCGGTGGCCAGTACCAAGTGTTCGCACTGAATGCGAGTGCCAGCCACTTCGACGGTTTTGCCGTCGATGACGTTGGCCCAGCCTTGGATCACTTGAACCTTGTTCTTTTTCAGCAGGGCGGCGACGCCAGTGGTCAGGCGATCAACAATGCCATCTTTCCACTCGACGCTCTTGTTAATGTCCAGAGTCGGTGCCGGAACGCTGATGCCCAGCGCCGAGTGCTGATGGTGATGCTGAGTCTGATGAAACTGCTCAGCCACATGGATCAGTGCCTTGGACGGAATGCAGCCGATGTTCAGGCAGGTGCCGCCCAGCGATTGGCCCTCCACCAGAATCGTCGCTATACCCAGTTGCCCGGCGCGAATCGCCGTCACATAACCGCCGGGGCCGCCGCCGATGATCAGCAGCGTGGTGTTCAAAGTTTGCATGCGCGCCTTACTCCACAAACAAAGTGGCGGGTTGTTCGAGCAAGCCACGGATGGCCTGGATAAAGAGCGCCGCGTCCATGCCATCGACCACACGGTGATCGAAGGAGCTGGAGAGGTTCATCATCTTGCGGATCACTACCTGGCCTTTGACGACCATTGGCCGCTCGACGATTTTGTTGACGCCGACGATTGCCACTTCCGGCAGGTTCAGCACCGGCGTGCTGACGATGCCACCCAGCGCACCGAGGCTGGTCAGGGTGATGGTCGAACCTGACAGTTCGTCGCGGCTGGCCTTGCCATGGCGTGCAGCGTTGGCCAGGCGCGAAATTTCAGCGGCGCTGTCCCACAGGCTGCGCGCCTCGGCGTGACGCACCACCGGTACCATCAGGCCGACATCGCTTTGCGTGGCGACGCCGACATGCACTGCGCCGAGGCGGGTGATGACCTGGGCTTCGTCATCGTAACGGGCGTTCATCTGCGGGAAGTCGCGCAGGGCAACCACGAGCGCGCGCACCAGAAATGGCAGCAAGGTCAATTTGCCACGGCTGGCGCCATGCTTTGCATTCAAATGCGCGCGCAGTTCTTCGATCGCGGTGACGTCGATTTCTTCGACATAGCTGAAGTGCGCGGCACGCTGAGTGGCGTCCTGCATGCGCTGGGCGATCTTGCGGCGCATGCCGATCACTTGAATCTGCTCTTCGTCGTGACGCTGGGCGTAGGCCGCCGATGCAGGCGCCGAGGCGTTGGATTGACCTTGCGCCAGATAGGCTTCGAGGTCGTCGTGCAAGACGCGGCCGGCCGGGCCAGTGCCGCGTACCAGACGCAACTGAATACCCAGATCCAGTGCATGTTTACGCACGGCCGGCGAGGCCAGCGGGCGTTCATCGGCCTCTCGGGCAACCACCGGGCCTTGGCAGACAGGGGCCGGGCGCGCTATGGCGGCGGATTTGTTTTCAACGGGAGTTTCGGTTTTCGCAGGTACGGCAACCGCTGCCTCTTTGACGGGTGCAGGGGCTGCGGACTCTTTCAAGTTACCCGCGCCTTCCACTTCAATGCTGATCAGTACACTGCCGACCGCCATCACTTCGCCCGGCTGACCGCCCAGCGCAATGACCTTGCCGTGTACCGGCGACGGGATATCGACCATCGCCTTGTCGGTCATCACATCGGCCAGCACCTGATCTTCAACGACCAGATCGCCCACCTTGACGTGCCATTGCGACAGCTCTACTTCTGCGATGCCTTCGCCGATGTCCGGCATCTTGATAACGTGCGTGCCCATTCAGACCTCCATGACCCGTTTCAGCGCCGCGCCCACTCGGGACGGCCCAGGGAAATACGCCCACTCTTGCGCGTGCGGGTAGGGGGTGTCCCAACCGGTGACGCGTTCGATTGGCGCTTCCAGGTGATGGAAGCAATGCTCTTGCACCAACGACACCAGTTCGGCGCCGAAACCGCAGGTGCGTGTGGCTTCGTGGACCACGACGCAGCGCCCGGTTTTCTTAACCGACTTGACGATGGTGTCCAGGTCCAGTGGCCACAGGCTGCGCAGGTCGATGACTTCGGCGTCGACACCGCTCTCTTCAGCGGCGACTTGCGACACATAAACGGTGGTGCCGTAGGTCAACACGGTCACGTCCTTGCCTGGACGGGTGATCGCGGCGACGTCCAGCGGCACGGTGTAATAGCCGTCCGGAACCTGGGCTTGCGGGTGTTTTGACCACGGCGTTACCGGACGGTCGTGGTGACCGTCGAACGGGCCGTTGTACAGGCGCTTTGGCTCAAGAAAGATCACCGGGTCATCGTTTTCGATGGAGGCGATCAGCAGGCCCTTGGCGTCATACGGGTTGGATGGCATGACGGTGCGCAGGCCGCAGACTTGAGTGAACATCGCCTCGATGCTCTGGCTGTGGGTCTGGCCACCGTAAATGCCGCCACCGCAAGGCATGCGCAGGGTCATGGGTGCGGTGAACTCGCCAGCCGAGCGGTAACGCAGGCGCGCCGCTTCGGAAATGATCTGGTCGGAAGCCGGGTAGACATAGTCGGCAAACTGGATCTCGGCCACCGGGCGCAGGCCGTAAGCGCCCATGCCGACGGCGACGCCGACGATGCCGCTTTCGGAGATCGGCGCGTCGAATACTCGCGAGGTGCCGTACTTGGTTTGCAGGCCTTCGGTGCAACGGAACACGCCACCGAAATAACCGACGTCCTGACCGAACACGACGACGTTGTCATCACGCTCAAGCATCACATCCATGGCCGAGCGCAGGGCCTGGATCATGGTCATGGTGGTCGTGGTCATGGCGGTTTCCAACTGAATATTGTTGTTGTGATCGTTCATGTCAGATCCCCAACTGCTGACGCTGGCGCTTCAAGTGCTCCGGCATCTCTTTGTAGACGTCTTCGAACATGGTTGCGGCGCTCGGGATCTGGCCGCCGGCGAGGGTGCCGTACTGTTCGGCCTGTTTCTGTGCGGCAATCACTTCAGCTTCGAGTTCGGCACTGACGGCGGCATGTTCTTCGTCCGACCAGTGGCCGACCTTGATCAAGTGCTGTTTCAGGCGGGCAATCGGGTCGCCCAGCGGGAAATGGCTCCAGTCGTCGGCAGGGCGGTATTTCGACGGATCGTCGGAGGTCGAGTGTGGGCCGGCGCGGTAGGTGACCCACTCGATCATGGTCGGACCAAGGTTGCGGCGGGCGCGTTCGGCAGCCCAGGCGGAAGCGGCGTAGACCGCGTAGAAGTCGTTGCCGTCAACCCGCAGTGAGGCGATGCCGCAACCGACGCCGCGTCCGGCGAAGGTGGTGGCTTCACCCCCGGCGATGGCCTGGAAGGTCGAAATGGCCCACTGATTGTTGACCACGTTAAGAATCACTGGCGCCCGATAAACGTGAGCGAAGGTGAGGGCGGTGTGGAAGTCCGATTCGGCGGTGGCGCCGTCGCCGATCCACGCCGAGGCGATTTTGGTGTCGCCCTTGATTGCCGAAGCCATGCCCCAGCCCACGGCCTGAATGAACTGGGTCGCGAGGTTGCCGGAGATGGTGAAGAACCCGGCGTCTTTCACCGAGTACATGATCGGCAACTGACGGCCCTTGAGCGGATCGCGCTCGTTGGACAGCAGTTGGCAGATCAAGTCGACCAGCGGTACCTCGCGGGCCATCAGGATGCTTTGCTGGCGGTAGGTCGGGAAGCACATGTCGTCGATGTTCAGCGCCAGGGCCTGAGCGCTGCCGATGGCTTCTTCGCCCAGGCTCTGCATGTAGAAGGACATCTTTTTCTGACGCTGGGCGACGACCATCCGGTTGTCGTAGATCCGCGTCTTGAGCATGGCGCGCATGCCCTTGCGGAGAATCTCCACCGGCACGTTTTCAGCCCAGGGGCCCAGAGCGTTGCCTTGATCGTCGAGCACGCGAATCAGGCCACGGGCCAGGTCGGCGGTGTCGGCGGGTTCTACGTTGATGGGAGGTTTGCGCACCGTACCGGCATCGGTCAGATGCAGGTAGGAAAAGTCGGTTTTGCAGCCTGGGCGGCCCGAAGGTTCAGGGACGTGCAGACGCAGCGGTTCATACGCTTGGGTCATGGCTTCTACGCTCGATCTTGTGAATTTCTTGTAGTGAGCTGGCAGTCATTCTTCGATAAAAGAAATCTTGTCCTACAACAATCATAGGCCCGGCCAAGAAGAATATTTATCTCTGTTTCATTGCGCCTCAGATCATTTGCAGATAAAAATTCTGCATAAACATAAAAAACAGGTGGTTTTGTCTCATGCGCAAACTGGACCGTACCGACATCGGCATTCTCAACAGCCTTCAGGAGAATGCGCGCATCACCAACGCCGACCTCGCTCGCTCGGTGAATTTGTCGCCCACCCCGTGCTTCAACCGGGTCAAAGCAATGGAAGAGTTGGGGCTGATTCGTGAGCAGGTCACTTTGCTGGACGCCGATCTGCTGGGCCTGCACGTCAATGTGTTCATTCATGTCAGCCTGGAAAAGCAGGTCGAGGAAGCATTGCAGCATTTTGAAGAGGCGATTTCCGATCGCCCCGAAGTGATGGAGTGCTATCTGATGGCCGGCGACCCGGATTACCTGATCAGGGTCCTGGTGCCGACCATTCAGTCGCTGGAGCGGTTCATGATGGACTTTCTGACCAAGGTGCCGGGCGTGGCGAACATCCGGTCGAGCTTTGCGCTGAAACAGGTGCGCTACAAAACCGCGTTGCCATTACCGGCGAACGGTTTGACCTTGGGCAATTGAGCGTCATGTACCGTCAGATGTCCTCGTAGCGGTAATCGAGCTCTTCGGTGAACAGCGTCTGCTGCACGGTGTAGGTTTGCATCCAGGGCGCAGGCTCGTTGGCAGGGTGAAACACCAGTATTGATCCACTCATTTCATCCGATGGAAAGGAAGGAATGTTGGGGTGTTGGTGCTTCCAGCGCTCCCAGAGCAGGTCGAGGTAGCAGTGGTGCAGGAAAAAGATCGGGTCGTTGGGCGAGGAGGCTTCGGCCATGCTGCCACCGATCCAGGCGTGCACCGGATTGTGAAGCTCGCGTTCAGCGGAGTTTTCCCAGCCTGCTTGATCGGTGGCTTGCCAATAGGGCGTTCTGTTCAAGGCTGAAATAACCGCTTCGGCAGAGGGCAAGGTCTCTTGTGCTCCGAGGTTGCGGCGGACGCCCGGATTGCCGGTGCCTTCGTCCCAAACGGCGACGTTGAATTGAGAATGCTCGCTGGAAAATGGGCCGCTTGTTACGCGCTGATCTTGTGTGTTGTCACCGTTCCCGCCCATGAAGCTTGAGGTGAAGGGATTGTCTGGCCCTGTGATTTGCCAGTTCCAATAAGGCAGTGTTATGCCTGGGTTGTTGGCGGCAACCTGCAAGGCCAGTTCAAACTGGCGGATCAGAACTCGGTGCCAAGGGAAGAACAAGGGGCTGCGATGGGGGTTGGGCGTCAGGGGGTTGCCTCGCCCCATCGAGTTTTTGTGGATTTGTACAAAGTCATCGTAGCGACTTTGTTGTCCGGGCCGCAGGACGCTGTCGACATTGTTTTTAAGTAACAGAACCGCATCGATGAAGGCGTTTTTTTGCGCCTTTGTCATGTCGCGGTGGTTTTGACGAATATCCATGTTGTAAAGACTCCATTGAATGTATACCCAATGAAGTCTGGCCGTCGGCGGGATTTTTTCCAGTTCATCTCTATCGCCAGAGAGTGTAGGAAAGTCTTTTATTTCAGATAGTTAAGAGAGTATTCCTACAAGAGATTCAGTGGGATCTTGAGGTAGACCGCGCCATTGTCCTCTGGCGCCGGAAAATTCCCCGCACGCACATTCACCTGGATCGCCGGCAGCAGTAGCGTCGGCATGCCCAACCCGGCATCGCGTTTTGTGCGCATGTCTACAAACGCCGCTTCATCAATGCCGTCATGCACATGGATGTTGCTTTTGCGCTGTTCGCCGACGGTGGTCTGGCAGCGTGCCGGGCGACTTTCAGGCGGGTAATCGTGGCAAACGTAAAGCTTCACACTCGCCGGGAAAGCCAAAAGTTTGTGGATCGAGTTGAACAACTGATGAGCATTGCCGCCGGGGAAGTCGCAGCGCGCAGTGCCGACGTCAGGCATGAACAACGTGTCGCCGACCAGAATCTGTTCGCCGTCGATCAGGTAAGCCATATCCGCCGGGGTGTGACCGGGGACATGCAGGGCGGTGGCATTGAGGTTGCCGATCATGAACGACTCGTTCGCGGCGAACAGGTGATCGAACTGTGAGCCATCAACGCAGAACTCAGGCTCCAGATTGAACAGCGCCTTGAACACGTTCTGCACTTTGCTGATCGATTCGCCAATGGCGATCTTCCCGCCCAGCTCGCGACGCAGATACGGTGCGGCGGACAGGTGATCGGCATGGGCGTGGGTTTCCAGCAGCCATTGCACCTGCAGGTTGTGTGCGCGGACGAAGGCGATGATTTTGTCGGCCTGAGCGGTACAGGTGCGCCCGGCGGCGCCGTCGTAATCGAGCACCGGGTCGACGATCGCGCATTGCCCGCCATCCGCCTCGTACACCACGTAGGTGTAGGTGCAGGAGGTGGGGTCGAGGAAAGCTTCAATCAGCGCGGGCATGGGCATGAACCTGTGCAGAGGACGAGAAAAGTCAGGTGGCGAAAAGTCGCTTGCAACACTTTATGTAAAAACATAATGTTCGCAGCTTAAGTGACGTTGAGGGCTTCCTGCAAATGCAATCCAGTTTGAGCGAATGTGAAGTTGCGCAATTGCGCGCCTCGGCCTCCAAGGCCTGCGCCTTGCTCAAGGCCCTGGCCAACGAGGACCGCTTGTTGATCCTGTGCCAACTGACTCAGGGCGAGCGCAACGTCGGCGAACTGGAAAAAATGACCGGCGTGCGTCAGCCGACCCTGTCCCAGCAACTCGGCATTCTGCGTGATGAAGGTTTGGTCGCGACGCGCCGCGAAGGCAAATACATTTTTTACGGCCTGGCCAGCCCGGAAGTCATCCAGGTGATGAAAACCCTCTCCGGTTTGTATTGCGGGGCGGTAGTCAAAAGCTGGGGTCACTCATAAATGTCAGCCAGCAAACAAACCCGATTCGGGAGCGGGCTTGCGTCAAGGCGACACCCTTCTTGCGTGCAGTAAAAGGAACAAGCAATGAACGATCAACACGGGGGCCCATCCATCAGTGCAGATATCGTGGTCATCGGCGGCGGTACGGCCGGCATCGCTTTCGTTGCCAGTCTGCTCAAGCGCGATCGGCACTTGAAAGTCACTGTGATCGAACCGAGCGCCCAGCACTACTACCAACCGGCGTGGACGCTGGTCGGCGCTGGCGCCTACGACGTGAAAGACACCGTAAGACCGATGACCAAGGTGCTACCGCGTCAAGTCACCTGGGTGCAGGCAGCGGTGACCAACGTCGATCCGGAGACTCGCCAACTCACCCTCAACGATCAACGTATCGTCAGCTATCAAAACCTGATCGTCTGCCCCGGCCTGCGTCTGGCCTGGGAAAAAATCGAAGGCTTGCAGCAAAGCCTTGGTCAGCACGGCGTGACCTCCAACTACAGCTATCAGCACGCGCAATACACCTGGGACCAGGTGCAGAAATTGCGCGGTGGCAAAGCGCTGTTCACACAACCGGCGATGCCGATCAAATGCGCCGGTGCGCCGCAAAAGGCGCTGTACCTGTCCTGCGATCACTGGCGTAAAACCGGCGTGCTGAACAACGTCAATGTCGAGTTCAATCTTGCCGGCGCCGCATTGTTCGGCGTGGCGACGTTCGTGCCGCCGCTGATGAAGTACATCGACAAGTACAACGCCCGACTGGCCTTCAACGCCAATCTGGTCAAGGTCGACGGCCCGGCGAAAACGGCATGGTTCGAGATCAAGGACGCTGACGGCAACGTCACCCGCGAGGCAAAAACCTTCGATTTGCTGCACGTCGTACCGCCGCAGGTCTCCCCGGATTTCATCGCACAAAGTGGGTTGGCCGACGCTGCCGGCTGGTGTGAAGTCAATCAGCACAGCCTGCAGCACCCGCGTTATCCCGAGGTGTTCGCACTGGGTGATATCTGCGGCACAACCAATGCGAAAACCGCGGCGGCGGTGCGCAAGCAAGTCGTGGTGGTGGCGCAAAATCTGTTGGCCCAACGCAAGCAACAGCCGCTGCCGCTGAAATACGACGGTTATGGCTCATGCCCACTGACGGTGGAGAAGGGCAAGGTGATCCTCGCCGAGTTCGGTTATGCCGGGAAGTTGCTGCCGACCTTTCCCCTTGACCCGACGGTGCCGCGTCGTTCGGCGTGGTTACTCAAGGCAACGTTGCTGCCGTGGTTCTACTGGCACGGCATGCTCAAGGGGCGCGAGTGGCTGACTTCCCTGTCCAAAGTTGACTGAGGACTCCTTATGTTGCTGGCAAGTCTGTTTGGTGTGCTGATGGGGTTGGTTCTTGGGCTGACGGGGGCGGGCGGCGGGATTCTCGCGGTGCCGGCGCTGGTGCTCGGGCTCGGCTGGACGATGACCCAGGCAGCGCCGGTGGCGTTGTTTGCGGTCGGCAGTGCGGCGGCGGTCGGTGCCATCGACGGCTTGCGCCATGGCCTGGTGCGTTATCGTGCGGCGCTGCTGATTGCCGCACTGGGCGCCGTGTTTTCGCCGCTGGGGATCTACTTCGCGCATCAATTGTCGGAAAAGATCCTGATGATTCTGTTCAGCCTGCTGATGGTCATGGTGGCCTGGCGCATGCTGCGCCGTGAGCGTCAGCAGCAGGGCCCCAGCGATCATGGCCACGCCAGTTGGGGCCAGAAGAATTGCATGCTCAATGAACAAACCGGCCGATTGGACTGGACGGCCAAATGCACCGCCACGCTTGCGGCGCTGGGCGCGATTACCGGTGTGGTGTCCGGATTGCTCGGTGTGGGCGGCGGCTTCCTGATCGTGCCGGCATTCAAGCAACTGACCGACGTGCAGATGCGCGCGATTGTCGCAACGTCGTTGATGGTGATCAGTCTGATTTCCGCCATCGGTGTGATCGGCGCGTTTCACGCCGGCGTTCGCATCGACAGTCAGGGCGTCGCGTTTATCGTCGCCAGCATTGTTGGCATGATCATCGGCCGCAAGCTCAGCGCGCGGGTGCCGGCGCGGGCGTTGCAGGTGGGGTTTGCCAGTGTGTGTGTGGTGGTGGCGGTTTATATGTTGCTGCGGGCTTGAGTTGAACCTTGTGGCGAGGGGCACAAGCTCCCTCACCACAGCGACGGTTTACAGCACCAGATGCGGCAACCACAGCGAAATCGCCGGAACATACGTCACCAGCAACAACACCAGAAACAGCACCGCATAAAACGGCATAAGCGCTTTCACGGTGCTCTCGATACTCACCTTGCCCACCGCCGAACCGACAAACAGCACCGCGCCCACCGGCGGCGTTATCAGCCCGATCCCCAGATTGACCAGCATGATCATGCCGAACTGCACCGGGTCAACGCCAATGCCCAGAATCACCGGCATCAGGATCGGCGTCAGGATCAGGATCAGCGGCGCCATGTCCATCACCGTGCCCAGCAACAGCAGCATGGCGTTGATGCACATCAGGATCACGTAGCGGTTGTCCGACAGCGTCAGGAACATCGTGGTGATCTTTGCCGGGATCTGCATCAGGGTCATGATGTAACCGAAGCTGGCGGCAAAGCCGATCAGGATCATCACGATCGAAATGGTCCGCACGGTGCGGTGCATCAGTTTCGGCAGTTCGCTCCATTTGTAGTCGCGATAGATGAACATCGTCACGAAGAATGACCACAGCACGGCGATGGCCGCCGACTCGGTGGCGGTAAAAATCCCCGAGAGAATCCCGCCCAGGATGATCACCATCGCCATCATGCCCCACATCGCCTCGCCGCAGATTTTCAAGGCCTCGCGCAGCGGTATGACTTCACCTTTGGGGTAGTTGCGTTTTTTCGCGAAGATCAAGCACAGCGCCATCAGGCACGCGCTCATCATCAGGCCGGGCACGACACCGGCCATGAACAGCGAGCCGATAGACACGGTGCCGCCAGCCGCCAGGGAATAAAGCACCGAGTTATGGCTGGGCGGCGTCAGCAACGCCTGCACCGAACCACTGACGGTGACCGCCGTGGAGAACTCGCGCGGATAGCCTTTGCGCTCCATTTCCGGGATAAGCACCGAACCGACCGAAGCGGTATCGGCCACCGAGGAGCCGGAGATCGCGCCAAAAAACGTCGAGGCCATGATGTTGACCAGCGACAGGCCGCCGCGCACGAATCCCACCAGCACCCCGGCGAACGCCACCAGCCGCCGTGACATGCCACCTTCGGCCATGATCGCGCCAGCGAGGACGAAGAACGGGATCGCCAGCAGCGAAAACTTGTTCACCCCACCAGCCACCTGAATCATCAGGGCCTGGAACGGGATATCGATCCACCACGCGCCGATCAATGCCGACAGCCCGAGGGCGTAGGCCACTGGCATGCCGATCAGGATCAAGACAATAAAACTGCCCAACAGAATCAACGCGTCCATCAGGCAGCCCCTTCGTTTTCTTCAACCAGATCGAACCGCACCACGCGGCGGTTGCTTTGGTCACCCAGAAACAATTTTTCCAGCACGAAAATCATGGTCAGCGCGCCACCGATCGGGATGGGCATGTAGGTGATGCCCACGCGCAAAGTTGGCAGGGCGCTCATGAACTGGTTCCAGGTCGACAGGCACAGTTTGGTGCCCCAAATGGTCATGAACAGGCAAATGGTGGCCATCAGCAATTGCGACACGATGCCCATGCCTTTGCGCAGTGGCGCAGGCATGCGGTCGGTCAGCATGGCCACGGCCATGTGAGCGCCAGCGCGATAACTGGCGGCGGCACCGATGAAGGTAAAGACCATCATCAGCAGGATTGAAGTCGGCTCCGGCCAGCTCGAACCGGTACCGAGAACGTAACGGGCAAACACCCCCCAAGGGATGATCAGGGAAATCGTCAGCACCGACAGACCGGCGACCCATATGCAGGCCATGTAGATCCGGTCGTTGATGCCCAGCAGCAGATTCTTCATCGGGTTCCACCGTAACCGGGCAGGCGCGGACATCCATCGAGGTCTGCGCTGCCGGGCCTTTCGTTGAGGGCAGGGAGGGTTACTGAACGGCTTCGATACGCTTGATCAGATCGGCGTAAGGTGCGCCGTATTTCTCGCGGATCGAAGCGGTGGCCTCGTAGAAGGGTTTCTTGTCGACGGTAATGAACTCGACACCGGCAGCCTTGAGTTTTTCTTCACTGCTCACCGTCTTGGCGTCCCACAACGTGCGCTCCTGGGCTTGCGCGGCCTTGGCCGCTTTTTTCACCAGGGCCTGTTGATCCGGGGTGAGTTTGTTCCAGGTGGTTTTCGACATCACGATCGGCTCGGGCAGGATCAAGTGCCCGGTCAGGCTGTAGAACTTGGCGTTCTGATAGTGGTTGTGTTCAAGCATGGTCGGCGGGTTGTTTTCTGCGCCGTCGATTACCCCGGTTTGCAAGGCACTGAAGATTTCCCCGGTGTCCATCGCAATGCCATTGCCGCCCATGGCGTTGATGGTTTCGATGAACATGGGGTTGCCCTGCACACGAATCTTCATGCCCTTGAGGTCTTCCAGTTTGCGCACGGGTTTTTTGGTGTAGAGGTTACGGGTGCCGCCGTCCATCCAGGCCAGGGCGACCAGGTTGAATTCGGAGTTGGTGATTTTGTCGAGAATCTCGTCGCCGATTTCACCGTCGATGATCTTGCGCATGTGCGCCTGGTCGCGGAACACGAACGGCATGTTGAACACGTTCACGTCCGGCACCACCGGGCCGACGATGCCGAGGCTGACGCGGGCCATCTGGATCGCACCGACTTGCGCCTGTTCGACCACTTCTTTTTCCGAGCCGAGCACGCCACCGGCGAACATCTTGAAGGTCAGTTTGCCGTCGCTCTCGGCGACCAGGGTTTTGCCCAGTTGCTCTTCGGCGACCACGGTCGGGTATCCGGCCGGGTGGACATCGGCGAACTTGATTTCCAGTGCCTGAACGGCGCTGCTGAGGGTGAACGCAAGGGGAAGTGCGGCGACGAGCAAGGTGCGTTTGAAGTCCATGAGGGTGTCTCCAGTCTTGTTATTTTTGTGGTCAAGGCGAAGCGGTGCAGCAGAGGCGCGTTACAGCAAATTGTCGAAAACCGGTTCCGGCAAGCCTTTGACGCCGGCGTTCAAAGCGAACAAGCCCCCGGCCAGAGACTGCGGGTCGTGATCGTCGCCGGGGCGGATCGAGGCGACAAACAAGGTGTCCATCCGGCTACCGCCGAAGGCGCACATGGTCGGTTTTTTCACCGGCACGGGCAGTGAGTAATCGAGTCGCCCGTCGGGGGTGAAACGATGAACGAGTCCGGCGTCGTTGCCGCAGATCCAGTAGCAACCGTCGGCGTCAACGGCGGCGCCATCAGGGCGACCGCTGTAGTGATTCATGTCGACGAACACGCGGCGGTTCGACGGCGTGCCGCTGGCGGTGTCGTAGTCAAATGCCCAGATCCGTTGCACGTTGGGGTGTGAGTCGGACAGGTACATCGTCTTGCCGTCCGGGCTGAAGCCCAGGCCGTTGGGCACGATAAAGCCATCGAGTTGCGCTTCGATCAGCCCGCACTGGCCGGCGCCGTAGCGATATAGCCGGCCTTCGGGGGCGTTCAAACCCATGTTCAGCACCATGCTGCCCGCCCAGAAACGGCCCTGACGGTCGCAGCGACCATCGTTGAGGCGCATGTCTCCACGGCTGTGTTCGACTTGGGCGAGTAATTCGCTGTCGAGGCTGCCATCGCTATGCGGGTGCAAGTGAAAGAAACCGCTCTCCATGCCCGCCACCCAGCCGCCACGGCTGTGACGGGCGATGCAGGCGAGCATTTCGGGGGCTTTCCACGCGTGGACATGCCCGGTGTCAGCGCTCCAGCGTTGCAGCCCGCCATTGGGAATATCCACCCAGTAAAGAGCGTTTTCCTGCGCGACCCAGACCGGGCTTTCGCCGACCGCGTTGCGGGCGTCGACGATCAATTGGGCTTGCATACTCATTCTTTTTTGTCCCTGGCAGAGTCATCAGTCACCGAACGGGCCGGCCGCGACGAAAGCGCCACCCTGATAGATCCGCGCCGGGTCATCGGCCGCCGGCATCGGCTGCGCTTCGACCTTGTCGCGGAACACTTCGGAGCTGTCCCGGGCTTCGAAACCCAAGTGGCTGGCCAAGTGGTTGTCCCACCAGACGTCCTTGTTATCGGACATGCCGTACACCACGGTGTGGCCGACGTTCGGGGCATACAGCGAGTGTTCGAGCAGTTGGGTGAGGTCGTCGAAGCTCAACCAGGTGTGCATCATTCGACGGTTCTGTGGCTCGGGGAACGAAGATCCGATGCGGATGCTGACCGTTTCGATGCCGTAGCGATCGAAATAGAAACTGGCCATGTCTTCGCCGTAGGACTTGGACAATCCGTAATAGCCGTCGGGGCGGCGCGCGGAAGCGGCGTCGAGGCGCTCGTCCTGCTGATAGAAACCGATGACGTGGTTGGAACTGGCGAAGATCACGCGTTTCACGCCATGGCGACGTGCCGCTTCATAGATGTGGTAGACGCCGCAGATGTTGGCGCCAAGGATCTCTTCGAACGAGCGCTCGACGGAAACACCGCCGAAATGCAGGATCGCGTCCACGCCTTCGACCAGTTGATGAACCGCCTGTTTGTCGGCCAGATCGCAGAGCACGACTTCTTCGTGATCATCAGCGGCCGGGGGTAGATCGGCGATGTCCGACAGCCGCAGGACATGGGCGTACGGGCGCAGGCGTTCACGCAAAACTTTGCCCAGACCACCCGCGGCGCCGGTCAGCAGCAGACGGTTGAAGGGGGCACGGGAATCAGAATCAGACGTCATGGCAATCCCTGAACACATTGTTATTAGGTTTGTTGTAGGTTGTCGTATGACTGCGCTGAAGTATCGGTAGGGTTTCCCGGTCTTGTCAACGCGACTTTTGGTGTAAATGACGCAAGGGCCAAATCAAAAAACTGCCTCGTCATGCCAACCCCTGTGTGAGCGAGCAAGCTTGCTCCCACAGGGGGGATGCGGCTTCAGGGGTTTACAGCAACGAAATCGGATAGTTGATAAAAATCCGGTTCTCATCGAACTCGTTGTTGCTGAAGTCCCGGCGAATCGTCGCGTTGCGCCATTTCACGTTGAGATTTTTCAGCGGCCCGCTCTGTACGGTGTAGGCCAGTTCGGACTCGCGACCCCATTCCTTGCCGTCGGTAATGGTCCCGGTGTGCACGTTATCGCCGCTGATGTAACGGTTCATCAGGGTCAGACCGGGGATGCCGAGGGCGGCGAAGTTGTAGTCGTGGCGAAGCTGCCAGGAGCGTTCCTTGGCGTTGTCGTAGCTGGCGTTGTAACTGTCGTTGGCCAGGGTGCCGCCGCTGGTACCGTTGACCCGCATCCAGCCGTTATCGCCACTGAGCTTTTGCAGACCGACATAGAAAGTGTTGCCACCGTATTTGGCCGAGAGCAGGGCGAATGCGGTTTTGTTGTCCAGATCGCCCGCCAGTGCGCTGCCATTCTCCTTGCCGTTGAAGAAGCCGAGATTGGCGCCCAGGGTCCAGTCGCCCATGGGCTGGCTGTGACTGAGGTTGAAGTACTGCTGCTGATAAATGTCGCTGAGTTCGGCGTACCACACGCCGACCAGCGTGCGCTTTTCGTTGAAGGTGTATTCGCCACCGCCGAAGTTGAAACGGTCTGAGGTGAACGCACCTTTGCCGTTCATCGACATGTCTTCCATGCTCGCATCGTTACGCGGGCTGTTGGCGCGGAACTGGCCGCCGTAGAGGCTCAGGCCATTGATTTCGGTGGAGGTGATCTGGCCACCGCGGAAGGTCTGCGGCAGGGAACGGCCATCGTCGGAGCGCAGGATCGGCAGCACCGGCATCCACTCGCCGACCTTCAGTTCGGTCTTCGATACCTTGGCTTTGAGCGCTACACCCAGGCGACCGAAATTGTCCGCCGGACGTCCATCATCGTGGATCGGCAACAATTGCGTACCGCCGGTGCCTTTGCCGCCATCGAGCTTCTGCGAATACAGCCCCAGCACGTCCAGGCCGAAACCGACGGTGCCTTGAGTGAAGCCGGATTTGGCGTCGAGGATGAAACTTTGCGTCCACTCCTCAGCCTTGCCCTGTGCGTTGTTGGGGTTGGTGAAGTTGCGGTTGAAGTAGGCGTTGCGCAAGTTCAGCGTGGCTTTGGCATCATCGACGAAGCCTTCGGCGCTGGCGCTTAGCGGAGCCAACAAGACGAGGCTGCTGCAGCCAATCAGGCTCAGGGGAGAGCGGATGAAAGTCGTGCGGGAATGACGAACGGATTTGCGGACGAAAGTGCTCACTATGACGCTCCCTTGTTTCTTGTTTTTATTTATGTTGTGCGTTGTCGTACAACATTGGGGGCGATATTTGCGGAGCTTCAGGGGAATGTCAACAGGAAGTTATACGATGACCATCAAAGCGCAAGCAGCCCTGATCATGGCGTGAGCAGGGCTGTTTCGGCGCAATCAATGGTTGTAGAGCGCTTCGCTGTTATCTATCAGCGGATTTTCTCGGTCAGCACGATCTGCGCAATTTGATCGTTGCGCATGAAGCTGACTTTCGGATGAGACTGTGCGTAACGGATGAACCGCTCCATGGCTTCGACCATCGCGGGAGTGCCGCCAATCCGGTCGTGCAAACTCACCGACATCATCCGTCGCTTGTTGGCGCCCAGTTCATGCCCGCGCTGGGCTATTGCCTTGGCCAGTTCCGGGTGCTTGAGCGCCGCTTCGCCGACCACATGGGAGGTGACTTTGATTGCGGTGCGATCCCACAGGTCAAGCATGCGCCACAGGCCTTCCTTGTAGCCATAATCAAACCAGGTCTGCGCCGGAAAGTCGGGGTAGCCCTTGGGCAGCGGGCTACCTGAGAACGGGCTTTCGGCGCCCTCGGGCTGGCCGCCGGTTTCGAATTGCATCGACACCGAGATCACCAGTTGCGAACCGTCCGGCCACGGGCGTTCCTGAGCAAAGGTGAGGGGGGATTAGCAGGGCGGCTGCCAGAAGGCTTTTCAGCAAGCCGTGTGAGCGTTGTGGGTGGGGCGTATTCATAACGGGCACCTTGCAGATTGAGAAGGGTTGCAAGGATGGCAGTCGCCCGACGCGGGAAAAATCCGCTGTCGGCGAGAGGACCTTTAAACAAATTCTACGAATCCGGCTTCACATGATTTCTGCGTAAGCGTCAGCCTGCTCCTTCACGGGACATGGGTTTGCCGGACGATTTACGGCACATTCAAGCCAAATCAGCACAAGGCCTTTCAATGGATTGATGCGCCCCGGGATGTCGGTGGTGGTGAGTATTGATACGGCGGCGGGCGACACGCAGCCTCATTGATCAACACAACGCCTACAAAGGCTTTGCGGTGGTGTTCAGGCCGCAATCATCGGCGGCAGGGTGCCGAGTAGCGAGACGGCGGCAACTGCCCCGATCCCCAGCAACCATTCGATCATCACACTGCGTCTGAGCGCGCCGATCCGCTGTTCGCAATCCTCGCTTCGCGAGCGATTGAACAACGCCAACCCCAGCATTCCCAGCACCAGCAATGCCTTGATCAACAGAATCAGGGCGAACCCGCTGAACAATGGTGTTGGCCACCACTGGCCGGTCAGCACGCGAACGTTGATCAACCCGGTGATCAACAGGCCTGCAACCAGCGCATAGCCGACACCACTGAAGCGCCGCAGGATCTGGCCCATGGGTTCGCTTGGCGCGCGCAGCAGCATCACCAGCAACAACAGCCCGCCGAGCCACGCTGCCACACAAATCAAATGCAGGGCCTGATTGAGGATCAGCAGTTGTCCGCTCAGACCCTCCAGCATCGCGCCGTGACCGACCGGCGCCAGTGTCACCGCCAGCAGCGCGCTCAGCCCCAGCCGCAAGGGTGTGCTTGAACGCCAGGGTGTAAACAGCAACGCCAGCAGCGCTGCGTTGAGCAGCAAATGCCAGCGCCAGACTTGACCAAAAAATGTTTTGCCAAACACCAGCGCAAGCGTGTCCGGATCGAATGCCGCCGCCGTTGAACCGGCCATACTCGCGGTGATCAGCAACGCCCAGGCCACCCCGCTGAGCAGCGCAACGGTCGCCAGCCAACGGGCCAGTCGCGCGGTACGAAGGTCTAGCACCCGCGCTTCGCCCTTGAGCAGCAACGGTCTGAACAACCAGACCCCGAACAACATCAACACCACGCTCAAATGCAGGAACCGGCACAGCACCAGCGCTTCACTCATGAATTACTGACCAACCTTGAACTGATAGGCGCCTTCGCTCTTGTGCGTGTCGACCGACACCGCGTGCCATTCGACTTTGTACTCACCGCCAGTCAGCGGTGCCGCAGGGGTGACGATCAGGGTTTTCTTGTCTTTGTCCTGGGTGGTCAGCGCTTTGACCGCGACCGGCACGCCATCCTTGGTCAGCGTGACTTTGGTGAAACTGGCTTCCACACCCTCGGAGAACGTCAGGCGCAGATCCGCAGGTGCGGCGACGGTGCTGTCGGCAGCCGGGGTCTGGCTTTTCAGGTGGGCGTGGGCCCATACCGAAGAGGCGGCGAACAGCGAGGCGAGCAGGGCCGTGGTGGTCAGAACGTTCTTGAACAGCATCGCAGGTACCTCTGGGGCAGGATCGAATAAGGGGGCAGTTTAGCCATGCGACTGCGTCTATACGAAGTTTTGTTTTCAGCGGTCGCCCCAGTGGCAGAGCGGGTGCTAGTCTTGGGCAAGGTTGTTGTCAGGGAGCCCACATGGGCAATCACAAGATCGAGATTCGTCGCAGTAACGTCGAAAAAATTCTCCTGGCGGCGGAAAAGGTTTTCGCCGAAAAAGGTTTCGGTGGCACCGCCATGGCCGACATCGCCGCCGAAGTGCAACTGCCGCGCTCCAACCTGCACTACTACTTCTCAACCAAGAGTGAGTTGTACAGCGCCGTGCTGTTCGACCTGCTGGAAGTGTGGAAGCAGGATGCGTTGTGCTTCGAGATGTTCGACGATCCGCGTGTGGTGCTCAGCAGCTATATCCGCGCCAAGATGAACCACTCGCGCAGCCGGCCGTACGGTTCAAAAGTCTGGGCCAACGAAATCATCCACGGCGCGCCGACGCTGGGCGAAGCGCTGGACGCCAGCCTGTACGACTGGGCGAAGATGAAGGAAGCGAAGATTCGGCAGTGGGTCGATGACAAGCGGATTTTGCCGGTGGAACCGTCGAGCCTGCTGTACATGATCTGGGCTTCGACCCAGCACTACGCCGACTTCGACCATCAGGTGAATATCTTGAATGATCACCAGCCGCTGTCGGACATGCAGTTCGAGCGGGCGGTGCAGACGGTGACCAGTGTGATCTTGCGCGGGATCGGGTTGGAGCCCTGAGACGTGGGGCGCGGCTGCCAGCCTCTTCGTAAGCAAACTCGCTCCCACAGGAAAATACATTCCAACTGTGGGAGATTCTATGGTTCATGCCTAGCCCCTAAACCGCTTTAGGTGAGTATTCGCTCTGGTTTTTCAACAGAGCAAATACCACCCGGGCAAGCTTGCGGGCTAGTGCGACCAGTGCTTGGGTAGTGCTCAATCCGCGCCCTCTCAAAGCCTCATAAAATCCTTTCCACGCCGAGGTTCGGCTCGCCGCCATTGCGGCGTTGTGCAGCAATCGACGCGCCTCTGAGTCGCCTCGTTTGGTCAGGCAGCGGCGGCCTTTCTTTTTACCTGAGTCCGATATGCGCAGATCCAGGCCTAGAAAAGCGATGAAAGCGTCGGCGTTTCTGAAGTCCCCACGCTGAAAGGATGCGAGCAAGCGGGCACCGGTCAACGTACCTATGCCTTCTACTTTCATGCAACGCTTGAGCTGAGCGCCTAAACCGGCTTCGTCTATCTGCGTCAGGATCGTTTTCTCCAGCAGGATTTCCAGTCTTTGCATGGCGTTTATCTGATTTTTGAAAGCGGTTTTGAGCAACGGCTCATTCTCCCAGCTCTGCTTGAGGCTGACACGAGCCTGGACCAAAGCCGCACGACGCCGGAAAAGACTGATAAGTCGGCAATACAAGGGCGGCGGCGGTGTCCAGGGGCGTAAGTGGTCCCCTTCGTTTGTCAGATAACGGGCCAGTAATCGGGCATCCAGCGCATCAGTTTTAGCGCGAACGTTCACGCCTTTGCGGTAATGGCTGAGCTCATAACCGCCAACCATATAGATCACGTAACCTGCGGCATGCGCCAGATCGGCAAACTCCTGATGATAGATATTGGTGGCTTCGATAGCGATTGCCACTGGTTTGGCAACGGTTTTGAGCCATTTCTTGATCGCCGCTTTGGTATTGGAGATTGTCTCGAGCTGATCTGATTCGGCGTGATAAATCACCAGTTCGTCCTTGGCGACATCAACCCCGATGATCGACTGAGTAGTAGCGACGGGCATTGCCATGAGAAATCCTCCGGGCTAAGGTTTGAACACTTGAAGGGTTCACCCAGAGGCGCAGGCTTGTTCCTATCGTCGGTCTAGGCCAGATGCATTCTTTATCGGCGCTTGGGTGAAAGGAGGAGGGTGAAATCTCCCACGGTCTGTACTGTAGTGGTCTAATTTCCCCGGACACCCCGATAGGTGGAAAATGCATCTATCGAGGAGTTTTTCATGACCGACAAACGCAGAACATTCGACGACAGCTTCAAGCTGCAAGTCGTGAAGATGATCA